>CAYMFF010000005.1:0-69630 GCA_964389575.1 uncultured Chitinophagaceae bacterium
GTTCACCCATATCAGGAAGGTTTTTTAAAACAAACCTTCGAAAATATTTTTAGGCAACTGTTTCTAACTCCTTTGCCACCGGAAAATCTATTTCGAAACCAGTAAGGTTGTGTATGTAGTTACTAATTATTTTATCTCCAATGACCATTACGATGTCAATCATATTTGCTTCGGAGTAACCGGCATTGAATAAGTCATTCTTCACCTCGCTTGACACTTGACCTTTGTTCTCAGCTGCCGCTAAAGTAAATTTTGCCAAACTATCTAGTTTTGCATCAAAGCTTGCAGTGCCTGTTCTGATTTCTAAAACTTGTTCTTCCGTAAAGCCGTTCATTTTTCCTAGTACCGTATGTGCACTTTGGCAATAGCGGCAACCGTTGTATTGACTTACTACTAGGTTCACCACCTCACGTTCTTTTGAGCTTAAAGTCGATTTTCTATTTTGCAACGCAAGGTAGTCGCCTAGTGCCGTTTCATTTTTTGCGTAGTACGCATATAGGTTTGGCACAAAACCTAAGTTCTTTTTTAAGTTGTCGAAAATTGATTGATTATTTTCTGATACTTCTTCTCTTGTTGGAATCTGAAATTTTTGCATGTCTTAATTTTTTAGTTTGTTTTGTAATTATTTACAATGCAAATATCAAGACGAAACACACCTCGCTGTTAGGCTTCTTTTCCTGATGATGTATCAATTTTTCCCATCCTTGTATTTTTTTTATATTCTAAAGGAGAAACGGCCTCATGCTTTTTAAAAAAACGACTGAAGGCTTGTACTTCTATAAATCCTAAATCATCACTAATTTCAGAAACATGTTTATCGGTATAGCTCAACAATCTACGCGCCTCCAAAATTTTTCTTTCATGTATATATTGCAAAGGCGATTTGCTTCCTATTTTTTTAAATAAATTTGAAAGTGTTTTGGGTGATTTGTTCAGCATACTAGCATAGTCAGCCACAGTATGTTTTTCTTTAAAATGTTGCTCCACCATAAAATTGTACTCGCGAATAATATCTACGTTGCCATGATCAATGGAGTAATAATTTTCTTGTGTTTTATAAATACGTGCTGATAAAATTAAAATTCTCTTAAGCATCATTTGTAGCATCTCTTGTTGTAGGCTATCCTGGGAGTACATTTCGTGCTCTAGCATTTTCCATACAGCAGATAAAGTTTGTACTTCTTGCTTAGAAGGATTCATAACAGGCAGTGCAGCGGCACCATAAAAAAGGGCTCCTTTGCAGCCTACTTCGCTATCATGGTTTAATACACAATAGAATGTCTTATTCCATCTTAAAAGTTTAAGCTCGTCTAAATGAAGCACTTCCACTTTATGAAAATGCGTTAAGCAAACAATATCATATTTATTAAAAGTATATTCTGTGGAATCTATGCGTAGCTTATTGCCGTCTGTCATGAACCATAATAAGGTAAGCTCAGACTCTCTTGCATCAGAAATAGAACCATTGTTTTTTATGGTTTCTAGTTTAAAATACTCTTTGTTATTTCCTTCAAATATCATGTATGTATTTCTTTATCCTTAAAAGACTACCTTAAATAGACGTATGAATTCTAAAAATAAAACAGGTTTCAAGAGGTTTTTTAGTGTGCAGTATGCACTAGAATAAACAAAAATTTTCTTTAACTGTAGTTTTATACCATATATAGCGTGGCATCGCTAACTTTAGTCTATTATGAAAAAATTTATTCTAATTACTTTAACACTTTTACCCTTAGCCATGCTGGCTCAAAAAGTAGATAAAAAAACTGGAGCAATAATGTATAATGGAGCTGAAATAGGCACTGTAGAAAAAAGTGGTGGACTTGCAAAAAGCTACACACTATTTGATGCAAGTGGCGAAGAAATTGCCTCCTTTGAACCCAAACCTGACAATCCTCAGGAAGAATATTTTGAAATATTTTTTGCACAAACTGATAATAAAGGTACATGTCCTGGTAATTTATCTTTTCCTAACAAAATAGCTAAGGCCTTTGTAAAATCTAGAATAATGAAAGACGGGGCTTATCAGTCAAATAAAGAAGCACGCTTTATCTCAGCCCTCATGGGTAGATATTATGGTGGCAATGTGGTGAGCAGACCTTTAGGAACTGAAAAAGTACGTAACCAATATCCTGGAGAAAATAATCTTTTAGAACGCAATCGGGATGCCATGATTCAAGTATTTGGACAAACTGTGAAGCAAGATTTTAAGGAGATTGCACGTTTTGAAAAAACGCAAAACGCTAGCCAAGGAACAATTGTAGTCCGCTATAAAATATATAATCACAACGGGAAACAAATTGCAGAAGCCAGCACAGATGGTGTTATGAATACAAAGTATAGAGTAGTTACCCTAAAAGATAATGAAACGCACTTTGTAGAAGCTGAGAGTAGTTTATATATCGTACGTGATATTATAAAGACTTTAGTTGACAGTTATTATTTGTAATGCTCGTTTTAAATATTATAAAAAACTCCAAGATCGATCTTGGAGTTTTTTTTATTGATTACTATGCGAATTACAGTTGATGAAGGTGGAACTGTTGCGTGACAGTTACTTCATGCGCACCCGCGTCATGGCCCCAAACTTTAGCCTCCACAATATAATTTTTATGTGCTATGGCACCATTCGCTGCTGATAGAATTAAATCATCATGATACTCGTACAATCCTGATGTAGCATGTACATGAGCATCTCCCGGCATGTCATAAATAATATTCGTAGGGTCATCCATTTGATAAATTTTTACATTAATGTGATGCACTGTTTTATTATTTGCTTCGCTAAAATTTACATGAATATGCATATTGCTATCCATCATTTTCATGGTAGAGTCAGGCTTCATAATAATGACTTCATAGTTCATCATATCGCCATGGCCACCATGACTTGATGGCTCTGCTACTTTGTATTCCTTTTTACAAGAAGCGATTCCTAGAACGATGAGTGCTCCAATAATTAATTTTAAATTTTTCATTTTTATTTATTTTTTAATATTTGTTTGTTTTTGATTTTTTAATAAGTACGTATAACGCAAGGAAACTATATGCTTTAAACGAACAGTATTATCTGCATAAGATTGGCTTAATGGGTTTCTAACTTCTGCAGCAAACACGTGCCGATCACCTACCAATGTAAGACCGCACTGTAGCTGAAAACTATAACCACCGGTTAAGGGATTTGATTTTTTTACTTCAGGAGAATCACTTTGCATGTGATCCAATGAAAATCCTGCCATTGGTAACAATTTACATTTTTTTTTCTCGTATAGTTTATAAAATATAGTTGTCGTTAGATTTTTTTGCAATCCATATCGATAGTCATATTTATTTCTACCTTGATAAAGAATCGTTCCGGAAAGAACGCCTCCTAGTTTTTTATAACGCATTCGTATCATTGGATTTACAATAGCACCCCAACTTCCCGAACCTAAATTAAAACTATTTGGCATCCCTTGGCTAACAATATAGTGCTCATAGTGCCCCATTGGAGATTTAATTCCAGCAGAGAGAATCGGAACAAGAGTTAACGAATCAGTTACTTGAATAGTATTAAATTTATAATCTAAACCCAACCGAATATCTCCTAGGCCATTTCTACTATATTCTACAGTTTCCATTTTGCGTGTGTTTCTATTATAGGGAATTGCTCCCCATGCATAAAGCTTATTGGTTATGCTTTTTTTTATCATAAGCTCATAATTTAAGAGCTTATCGCTACTTTGTTCATGTTCACCATTATTACTGACGAAAGAGTTTTGCATAATTTGCAGTGAAACGTAATTATTTAGTACGTTTTTTAGTACTAATCCACCGCTTCCAGCAATGGACAATTGACTACAAGAATTACAAGCTACGCTGATCTTCGCAATAAATAATAAACACAAGCAAAGCAACAATTTGTTACTTGTCATTTTTGTTTAGTTAAATAATTTGAGAATATATTTTTCATTTGAACCGTCTTTCAACCATTCATTTGGACTGAAAGTTCAACGCCAAAGGCGTAACTAACAGAAAAAGGTTAAACAAACTCTGGTGGCTGAAAGATAGGGTGGTTAATACCATTAACTATCTGGCTATCATAAACAAGCCAATAATTTTCTCTTTCGTTTAGAAATTTCGGCCATTTTCTATCCCCCTGCTCAGATTCGCTAAACATAATCTCACTTTGTTTATTCTCAGCAGTGAAGCCCTCATTATTTGAACTTTCTTTAGCCAATGATTTTTTTAATTGACAACTTCCTTTACAACAAGAGTTTTCGATATCTTTTTCAATACAAAGCGTGCGAGCAATTTTGGCTCGATTCAACCTAAAAAGACCCTGAATAATCAAGTAATGCTGTCCTGCACTGAGCGACACGAAAATAAAAAATATTGAAATCAGTCTTTGCAAACGAATGCAAATTTAAATGTCAATTTGAAAATGAAAAAAGAGTCAGTGTCATCTTTTCTAACATCTCCCAATTATTTCTTTAAAGAAATATCAAATTGGATTGCCAAACTACTTTTAATAGAATCAGGAAAAATAGGCAAAATTCTATGCGTTGCTTTTTTACGAGAAGCCCATGGATCTTCTTCTATATGCGGATCACCTTGAAAATAAATTTGTGAAATTAATTCTTGGTGATTCTTATCGCTTACTCTGAAATGAATATGCGCCGGTCTATACAATCTACCATTTAAATACTTACCAGGAATAATGGTTTTAAAACTATATGTCCCATCGGAATCAGCATAAGATGTTGCTCTATGCCGATATTCGGCTGTGTCATTATCGTAATTTCCGTCTGTATCACAATGCCATATTTCTACTTTGGCACCTGCCAATGGTGTAGTACAATCTTCATTAAAAACAGTTCCTGAAATATCTATCACATCGCCATCAACACCTTTTACCAATAAATCATTTCTTTCAGGCGCATTGGATCTGTAAAACGGGCCTAATATATCATTTGTGGTGATGCAATCCGAATTAAAAATTCCAGGACTAGCTTCCATAACTTTTCCTACAATAGACATTGAGAAAACAGCCAGGCCGGTTTTTTTAAGAAATGATTTTCTATTCATTCCCTAAAAATATAGAAAGTAGTTTGATTTTAAATGCAAGTTTCTGTTAAGAGAAAGGATTGTCCTTTACTTCATATAAAAAGTGCAAGTCCTTTTGATAGTTTTTTCAATATCTGTATAATTAAATCCAGGTAAAAACGTAATCAACTTACTATTATCATAATCATATTGCGCTTGTGCGCTTCTAGCCGTTTCACGAGTAATTGTTTGTTCTTTACTAGAAAACCATTTCTTTACTTCATAAAATCGCCATACCAATTCGATCATCCATGGCTTAGCTTCTCGGCTAGGGGGCTTTGTATTAAAACCAGATGCCATTAGTTCAAAGATTTTCTTGTAAGAAAAAGTACCTGCACTGAGAATAAAACGCTCATTAAAAACCTCTTCTTCAAAAAGTAAAACCATAGCCCGCACTACATCTTTGACATCAACGAATGATGTAATACCGTTGGTATAAAAAGGAAACTCATCATGAATATTCTTGAATAATTTATTACTACCCTTATTCCAATCGCCTTCACCCAAAACGATTCCTGGATTTACAACCACAGCTTGTAAGCCCTCAGCAACGCCTCGCCAAACTTCCATTTCACTTTTATACTTGCTGATGGCATATTGTGAATTGAATTTACTGCTTACCCAATCTGCTTCTTCGTCAATTTTTTCAGAATTAGAATTTCTGCCCAATGCAGCCACCGAACTTAAATACACTATTTTCTTGAGGCCATTGTCCAGCATAACATTTACGACATTAGCCGTTCCCTCAACATTCGTTTTCATAAGTTGTTCACGCTGACGGGCATCAAAACTTACCATAGCCGCACAATGAAAAACAGCATCGACCTCCTGCATTGCGTTTTCTAATGAATGAATATCTAGCACATCCCCTTTCACCCATTCTACTTTATCATTTTCTAAAGAGGATAAGGTTTTTGATTTTTCGTTTCGATAAATTGCTCGAACGGTATATCCTTTAGACAAAAGCGACACGATTAAATGACTTCCAATAAAACCTGTGCCGCCAGTAACAAGGACTTTCATTTATTTAAATTGTTTCAAAAAACGGATATCGTTCTCGCTAAGTAAACGGATATCATTAATTCCATAAAGCAACATGGTTGTTCTATCCACTCCCATACCAAATGCAAAGCCAGAATATTTATCCGGGTCAATTCCCGTGTTTTTTAATACGTTAGGATGCACCATTCCACAACCCAATATTTCCACCCAACCAGTATGCTTGCAAACACTACAACCTTTACTGTCACAAATAAAACAGCTGACATCCATCTCAGCACTGGGCTCTGTAAACGGAAAGTAAGAAGGGCGAAAACGAACCTTAACATCTTCACCAAACATTTGTTGCACAAAATGATATAAGGTTTGTTTTAAGTCTGCAAAACTTACTTTTTCATCTATATATAATCCTTCTATCTGATGAAAGAAACAGTGTGCTCGTGCACTTATTGTTTCGTTGCGATATACTCTTCCTGGAAAAATTTGACGTATCGGTAATACGCCTTTTTCCATCGTCCGAATCTGGACACTAGAAGTGTGCGTGCGCAATACCCAATCTGGTTCTTTATTGATAAAAAATGTATCCTGCATATCACGCGCTGGGTGATGCTCTGGTAAATTTAAAGCAGAAAAATTATGCCAATCATCTTCTATCTCTGGCCCTTCAGCTACTGTAAATCCTATGCGCTCAAAAATGGAAACCATTTTTTCTTGAACAACCGATAAAGGATGTCTCGCACCTGTTTCATTTGGCAAACCTGGTAAAGTCGAATCTATGCTAGCGTCGCCTTCATTATTATCATCTGTTTTAAATTGAGTTTTTAATTCTTCAAAACGTTCTTCGGCAAATTGCTTAAACTCGTTGAGCATCTGACCAGCCTCACGCTTTTGATCTTTAGCCACATTTTTCATCTCGCCCATCAAACTTTTCAGCTTGCCTTTGGTGCCTAAAAATTTAATCCGAAACTGCTCCAGTTGCTCTGCATTAACTACTGCTGTTTCTTTTATTTCTTCTCGGATAGAATTGATTCCATCCTTTAATGATTGCATAAAGCAAAGATAAGATGGGTTGGGGTTTTATTGGTTTAGGGAGTTTAGTTAGTTTAATAGACCATGGACTCGATATAACGAATCTAATTTTGACAACTCCTCACTTTGTATGAAATAAAGAAGCTTCGGTTTTAGTTCTGTTTTAAATCCATTGTTATAACGCTGTCCATTCTTAGAATTGGCAATCGTTGGAAAAGGGGGCACCATTCTCCAATTGATAATTGTATCTCTGTTTTTTATCTCTCCCTGAAAATGAGCTATATAATGTTTTTGTCCTCCACCCCGAACTGTAAAAACATAAGGCCGGCATAAATGCAAAAAACTATCCACTATATAATAATTGCGTTCCAATTTTAACCGATGGAACCACTTATGCTTAGATGCCCGACTAAACAAACTGGTATAATGTGTTAACTTTAATGGGCTGTAACAAATGTAACTACCCGATGTGTAGTTCATAATATCCTGATTAATTACTTGTATTGGATTTATGATTTTCAAGTAACCCATCGGTTTTGCTCCTGTGACGGTAGGCGTCGTATCATACACGCTGTAAAGGCCATCTGTACGCAAAAGTAAAGGAGTACTTTTTGATACTTGAACACAACCACACTCGCCTCTATCTTTAATAGTAAAACAACTAGAAATACAAGAGGCAATCATCAAGACCGGTAATGTTTTCAAATTAAAAAGTCGCATGAATCAAAGTTATGCGCAATACTGCTTAGAATAAATGACATAAATCATGAACTAAAAAAGCACCACGCTATAGCGTAGTGCTTTCAATTTCTTAATACAAAACGGAATATTTATGATGCGTGATGAAAACCAAGATTATTATTAATCCATAGCCACCAATCACCGTCTGCCATGAAGGCAACAATAAACCATACGAATAAAGTCAACGGGACATAAACCAATAGTTTCATACCTTTTTTCTCATCACCCAAGTGCATAAAAATGCTTACAATGTAAAGCGCTTTGGCCAAAGTTAAAACCACAAAACCTAAATTCAACACCCAACGGTAGTTACCCATTTTGTCAGAAAGATAAAGTCCTAACAATACCTCTACTATTGTAATGATGGTTAAGATTCCAGTTACTTTCCAAATTTGAGCAACTTTTGCCTTGCTCTCCGGACTGTTTATATCCTCGTGGTGATGCGCGTTGTATAATCTTGATTGGTCTGCCTCGTAATCGTTAAAGTGTCCCATTATAATCTAAATTTTTTATTTTTTTAAAGTAAGTAAAAACAAGTGAATACAAATACCCAAACTAAATCTACAAAGTGCCAATACAATCCGGCTTTCTCAATAGTCTCGTAATGCCCTCTTTTTTCAAAAGCACCATTAATTGTCATTACTAATATGATAATATTTATTACTACTCCAGAGAATACATGGAAACCATGAAATCCGGTAATCGTAAAAAAGAAATTAAAGAATTTGTGGGCCGAATCTGCTCCTTCTACAACTGGAATAGTTGCCGCTGCACCAGCATCCGTAGTCGTTACCAACTCTGTAAACGCGCCATGCTTAAAGAAATGTTCAATTTCGCTCAATGCTACTTCACCTCTAAATGAACCCCACCAGCCACCTTCGTGAAGCAGATGTTGCCACTCATAAGCTTGACAGCTTAAGAAAGCAATCCCGCCGAGTATTGTCCAAATCATCCATTTTACAACACCTTTCTTATCTCTGCAGTGTCCAGCATGCACGGCTAATACCATAGTTACTGAGCTTAAGATTAGAATGAACGTCATTAAACTTACAAACATTAAAGGCCATCCTTCACTACCAGGAGCTTTTACATCTTGGAAAATCGGGAAGGACCAAAATACGGCATTTGGATCTGGCCATATATTACTAAAGAAACGAGTGGTACCATACGATATCAAAAATGCTCCAAATGTAAAAGCATCTGACATCAAGAAAAACCACATCATCATTTTACCATAGCTAATATCGAATGGGCTTTCGCCTCCCATCCATTTATTTCTTTTATTTGCAACTGCTGCTGTACTCATAATATTTTTCTTTTATCCTTGTTGGTTGTACATTAAAAATATGAAGATAAATAACCACAGGGCATCTACGAAGTGCCAAAAGGTTGATGCTATTTCAATACCTCTACTGCTCGTTGGGTTTTTTCTATTTTTTCCCCAAAAAGCCAATAGGAGCATAATTACCAATGCTATAATTCCTCCCAAAACATGAATGCCATGCACAAAAGGTATCACATATGTAAACTCGCCTGCTGCATTATTTCCATTCAAGAGAATATCCATCTCATTGTACATATAAGAGAATCCACTAATCTGATAAGAGATAAATGAAGCTCCCAAAATAATCGTGGCGATTAGAAATAATTTATAACTTCCGAAGTTCTTTTTTCGATGTGCTCTTGTAGCTAGGTAAACCGTTACACTGCTTAATAAAATCAAAGCTGTAGAAATATAAAATGCCGAAGGCAATTGAATATGATCCCAACGCCCTTGTCCTTCACGAACCATATAAGCACTAATCCAACCTGCAAACATCATAGTCATACTTCCAATGGCTATGTACATCAACAACTTGTGCGGATGCAATTTTGGACTTTCTGTATTTACCGTCATTGTACTCATCTTAAATAAATTTATCAATTAAAAAAGTGAACAGAATCAGAGGTAGGTATGCAAAAGACGCAAACATTAATTTACGCGCTTTATTATCATTATTTGCTTTGAAAAACTGAATGGCAAACCACATAAACGAAATTGCGGCTATGCCTAAAACAATTGTTCCAACCCAGCTAGTCAATCCTAATATTTTAGGTAATACTGCCAGGGGTATTAGAATGGAAGAATAAAAAACGGTTTGAAAAGCGGTATATCTACTTTCCTTTGTAGTCTGAGGCAACATTTTCATACCAGCTTTTTTATAGTCATCATGCCCCAACCAAGCGATTGCCCAAAAATGAGGAAACTGCCAAAAAAACTGAAATGCAAAAAGTACCCAAGCTTCCGGCATATTTATCGAACCAGTACCAGCAGCCCAACCAATAACGCACGGTAGCGACCCTGGAATTGCTCCAACCAAAACTGAGAACGGTGTTTTCTTTTTTAGTGGTGTATATACAAAAGAGTATAAAACATAAGAAGCAAAACTTAAATAAGCTGCTATAGGTGTAAACTGAGTATATAAAATTACTGTGCCTAAAAGAAGTGTAATGATTACAAAAGCAATGGCTTCCACTCGTCCCATTCGGCCAGCTGCCAATGGTCTATCTGCGGTGCGCTTCATTAATTGGTCTTCTTCAATTTCTAATAATTGATTCGTAGCATTTGCAGCTGCAGTTACTAATAAACCGCCTGCAAATAATAATACGACACTCATCAAATTAAATGCTACTTCAGGAATTATTAAATATCCAATGACACTAGAAAACACAACCAACAAAGAGAGGTTGAGTTTCATTAGCTGTTGATAGTCTTTTAGTTTTTGAACTATCTGCGCTAAAAAGTGATCTGTTATTTTTTCCTGTTGTATCAAAATTTGTTTTCTACATTAATGTGCTTCTTCACCTTCTCGTAATGGTTCGGTTTGCATAATAAAGTCCGTTCCATCTTTTTCGTTTGGTCTAAAATCATAAGCCCAACGGTGTACTTCAGGAATTGGTCCTTGCCAGTTTCCGTGACCTGGGTCTGCTGCAGTGGTCCACTCCAAAGTAGTAGAACCCCATGGGTTTGGTTTATCACCTTCTACTTTTTTACCTTTCCAAATACTTACAAAATAATTGAACACAAACAATAATTGGGCAAAGAATACAATAATCGCAGCGATTGAAATCATTTTATTCAAATCACCAAATTGGCTAAAACTCTGCCAACTACTGAAATCATAATATCTACGTGGCATACCCGCAACACCTTCGTAGTGCATAGGCCAGAAAATCACATACGCTCCAATAAAAGTTATGAAGAAATGAATGTAACCCAATGTTTTATTCATCATGCGACCATACATTTTAGGGAACCAATGATACACCCCTGCAAACATTCCGAAGAAAGCCGAGATACCCATTACAATGTGGAAGTGAGCCACTACAAAATACGTATCATGCAAGTGAATATCCAATGCAGAGTTTCCTAAGAAAATTCCTGTCAAACCACCTGAAATAAATAATGAAACAAAACCGAGTGCAAAAAGCATTGCATTCGTAAATCGAATATTTCCTTTCCAGATAGTCACAATCCAGTTAAATACTTTTACGGCCGAGGGAATTGCAATTAAGAGCGTCAGCAAAACAAATACACCACCCAAGAACGGACTCATACCAGTTACAAACATGTGGTGGGCCCAAACTAAGAAAGCGAGTACTGTAATTCCTAAAATAGAAATTACCATCGCAAAATATCCGAAAATCGGTTTTCGCGCATGCGTTGCCAGAATCTCTGATGCCATCCCCATGGCAGGTAACATAATAATGTAAACCTCAGGGTGACCTAAGAACCAAAATAAATGCTGATATAAAATAGCAGAACCACCCACGTTTGGCATGGCTTGTCCGCCTATGAAAATTTCTGATAGATAAAAACTTGTACCGCCATGGCGATCAAATAATAATAAAACCGCTGCTGATAATAATACCGGGAAAGAAAGTACACCCAACACCGCTGTAAATAAGAATGCCCAAATAGTAAGAGGCAAACGCTTCATGCTCATCCCTTTGGTACGCATATTTAATATCGTTACGATATAATTCAAGCCACCCAAAAGCGAAGACACAATAAAGAGCGCCATACTAATTAACCATAAATCCATACCGATTCCAGAACCCATAGAAGCTTCCTTCATGGCACTAAGTGGCGGATATGTTGTCCAACCACCAGATGCAGGACCTGTATGAACAAATAAAGAACAGAACATAACTACACCGGCTATAAAGAAGAACCAATAGGAAAGCATGTTTAAAAACGGCGACGCCATATCACGTGCTCCAATTTGTAATGGGATTAAAAAATTAGAAAAGGTTCCACTTAATCCAGCAGTAAGTACAAAGAAAACAAGTACCGTACCATGAATGGTTACTAAACCATAATACATTTCGGGATCCATTTTTCCACCTTTAGCCCAATCGCCTAAAAAAGCAGATAATACTTGGAAAGTGTCTTCAGGGAAACCTAATTGTAATCTAAAAAATACAGACATTAACCCTCCGGCTATTGCCCAAAACATCCCTGTAATCAAAAACTGACGAGAGATGATTTTATGGTCCATGCTGAACACATACTTATTAAAAAAGTGTTGCTTGTGCTCTTCATGATGATGATCACCGTGGTGATCATGGTGTGCTTCGTGCTCGTGTCCTGCGTTATGCGTCTCAGTGCTCATTGCAATTATTTTTTATCTCTTAATTATTATTACCCTTAGTTATTCTCGTTCATCGTTACGGTTTCCATAGAACCCTCCTCGCTCGTTTCTGCCTCTTCTACTGCATCCTCATCTTTCTTAAACTCATCAGGATGTCCTTGTTCGTAATAAGAAGTTTGCTCGGCTAACCATTTATCATGTTCTTTTTGCGTCTGCACATAAACTAATGCCTTCATACTATAATGTCCTTTACCGCACATTTGATCACAAGAAAGTTCATATACAAATTCTGGATTCTTTGTCAGAATTTTCATTGAATCTGAAGTTATTGTTGGAGTAAACCACATACGAGTTGTAATACCCGGTACAGCATCCATTTTCATTCTGAAATGAGATAATCCAACATCATGAATTACATCACGCGAACCAATAATTAGCTCTACTGGCCTTCCTACTACTAGTCTTAATTCTCCCGTAGGAATTACAATATCATCCATACAAGCTTTGTCCTTCCAATCCAATCCAAGGATATTATTTTGCTCATTGATATTTTTAAAATATTTTTTCCCAATCACACCATCTTTACCCGGGTAACGAGTAATCCAGTTAAACTGTTTTCCAATGATTTCTATGATTTGTTTATCCTTTCCTGGAGGTACAGGATTAGTCATAGTGAACCAAGCCTTTAAACCAAATGCTACTAATATCGCCATAGCCAGTGCTGGTACTGTAGTCCAAATCATTTCTAATTTATTACTATGCGCAAAGAACACGGGTTTGTTTTTTCCGTTATCTCTGTATTTAAAAGCAAAGTAAAAAGTAAGGAACTGAGTAATCACAAAAACGATTCCTGTTACTATTAAAGTAATAAAGAACATTCGGTCGTATTCTTCACCATGATCAGAAGCTGCTATCAACATGTCTTCTATTAATGGCATCATATAAACATGCGTTGCATAAAAACCTACAAACAGCACAATAAATACGCCAAGCATTGAATAACCCAACCATTTATTTCGTTTAAGATCAAACTCTTTCTCACCCTGAAGGGTTGCCATTATTTCACTAGAGCGACCTAGTTGGTATAATACCAAAAAGATGAGCGCAACGAGTACAATTAATAATAAACCTGACATATTCTTCTATTTAATTTTAATTAGCTTACGTGTATTACAGTTTCTTTCAAGTATGGGTGGTTTTCGGGTATTTGAGGTAGTGTGCTTAATTTACGACTCACAAGGAAAATAACCAAACCTACAAAGCCACATGCCAATCCAATTTCATACCAACTGAAATGCCATTCTTCACCAACGGTTCCGGGCATTACTATTTGATAAAAATCAATCCAATGACCAAACAATATAATTATCGCTACTAGACTCACTACGAAATAGTTTCTCTTCGCTGGAGCAGACATTAATATCAGCAAAGGTGTAACAAAATTCAGCACAAGGTTCAACCAGAAAAAGAACGAATAAGGTCCGTGCATTCTGATTTTAAAATAAACCGTTTCCTCAGGAATATTTGCATACCAAATCAACATAAATTGTGAGAACCACAAATACGTCCAAAAGATAGTAAACGCAAACATGAACTTACCGACATCGTGTACGTGCTCATCCGTTACTAATTCTAAATTGCCATGACGCTTGGTATATAATATCCAAAGCATAATCATACTCATTCCACTTACAAAAGAACTTGCAAATGTGTACCAGCTAAACATCGTTGAGAACCAATGCGCATCAATACTCATTAACCACAACCAAGGAATGGTAGAAGCTAATGTAATAGCAAATACAAATAAGAAAGCTGCACTATAATTAAAATTCTTCCAAAATAGTTTTACTGCTTTGTCTTTATTCTTTCCCATTTCCAACGAAATAGAACTCATTTTTTTTCCTAGCCATCCCCAAAGAAAAATCGTTAGTGCACTCCAAAATAAAAAGAATGATTTACTTAGAAAGAATTTCTTCAAGCCATTACGCCCATTCTCATAAGGAATATGCCCTTCTTCAAGCCAAGGATAGATATGATGATTATCAAAAATTATTTGGTAGCCGACCACAACAAAAACAATTATTCCCAACACCCAAACGATACTTCCGATGGCCTCTGGAATTCTTCTAAACGATACAATCCAGGCTGCTTGTGCAAGCGATGTAGCCGCCATAATGAATAAGCTGGCAACACAAATCAGTAAGAAAAAGATACTGTTCTGCAAAAGGCTTGCCCAAAAACGAGTGGCATCATGGTCGTTTCCGCCACCCGCTAGAAAAATTCCTCCAGCGATTAATGCCAACGCACCGATTACCATTAATACAAGACTGACCGTCTTAGCTTTTGCTGGTATATTAAAATTTTGGTTTGTCATTTCTTCCGTTTTGTTATATATATTATCTTATACTATTCTTTTATTCATGGTCACCTGCATGATCTTCTCCGTCATGATTTTCATGATCGTGATCTTCATCACTATGATTCGTTCCATGTGATTCATCGTCATGATGATCCTCTTCTGCCATTGCTACCTCTTCAGCGGACTCTTCACTGATCATATTAAATGCGGCTCCTCCTTTTTCTGCTTGTACACTTTTTATGTAGGCAATTACTTGCCAGCGTTGTTTTGAATCCAGCTGACTAGAATAAGCTCCCATCATGTTTTTTCCATACATAATCGCGTGGTAAATTTTTCCTGCAGAAAAATTCAAATACTTTCCACCAATTAAATTTGCTGGAGCAGCTGCATATTTATCACTAGTATACAATGGACCTTGACCATCTAATTTTTCACCATGACAAATTCCACAATGAATCAAGTATAATCGCTCACCTTGCTCCATGTCTTTAGCGTATAAAGTATAAGGATTTGTCAATGCTTTAGCTGCTGTTGTATCCTCTTCACTTATATGAGTAGGCAACCCTTGCTCTCTTGCAATTGTGTTTTTTACAGGCATCTTATTAAAACGTACGGTGCCTTTTTCTAAACCAATGTTTAGCACACTATCCGTTCCATTATAATAATCATAGGCTCTTGAATACGTCATATCCGGAGCATATATCTTACCTGGATTTCTGCGGTAGTCTTTGCCACAAGACGTAACCACCAAAGCGCCTACTACAAATATTAATATGAAATGTATCTTCTTCATTATATTACTTCTTGTGTTTGAATACTATTTAATTCTTGATAATCTTCTTTGTCATTCCACCAGCCATACCACCAGCCTTCTTCTGCTATTTGAACATCAGTATGCTCTGCACCGGTTGTTTTCATAAAACCTTCTACAGCTCCAGCATTACTATCGTTTACCTCGATAGCCATGACAAATTTATCATCTGTTTGACGTGGGTTAAAAATGTGCTTTTTTACGCCCGGCATAACTTGACATAAATAACAAAATGTCAAAACCATTCCAACTGCTGCAAATAAAACCGTTAACTCAAATGTGATAGGAATAAAAGCGGGTAGTGGAAAATGTGGCTTACCACCAAAATTCTGTGGCCACCAAGTTGTGAAAATAGCTCCCATAAAACCAAGGGCTGTACAAGTTCCGGTTAATCCATAAATAAAACCAGCTACATGTAAATCACTTACTTTATAACCCAATGCTTCATCCAAACCATGCACCGCAAAAGGCGTATACACATCGTGTATTTTGTACCCTTCGCCTCGTGTTTTTTTCACCGCGTCAAATAATACAGCTTCGTCACTGTATATTGCGGTTGCGAATTTTTTTATTGCCATTGTTTTCTCTTTTAATTATTTATTATTCTAATTAATGATGATGTGCTTGTTCTTCAATAAATGATTCTTCACTTTGCTCATCAATGGGTTTCATTTCTTCTTTATACTTATCGCCACTCGTTTTCAATATAAACTTAATCTCTGCAATTGCAATTACTGGGAAGTACTTCGCGAATAGGAAGTAACAAGTAAAGAACAATCCAAACGACCCAAGATAAAATCCAATCTCTGGCCAACTGGGTGTATAATAAGACCAACTACTTGGTAAATAGTCACGGTGTAGAGACATGATAATTACAAAACGTTCAAACCACATACCAATGTTCACGATAATACTCATGAAAAAGGTGAACCAAATATTTCGTCGCAATTTCTTGAACCAGAATAATTGAGGACTTACAACATTACAAGTCATCATAGCCCAATAAGCCCACCAATAAGGACCCATTACACGAAGACGAAATGCTTCTTGCTCCCACAATACACCAGAATAATATGCGATGAATAACTCAGTGATATAAGCAACACCTACAATAGAACCAGTAACTAAGATTACTTTATTCATCGCTTCCAGGTGACCAATCGTAATATACTCTTCAAGCTTCAATACTTTACGCGTGATAATTAAAAGCGTTTGTACCATCGCAAAACCGGAGAATACCGCACCCGCCACAAAGTAAGGAGGGAAAATAGTTGTGTGCCATCCAGGAATTACTGATGTAGCGAAATCAAACGATACAATAGTATGTACCGAAAGTACAAGTGGTGTACTTAATCCAGCCAATACCAACGAAAGATATTCATGACGTTGCCAGTGTTTTGCACTACCTGCCCAACCAAAAGAAGCTAGACCATATAAATTCTTTCGGAGTCCTGTTTTAGCTCGATCACGAATTGTAGCAAAATCAGGAATTAAACCTGCATACCAGAATAAAAGTGAAACCGTGAAATAGGTCGAAATAGCAAATACATCCCAAAGCAGTGGTGAAACAAAGTTTGGCCATAACGGACCTCTTGAGTTACCATAAGGCAATACGAAGAAAGCATCCCACACACGGCCCATGTGCCAAATCGGGAATTGACCTGCACACATTACCGCGAAAATTGTCATGGCCTCTGCCGCGCGATTCACACCCGTTCTCCAGCCTTGACGGAAAAGTAAAAGAATCGCAGAAATTAACGTTCCAGCGTGACCAATACCTACCCACCATACGAAGTTGGTAATGTCCCAACCCCATCCTATTGTTCTATTCAAATTCCAAACACCGGTACCGTACTGTACTTCCCATGCAACGCTAAACACACCAAACATAAGTAAGGAGGCGCTAATGAAAAAACCTAAATACCAAAGTTTCGTTGGCTTATTCTCGATAGGAGCACATATATCTTCGGTAACCTGATGATAATCTTTCTTACCATCAACCAATGCTTCTCTGACGTATGATTCGTATTTTAAATGCATTTTTTTCTTAAGGTTTTATCCGTGCGTTTCAGTTTTATGTTCTTGCTTATGATTTGCTTTTCCACCATGCTCTTCTCCGTGTGCTTCTAAATGAGCTCTTCCCTCTACATGATCTGTATTTCTAATCTTACTTAAATAATTAATATTTGGTAGCGTATGAATTTCTTCTAATGTATAGAATACTCTTTCTTTTTGTTCTTCATGACGCACCTTATAAATCTCACTAGATTTATCATTTACATTACCAAAAGTAATGGCTCCAGTTGCACATGCTGTTTGACAAGCTGTTTGCGCTTCGCCATCTTTCATTACTCTACCTTCTTTTCGAGCATCACGCTTCGCTGTTTGTAATTTCTGAACACAGAAGTTACATTTTTCCATAACCCCACGACTACGCACTGTAACATCTGGGTTCAACACCATTCTAGTTACATTATTATTCACGCCATCACGACGGCCATCTTCATATAAATTATGAACAAAACTATCTGCACCATTAAAATCACGCCAGTTAAATCGACGTACTTTATACGGGCAGTTATTCGCACAATATCTTGTACCAATACAACGGTTGTAAGCCATTTGGTTAATTCCTTCTGAGCTATGATTGGTTGCATTTACCGGACACACATTTTCACAAGGAGCATTATCACAATGCTGACAAAGCATCGGCTGGAAAACTGTTTGGATTGAAGAAGAATCTTCCACGTCACCACTGAAGTAACGATCGATACGAATCCAATGCATATCATGCACTTTCATCACACGCTCTTTACCAACAACCGAAACATTATTCTCTGCCTGACAAGCAATTGTACAAGCACTACAACCAGTACATGTGCTTAAGTCAATACTCATTCCCCATTTAATACCATGATTAGGATGTTGATCCATATGGTAAAGGGTACCATTATCTCTAAAAGCTTCTTGCCATTCTTTTTCTTCTTCTGGCTCATCGTGTCCGTGTCCGCCGTGTCCATGATCATCTTTTTTGTGGTCGTCATGTTTTGCACCATGTGCATCACCATGATCACCTTCTGCATGATCTCCACCATGATGATTTACACCATTAGCAGCTGTATAATGACCTAGTTCGTGTTCACGTTTGTTAGCCAAATGGTCTGGGTCTTTTTGGAACTCAGCCAATGTATATTCATGTAATATGGGTCGCTCTTGATAAGAGTGATGTGTTTGTGTTACCGCCAATGGATAGGTTTTACCAGCACTTTTTACAGAGGCTTTAGTAGTGTATGCAATACCGGCCGCTGAAGCTTCTGCTAGTTGAGCAACTTTTACTCCAGTAACAACTTCACCGTTGTTGGCTGCCATACCAACACCCTCGCCACGTCCGTAACCCAGCGCAAGACCAATCACATTGTCGTGCATTCCAGGGATTACTAAAACAGGCATATCCACCGAACCATTTTTGGTTTTGATAGTTACAACTTGTTTTTCTCTTTCTACCTCATTTAAATCAGTCCACTGAGCGCCAAACTTCTTAGCCAAATTTTGCGACATGATCGCGTAATTATCCCAAGTACATTTCGAAATTGGATCAGGCATTTCTAATAGCCAAGGATTATTACTCCAAGGACCACCAGCACCAATTCCTACTTTCTCATATAATACAACTTCAACATCATCTTTGGCCATTGACGGCATAGCCGCGACTGCTGCAATTGCTTCTCCTGCACTTGCAGAAGCGCCTCCACTCATGCTGATACTCTCGGGCTCAATCAAACCATATTGCAACGCTTCGTCAAATGATTTTTGACCACCTAGCTTTCCAGTCCAATAGTTTTGATAATAATCATACCAAGTACCTTCTTCACCAGCCCATGTCATTAAACTCTCTTGCCATTGACGTGTGTCAAATAAATTATTAATCGTAGGTTGTATAAATGAAACATAACCGCTAAATGGTTCTGCATCTCCCCAGCTTTCTAAGAAATGATGTGTTGGTGCTACTACAGTACAAACTGCTGCTGTTTCGTCTTTTCTATCGCTTAGCGAAACGCTTAATTTCGCTGATTTTAATGATGATTTTATTTTATCACCTAATGGATGATCATATACCGGATTACAATCGTGGAATACAACCGCATTCACACCGCCACCACTTAATGCATCTATAAAAGATTGCATATCAGTATCGCTTCCTTGCTTTGTCAAGTTAGCATTGGCTGTAGAAATGGTAGTTCCAAATGCACCAATTTTACTATTGATTGCATTTACAATCGCTTGAATATTTTTATCGTTACTACCACATACAACTAAACCACTTCCTGAAGAAAGTGCTTTTGCTGTCATAGCAATTCCTTTATTAATATATTCATTATTCAGATTGGGCGACCCTCCGTCCATTGCGCTTAATAAAGCCGAAGCAATCGCTCCTAACTCGGAAGGACGACAAACTATTCGTTCATCAGAGTTCATTCCTGAAAGAGACATCACACCTTCAAACTGAATGTGCTTACTCATCTTTCTATTTTTCTTAGAAACTTTTCGTCCTTTACTATATTGCTTAGTATTCAAAGCTGAACTTCCCCAAGTACCCAAAAAGTCAGCACCCAAAGAAACTATTGTATCCGCTTGGTCAAAACGATACATGGGCAATGCTCTTGTACCAAAACTAGCTTGGTTAGCATCTAAGGCACCACTGTAAGATACCGCATCGTATTGAACATGTGTTGCGCCAGAAGCTGCAACAAACTTATTTATAATATCATTTCCTGAAGGGCTATTTACAGAGGAGCTTACTAGGTAAACATTTCCGCTTAGGCCAGATTTTACTTTATCATCAACTGCTTTCCAAGTAGATTTTTTACCTCCAACCAATGGTGCTTGCAATCGAGCGGCATCGTATAGGTTTAAAACTGACGCTTGCATTCTTGCATCAGAAGCTCCTTCAAATAATTTACTATCTGTATTTCCTTCGATTTTAATCGGACGACCATCGCGCACTTTCACTAATGCCGGAATGGCTATACCACCATCTACAAAAGTAGATGCATAATGCAACGGAACACCCGGTGTTACGTCTTCGGGCTTGATAGCATACGGCAATGCTTTACGAACGGGCATTTCACAACTCGCCGCTAGAGTAGCTGCCACGGTTGTAAAGCCTAAATACTTTAAAAAATCACGACGAGTAGTAGGTGCATTTTCTATGCTTTCTACATCAGCAAAAGGAACATCCGAGCTTTCTTCAAACTCGTTTTTCACCTTGGCCAAGTATTCTTCGCTCGGGTTGATTTCCTCTATTCCTCTCCAATATTTTTTTGTGCTCATATTATATTATTTCGCTCCAATTATTTATTAATACTAATAGTGGCATTTTTGACACTCCAAACCTCCAATATCACTCACCTTCACGTTTTCTCTTTTACCGTCTTTAATTTCTTGATGATACTTCTCAAATATTGAGTAGTAATGATTATCAGCAAACTGAACATTCGTCTCACGGTGACAATTGATACACCATCCCATACTTAGTTCTGAATGTTGCTTGACCTCATCCATTTCTTCAATATTACCATGACATTGCTGACACGCCACTTTACCAGACACTACGTGCACCGAGTGGTTGAAGTAAACGTGATCCGGTAAATTATGAATCTTAATCCATGGAATAGCTGTTGCCAGAATTTCATTGGTTTTTGGATCACGGTTGTAGGCTTTCTTTTCAGGATTCCAACCAGCATATTTATATAACTTTTGAATTTCTGCCGTACCGTTCACTTCTTCTCCTTCGGCAGTGTATAAAGGATGCTCTTCGGCTCCCGTGTATTCATTAATCTGTTTGTGACAATTCATACAAACATTCGTGCTTGGCACCATTGCATGACGCCCTTTTTCTGCTGCACTGTGACAGTATTGACAATTTATTTTATTAATACCAGCATGCACCTTATGCGAATAGAATATTGGTTGCTCTGGCATATAATCTTTCTGACGACCCATGTCTACACCTCCTTGAGAGATATAAACACCCACACCAATGAAGCAAAGGATAGCAAACAATGCGATATATACTTTATTTCTGTAAAAAGGAATTGATTTCTTAGTAGGAAGGCCCATTTTATCATTGGCATTCTTATTAAGCATTTTGTTTACTTGTGATAAAACAAAAGCCGCTAATAATAACACAAGGGTCAGCAATGCATATAACCAGGTGTTACCTCCAGAAGAGGCTTCAGTTTGTACAACTTTTTCTCCACCGCCACCTCCGCCAGGTGGTTCGTAAGAATTTACGTAACTAATTATCGCATCAATCTCCTCATTCTTTAAGTTTGGGAAAGCCGTCATGGCTGTTTTGTTCCACTCGTTATAAAGGTCGTTTGCGTATTTATCGCCCGAAGCGATTACAACTGCTGAATTCTTAATCCACTTGTACAACCAATCTTGACTAGGCACTCTACCATCTACACCTTTTAGTGCTGGTCCTGTTCCATCCTTCAATGGGTGGTGACAAGATGCGCAGTTTGCTTGGAACAATGCTTTACCATCCTGGGCATCAGCCACGCTGGGCGTGGCAAATAAAGTAAGAAAAAAAACAAAAACTGTTAATATTCGTATATGAACTCTACACTGTGGTATGCGCATTTGTATAGTTTTATGTTAAAAAAGTTCGCACAAAGGTAATTACGGATTGTGGAAATTTATCAACAATTGTCAAGAAAAAATGACATTCTAAAATTTGACACGAATCCTTTGTTTAATTGGATTTCGTGATGTAGCTCGATATTCATTATCGCAATAAAAATGGGATGTTTCCACAAATCTGTGGGACCCTACTAGGCCCGTACTTTTTTTGTTTGAAAAAAATAAATTACACCCGGACGATATAATAGTTGGTTTTGCAAAAAAATAGCTCAAATTAGAATCTACTTCCTTTTCAAATTCACTGGATGGGGTGGTGGAAGTCTCGATGGACCATTGACGGTTTGATCAACTAAAGATAGATTCACAGTTCCGGAACGACCATCTCTACCATACTGCATAATCATACGGCTACGCTTTATTCCTTCATTTTCGAGATAATTGGCTATGGCATCTACGCCTGCCCAACTTCTTTGTTGCGCCATATAAGAAGAATTGCCGTTTCCAGAAATTAGTACTTTTTTCAAAGGTTGTTTAACTAAATCTTTTAGGAGACTTTGTAATTGAAACTTTGCTCTGCTTAAGATTGGGTTGGTCACATAAGGAACATAAATAGTTTGATAATCAGCGGTCGCTTTTCGAGGTAGTCCAACACCATGCGGGCAATTCCAAATACATTCCCCTAATGGGTTCAATACAAAGGTTCTTCCCTTGTAAGTAACTTTTGCCCAACCGTTTGAAAAACTATCAATTCTTTCAAACCCAAATGGAACCATGAATTGATAATTCGTACCGAGCACGCCATACGTTCCTTCATCTTTTACAATACTATAGTCATTTATAAAATCTCCAATGGAATCCATGGGTTCATAGTGATGATAGTCGCTTGCTGTAAATCCTCTTTCACCAATAATTTCCATTCCCTCTTGAATATCAGGATATTCTGAATAATCTATAACAACAACCGCTAGACCATTATAATAAGGTCGTGCCATTTTAAATTTGGGCGGTCCAGCATCCCAATAGTCCTCATCATGAAAAGGTGTGCCATCTTTTTTTATATAAAACCACATACCGTTTTGTTTTACCGATGCCGAACCTTCACTAAAATTAAAAGCCGAATCATAGATAGCAGGAATTACGGTTTGACCATTTTGCTCAAATCCATACTTTCCATTTTTACTTATTATTGTCAAGTTTGAATCAGTAGAATGTTGCGCAACTAATTGCGCAGCAAACAGGAGTAGAAAGAAAAGTATGATAAAATATTTCACCTTGCCAACAAAAATACAGGTTAAAGTGTATTGCTAAACCAAAAACGAAAACGCGATAAACGAAACATAACTCGCAAGCAGTATAACACCCTCCCAGCGGGTAAGTTTTTTGTTCCAGAGCATAAAGGCAAACATCAAGGTGGCTCCTATCATTATAAGAATGCTCGTACTTTTAATTTCTACCGGTACCGAAATTTCACCCACCATTCGGCTAATACCGCCTATAGCAATCACATTATAAATATTAGAACCTAACACATTACCCACGGCAATTTCTGCTTTGCCTTTTCGCACGGCGGCCAGACTGACAAATAGCTCAGGGAGCGAGGTGCCAAGTGCTACTGCCGTCAAGGCAATGATGGCAGGAGAAATATGGAAATAATCACCAATTTTAATCACACTAGCGATATTGTATTTAGCACCAAAATAAACGCCTAGGCCACCAAGCAATAAAATGACCACTGTTTGCCAAGTAAGTTTAGGGGTTACTTCATCGCCCAAATCTTTTCCTTTGGACAATGAAAGTATCACGAATAGTAATGTAAGACCAAGAAAAGTTACGCCTTCCCAAAAAGCAATTTTCAAATCCCAAATAGCGTAAAAAAGAAAAGCGGTAGTTCCCAAGAGAAACGGTAAATCCAATCGTTTAAAATTAAACTTGATTTGGATGGACTTGCCCAAAAATGCCACCGTTCCGATTATGAGCAATATGTTGGTTATATTAGAACCGACAATATTTCCTACCACAATTTCTGACTCTCCGTGCTGCACCGCTAGAATAGAAGAAACCATTTCCGGCAAAGAAGTTCCAAGCGCAACGACCGTAACTCCTATAACAAAAGGTGGCAAACCCAAAGCCAAGCCTAATTTCTCTGAAGCCTCTATAAACTTACCCGAGGCAAAAACCAACAAAGCCAAACTAGCTATGAAAATTAGTGCAAGCAATAAAATATTATCGGGCATGAAGCGAAGATAAGGTTTGATTTCTCTTGCTAGCTTGTAGTTTAAGCAAGACATAAAACTTACCTTCGCCAAAAATATTATTATGGCACAAGTAACAATGAAAGGAACTCCGGTAAACACAAAAAGTGAATTACCCGCAGTAGGTAGCGATGCAAAAGATTTTAATTTAGTAGCCAGTGATTTATCTACTAAAACACTCGCAGATTATAAAGGACAAAACGTAGTGATGAATATTTTCCCAAGTGTAGACACGGGTGTTTGCGCTACTTCAGTTCGTAGTTTTAATGAAAAAGCAGCGGGTCTTGAAAACACCAAAGTGTTATGTATCTCAAGGGATTTACCATTTGCCCAAGGTCGTTTTTGCGGTGCAGAGGGAATTGAAAATGTAGAAATGCTCTCTGATTTCAGAACAGGTCAGTTTGGTGACGACTATGGTTTAAACTTTGTAGATGGACCTTTTACAGGTTTAAGTTCTCGTTGTATCGTAGTGGTTAATGCAGAAGGCAAAGTAGTACATACCGAGCAAGTTTCGGAGATTGTAGACGAGCCAAATTATGACGCTGCTCTGGGTAGTTTATAAGAATTTTACCAAACTAAATTTTATTAGCCACGCTATCGCGTGGCTTTTTTATCACCACTCATCATCCATTAGCAACCACTTACGTTAATACTTTCAATAGCTGTGACGAATGGACTGTATTCGCCGTAAATTTGTGCATCGAACATGATAGCACGCACACTCATAATGTTTGGTACTGGGTTCCTAATCCTATATGCTTATAGAGCCGTGCATCGCGTTACAAAAAATTGGTCCAAGACACCGCGTAAGCTTAGTCGCATTTTGTTCTTGGTGCTCACCTTTTTCGTTTACATAAGCACCACCTACGTTTCTGCAAATTTTGAAACGTTTCGTGACAATGAATTACTAATGGATTATACCATTGTCGGAGCCATTACGCTTTCCGTTACTGTATTATCCATTTGTATTGTTCAGCTTGTGGCTGATTTGGTTTTGCTTTCACGGTATTTACATTTTCGTTTTAAGAATAAAGACTTAGCCAGCGGAGGAAGCGAAATGACTCGACGTACTTTCATTAGTAAAATGGCGCTAGCCACAGGAGGTGTTATGCTTGGTTCTTTTTTGTGGGGTATGACTAAAGGAAAATATGGATGGCGTATTTTAAACAACAAACTCTCTTTTAGTAATCTTCCTGCATCTTTTGACGGGATGAAAATTGTTCAGATTTCTGATTTACACTTAGGTAGTTTTAAAGAAAACTTTGAACCCTTGGAAGAAGCGGTGCAAATGATTAATGATTTAAAACCGGATTATATCTTTTTTACAGGCGACCTGGTCAATGAAACTTATAAAGAAGCAGAGCCGTGGGTACAGGTTATAAAAAAATTACAAGCACAAAAAGGGAAATTCTCTATTTTAGGTAATCATGATTATGGTTGGGGACGCATTCCAGAAGAGGAAAAGGAAAACAACAGCGTAAACGTGGCAAGAATTAATGAAGAAATGGGTTTTAAAATTTTATTGAATCAGCATGAAATTTTAGAGCATGAAGGTGAAAAAATAGGACTCATTGGCGTTGAGAATTGGGGCTACTCAGACAAGAATTGGTTTCCTACTAAAGGTGATTATAAAAAATCGGTTGAGAACATGGAGGCCGTTCCTTTTAAAATTTTATTAAGTCACGATCCCACCCATTGGGAAAAGAAAATACTGGACATAGAACATGATGTGGATCTTACATTGGCTGGGCATACCCATGGTGGTCAGATGGGGATTTCAATTCCTGGTTTGTTTGAATTAAGTGCTGCTACGTTTTTCTATAATCGTTATGCTGGTGCATATAAAGAAGGCAAGCAACACTTATATGTAAATCGTGGGCTTGGCTTTTTAATTTTTCCTGGACGCGTAGGCATGCCTCCTGAGATTACATTGCATACATTGAACCGAGCGTAAGAACCAAATTATGCAAAAACTGATATTCATAGTTTTTATTACTTTTAATTAGAATGAAATATGGACTTCTAATATTTTATCTAATACTAACACAATCCGTCAGCGGACAACATTCTAACTTATTTCAAAAAGCAATACAAATTGATTGGTATTTTGATAGAGAGGTTGAAGAAGATAAATATTACCCTGAAAACAAATTTGTAAGAGAAAATAAAATTTATCTAAAAATTGATAGCTCAGAATTTAGCAAACCTCATGGGTATTGGATGAATGCGTATGATAAGAAGGGGAGACTTATTTGCGAAACGTTTACTAAAATGTCCGACTTAGAAAACCCGTTTATTTATATAGAAAAAGCAGACACTTTGTTCCGTTTTAAATACAGGTCCGGTAAAAAACTATATTCTGTTGAAAGATTTATTTATAATAAAAAAGGAAAGATCGTCCGTTATGAAGAATGCAGAAACTGGTATGGATATAAAGATGCATTTACGGTTTCGATAGATCTGTTTTTCTATTCCAGGAATGGCTCATTAGAATCAAAATTGCACTATTATAAGGATAAATACAGCGGTGTTTTAAACGAGAATCTACAGATAGATTTACAAGACGTAAAAATTACAGACGGCATTCATTACCAAAAAATTAAAAATCAAAATGGAACCAAAACAATAGTTGGAAATCACATTATTGGTAAGCCAGAAAATAGATTTACTGACACGATAGTTTTTGATCGAAATAATCGGTTGCTGGCGTACAACAATTTTGTAAAAAGCGGATCTATGGGCTGTATGATGGGTTCGAATATTAATAGAAAAACAAAAATTAATTATACTACAAAAACAATTAAGACCATATCAACACAATCCAATTGTGTATTTGTAACCCACGATAATAAATGTATCGATAAACGTGAACATATTGAAAACGAATCGCTTACTCTCTACAATGAAAAAGGGCTAAAGACTGTTCGTTATGGTTTTCGAACAATTAAAGACATTAAGGAAAAATATATTCGCACTAAATATGCCTATACGTTTTATCAATAATAAGTAAAGCTTGAATGTAATAAATACCTTAGATTTTTTGTAAGAAAACTGGAAGCCAAGCATCTTTTATTTAGAATAACTAGACAAACATTTCTCGCATGAAAACAATAAGACAAATTATCCCTGCTCAAAAAGTAAATATGGGTGGTCATATATTAGATCAACCATTACCTGTGCAAGGTTTAGAAGCAATCGATCCTTTCTTATTAATTCATCATTGGAAAAGTGAATTACCGGGTGGACAAAAACAACAGGATGCTGGTGTGGGTCCACATCCTCATCGTGGGTTTTCTCCAGTAACTTTCATTTATAAAGGCGGGATTGAACATAGAGATTCCAGGGGTCATCAAGCGGTCGTGCTAGAAGGTGGCACGCAATGGATGTTTGCCGGCAGAGGCATAACTCATAGCGAACGGTTTCCAAAAGAACTTGTGGAGCAAGGCGGTGAATTAGAGTTCATACAGTTTTGGGTAAACGTGCCCGGGAAAAATAAAATGGAACAACCTTTTTATAAACCACTTTCAAAAGAAGAAACTCCTCTCGTAAAAAAAGAGAACAGTTTAATCTATGTCGTGAGCGGCGAACTTGATGGTGTAAAAGGTGCTGTAGAAACGTATACCCCTCAATTATTATTACGCGGTACTATTGCTGAAGGCGATACCATAAAAATTGATGTTCCAACAAGCTATAATAGTTTGTTGTATTTACTGGATGGTGAATTAAACATAAACGAACAAACTGCAAAAATGAAAGACATGATTGTTTTTGATTCGAATCATGAAACTATACAAATAACTGGAATAAGCGATACTCGATTTATGTTATTGGCCGGCGAGCCTATTGGAGAAAAAATTGAATCCTATGGACCTTTTGTAATGAACAGCCAATCCGAGATAATGGAAGCATTACGCGATTCTAAAATGGGCAAGATGGGCGTATTGATTGAAGAGTTTGATTAAAGCTTGTGTGGATAGGTTGTAAATTCGCAACATCAATATGACTTCAGGCACACCGTTTTATCAAACCGAATTAGCGCGTCATCAAGCTGATGTGGCGCAAAACAAAAAAGTATTGCTTCGCTTAAGCATTTTGCGGCTCAGCATTTTTGTGGTAATGTGCTTGGGCATTTATTGGGTAATTCCTAGTGTAAAGTTTTCACTTTTTATCATCATTGGTAGTATTGCGTTGTTTCTTTTTTTACTAAAAAAACACATCGAGCTTCAAGACAAAAAGAAACTTTCTGAAGCACTTGCTCAAATTAATGAGGAAGAACTTCAAATTGCTTCGGGTGATTTTCATCATCGAGCTGATGGAAAACAGTTTCTAAATCCTAGCCATCATTATAGTCAAGATATTGATTTGTTTGGGCGCGGTTCTTTTTTTCAATATGTAAACAGAACCGAAACAAGTGAAGGCGCACAAGCATTAGCCAACGTATTATGCGCAAATGATATTGAAAACATTCCGGCTAAACAAGAAGCTATAAAAGAGCTAAACACATTGGCTAAATGGCGACAACTATTTTCTGGAACAGCTCGGCTGATTAAAGTAGAGAGTTCGGCGCCAGAAATTGTTTCTTGGCTTCATCAATACAAACCATTTGTCCCGAACTATATGCGTTGGCTTCCCAAATTGTTTAGCCTATGTTCTGTTATCACCATCGTTTTATATGCAATGGATATTATTCCCGGTATTGTTTTGGGAATGTGGTTTTTGCTTGGACTAGTAATCACCGGTGGATATAAGCGAAAAATGGATCTATTATCAGAAAAAATCTCTCGAGTAAAAGATACGTTCAAGCAATACGCCTCTTTATTACAACAAATAGAAAGTCAAGATTTTTCTGCTGCCATATTGAAAGAGAAACAACAGAAAATAATGTCATCGGATAAAAAAGCTTCTGAAGTTTTTGAAGACTTCTCCAAGCGTATTAATGCTTTTGACCAACGCGAAAACAAGCTGACCGCAATTGTTTCGGGTGGTTTTATGCTTTGGGATATCGGCAATACATACAAAATAGAAGAATGGATTCAAGGGTTTAATGGCAAAGTTGAAGATTGGCTTGAAGTTGTTTCTTTTTTTGATGCCTATAATTCACTAGGTAATTACGCCTTTAATAAACCGCAATATATTTATCCCAATATTGTAGCTAGTGGCACTGCCATCGATACAAAAGAACTAGGACATCCTTTATTACTATCCGATAAAAGGGTAGACAATGATGTGCGCATTGAAAATCAAGAATTCTTTATAGTAACGGGTGCTAACATGGCTGGAAAAAGTACTTGGTTACGAACGGTTTCGTTGCATATCGTTATGGCCAATATTGGTTTACCCATCTGCGCAAGCCAGAGTAATTATACTCCTGTAAAACTTATCACCAGTATGCGAACGGTAGATTCTCTCACGGATGATAGTTCATATTTCTTCTCAGAATTGACGCGCTTAAAATTTATAATTGATGAAATAAAAAGAGAACCTTATTTTATTATTCTGGACGAAATTCTGAAAGGAACCAATAGCACAGACAAAGCAATCGGCTCTAAAAAGTTCGTAGAAAAACTAGTAGCTTCTGATGCCACTGGAATAATAGCCACTCATGATTTAAGCCTCTGCGAAATTGAAAAAGAACTCAAGGATATAAAAAATTATTATTTCGATGCACAAATAATAAATGATGAGTTACATTTTGACTACTCTTTTAAGAAAGGTATTTGTCAAAATATGAACGCCAGTTTTTTATTGAAGAAAATGGAGATAGTTTGATTCTAAAAAAGTGTTTTTAACCTAAAAAAATTAAGACTCAAAATACTGCTCAATAATTTGTTGCTTATTTTTTTTGATATGCTCGATAAATGCCTGTGCAGCTGGCGTGAATCGTTTTCCTTTAGACCAAACCAAATTCCATTGTGTGCTAATCGGCAAGCCCGGCAGATCAAACGTTCTTAATAAATCAAGCTTCAAATGTTGTCGTAGGCCTATAAGAGGCATTAAAGAAAAACCCAAACCAGCCATAACAGCTTGTTTCACGGCTTCGTTAGACGTTAGCTCCATACTTCTAAAACGAGTAATATTCTTTTTCTTTAAAAAGGCTTCCATTTTTCCTCGTGTTGCAGAACCTTTTTCTCGGAAAATTAATGTCTCCTCTTCTAGTTGTTTAGAGGTCATTTTTTTTCCGAGATGATAAAAATCTGGACCACCTACTAATTGTAGCACATTGTCCATAAGTTTTACTTTTTGCAATGACATATCCGGCATTACAGAAACGAGTGCAAAATCCGTTGTGTTTTTAGACAAGCTATTGACCACCAAGTTTTTATTGGTTACATCAACTACAATATCCACCTTGGGGTGCGCCTTGGCAAAAGAATTTAGAAAAAACGGAATTACATATTTTCCCGTAGATACCGAAGCAATATTTAGCTGTCCAGAAACCAAGCCCTTATATTCATTTGTTGTTTCTTCTATTAAACTGGCTCGATCCAAAATCTCAATACTCAACTCACGAATTTTTTCTCCGAAATCTGTTACATAAAGTTGACGTCCGATAATCTCCGTGAGTGGAATATCAAATTGATCCTGTAATTTTTTTAGTTGAATACTAATAGCAGGTTGTGTCAAATGCATTCCTTCCGCCGCCTTAGAAATACTTTTTAGTTCACACACTTTGGTAAATATTTCTAATTGGTGTAGTGTATAATGCATATGCTTTTGTTTATATTATCAATAAATATATTAAATTTTAATTAATTAATATTCTTTCTAGATTTGTATTTATTAAAAATATACAATTATGATTATACAGGTAAACTCTTCTTTGACAGACAATAGAAATTTAGCAAATGCTCCTGCCTGCAGTGAGAACGAATTGAAAGACAAGTTCAATCAATTGTTTGCCAATGAGCCCGAATCAAAATGTAACGTAAATTGGTTAGAGGATGGAACTGTAGAATTGCAGGGGGCATCGCCTATGAGCTTACACAACTTTACACTTCAAGCTGAATCAATGGGCAAAAGTGTGAAATATCATAAGAAAACGATTATCGAAATCGTTTAAATCACGAATAACAAGCCTCCCAATAAAGAGGTAGGCTGTACAAACTTGAAAGGGAGAGCTGGTGCTAAGTCGGCTCTCCTTATCTGTATATATATCATTGTTTATGTTTAAGATAAATTAATGCTATTATTATTTATTCAATTAGTACCTAATTTTGTACTTCACAATATGAAAAGATTCATATCTACTATCTTGTTTGGTCTGGTTTTATTTTCTTTCGCAGAAAATACAGATCTTTTATCTTTCCAAAAGAAAGTAGAAATAGAGTTAAGCGAGGATATGGATGGAGACCAAGAAAACAAGGAAAAAGGTGAGCATGATAAATTTACTACGGCGCACACTTTTGAATTTGGTGCTTACTCGTCTAAATTAATATCTATTTCGGCTCCACTTTGCGTTCAAACCCATTTTATCTCATATTCTGTGGAGATAAGACCGCCGCGTGCCCTATATATTAGCACCAACTCGTAACTTCAACCTTTTTATACTTAATTAATTATTTTGGCATGTAGATCGTGCCACAGATTGGACGCAATATGCAAAAGAAAAACTATTTATCAAATACGATAAAGCTCCTTAGGCTGGATAAAAAAGATGTTTATACAATTTACTTGTATGCCATTGCTGGTGGATTAATATCACTAGGACTTCCGCTAGGAATACAAGCCATTATCGGTTTTGTGATGGCATCACAATTAAGCACTTCGCTTATATTACTGATTATCGTAGTGGTACTGGCGACTTTTCTGTATGGGTTTTTCCAAATTAGTCAGCTAAAACTGATTGAAAAAATCAAGCAAAAAATATTTGTTCGATTCTCTCTGGCCTTTGATGAAAAACTTTCTAAGCTAGATTATCAAAAAAACAGAACCTATAATCTGGCCGAACTAATGAATCGATTTTTTGACACCCTGACATTTCAAAAAAGTATGTCCAAGCTTTTAATCGATATACCAACTTCTACGATTCAAATATTGTTAGGGCTTATTTTACTAGCGTTTTATCATCCGTTATTTATATTATTTGGAATTTTTCTTTTACTGACTCTCTACTTTTTATTGCGATACACAGGCGTTCAAGGCATGAAAACGAGTGTGCAAGAAAGCACTCATAAATACGAATTGGCTTATTGGTTAGAAGAACAAGCGGACAATATTAAGGATGTGCACTCTGGGAATTTTGTTGCTATGAAAACCCGAAAAACAAATAGTATTCTCAGTAATTATATATCGGCGAGAACGGATCATTTCAAGATTTTAAATATTCAATATTGGTCGCTCACATTATTCAAAGTAGTGCTTACCGGTGTTATGCTTATCGTTGGAACTTATCTGTTACTAGAGCAACTAATTAATATTGGACAATTCGTAGCAGCAGAAATTGTGATCATTCTAATTCTGTCAGCAATTGAAAAAATGATCTTTGGTCTAGACAACGCCTATGATTTATTGACCAGTACTAAAAAATTATTTGATGTTTTTGATCTACCCGAAAATCATGAAACAGAATTACTACCCAATAAACCGCATGATCTAAATGTATTTCAAGCAGACAATATCAGCGTTTTTGCTGATGACAATAAACCACTTTTAGAGAACATTTCTTTTTCTCTTCAGAAAGGTGATATCTGTAACTTATCAGGTTTGTCTGGCAGTGGTAAGAGCACATTGATCAACGTGCTTGCCGGAGTTTATACAAGTTTTCAAGGGCGCTTAACGATAGACGATATTGTTCTCAGTAAAAGCTTGGGTCTACCGCCAAATCAATATGTCGCTGCGCATTTTAGAGATAGCGATTTATTAGAAACATCAATAGTAGAAAATATTACACTTGGTAATAACTATCCATTATCTAGTATATTATCCTTATCAAAAGCCATTGGTTTTCATACCGAAATATCCCAATTACCTGATGGCTATCAGACCATCATTGCATCGCATAAATCTAATATTCCTAGCGGTGTTCGTCAGATGGTTTTGTTGCTTCGTACGTTAATTACTCCTGTGAGTATCTTCATTTTGGAATCTCCATTTCAAAATCTTACGATTTTTCAATCGGATAATTTGGTGCGCTATTGGAAAGAAAACACAAAAGACAAAATAATAATTTACAGTACAAATGCTGAGGAGTATCAAAACGTTGGGAACAAAGAGTTGCGACTGCACAACGGAACAGGACAATTCACAAAAAGTAAATAGCACATGAAATATTTAGATGAAACAATAGAAAATTTAGCGCAAGCAGAAGAAAGAACTTCTGTTATGAATCGCATTTTTATGTTGCATAAAAAGTCGCGCGTGCGCTATTGGTTCAGTGGTATCGGTATCGCTGTATTATTATTTATGTTTTTACCTTGGACGCAAAACATTCGTGGAAAAGGAAAAGTAACTACACTATTCCAAGAGCAACGTCCGCAAGAATTAAATAGCGTTTTACCTGGCAGAATTTTAAAATGGTATGTAAAAGAAGGAGATATTGTGAGTCCGGGCGATACGATATTAGAATTGAGCGAAGTAAAAGCAGAATATTTAGATCCCAATATTTTAAGTCGAACAGCGGAACAAATTAGTGCTAAAAAATTATCGGCAGAAAACTATTCTCAAAAAGCAGCGGCGGCACAAAATCAGATAAATGCGCTTAGAGAAACCAACCGATTAAAAATAGAAGAAACCAATAATAAAATAAGACAACAAGAGTATAAAGTAAAAAGTAATCGAGCCGCATGGGTTGCTACGCAGACCGATGCTAAAATTGCGAATCAGCAACTTCAACGAAATCAAGAACTTTATAATCAAGGATTAATTTCATTGACAGATCTTGAGGCAAAACAAAACAAATATCAAGCCACACAGGCAAAAGAAACTGAAGCACAAATTAAATATGAAAACACCAAGCGAGATTTATCTCGTATGAGTATTGAATTGGTAAGAGTGCAACAAGAGTATGCCGAAAAAATTGCCAAAACACAAAGCGACCGATTCCAAAGTATGTCACATATCGCTAGTACACAAGGAGAGGTGGCCAAACTTCAAAATCAATACAACACCTATGATGAAAGACGAAAACTGTATATCGTTCGTGCGCCACAAGAAGGTCAAATAACAGACGCTAGAGTTTCTGGTATTGGAGAGGTGATTAAAGAAGGCGAGCATATCGTAACCATTGTTCCCGAAAAATTAAAGTACACTGTTGAGCTTTTTGTGAAACCAATAGATGTTCCGCTCATTCAGCGTGGACAAAAAGTAGCTTTCTTGTTTGACGGTTTTCCAGCAATCGTATTTAGCGGTTGGCCAGGAGCGAGTTATGGAATTTTTAAAGGCGAAGTTTTGACAATTGAAAATAATACAAATGACAAAGGATATTACCGCGTGTTAGTAATAGAAGATGAGGAAAGTAATAAGCCGTGGCCAAAAGAACTACGAATAGGAACTGGAGCCAAAGGAATTGCCTTGCTTAAGGACGTTCCAATTTGGTATGAATTATGGCGAAACATTAATGGCTTCCCGCCAGATTATTATACGAATTCTAAAAAAGATAAGAATGAGAAGTAAATTTATTGGATGTCTTGTATTCGTTTTTTGCGCTTCGTTTTCTTTTGCGCAACAGCAAAAGTTATTAACCTTCAATGAATTCAAGAATTTATTACAACAATATCATCCTGTAATTCAACAGGCTAATCTAGTGGTCGATAATGCGCAGCAAAACATACGAATTGCACGCGCTCCGTTTGATCCTAAAGTATCCTATTACAGAAGTCAAAAAACCTATACTGGGAAAGATTATTACAATTATCAAAACCTAAACTTGAGCGTGCCAACCTGGCTAGGTGTTGACCTACAAGCGGGTTATGAAAATAATGCTGGACAATTTATAAACGATGAAGTCACGCTGGGCAATTCATATTATGTTGGTGGCTCTGTATCGCTTACCAAAGGTCTTTATATGAATGAGCGTCGTGCCGCATTGGAACAAGCCAAACTATTCCGGACTGGTAGCGAACAAGAGCGAAAACTAATTTTGAATGATTTGTATTTTGACGCGTATGCTTCTTATTACAAATGGCTTAAAGAGTTTGTCAAGTACAAAATTTATAGTGAAATATTTACATTGAACGATACACGTTATGTTCAAATTAGAAACACTTGGCGTTTAGGTAAAGCACCAGCAATAGATACTATTGAGGCACGGTCACAATTGCAACAATATGAGTTGCTGCGTAATAAAAGTTTTATCAATTGGCGCGAACAAGGGATTAAACTTTCAAAACACATATGGGACAGCACAGCCTATGCCCAACTTGTACAAGCCGTTTTCATTCCTGACACCCTAGCATTGCGACAATTAAATTTTAATGACAGCAGTCAGCAATATTGGTTACAGTTAGCGCAAGAACATCCTGAGCTAATGCTCAACGATTTAAAACAAGACATGTTGCGCATCAAGCAAAAATTAACCATTCAAGAATTACTCCCTGACGTGGGTGTAAGCGCCTATGCCTTACAAAGTGATGTAAGTAATTTTGGCGCACGCCTCAATGACAACAATCGTTTTGGTATCAACCTGTCAATGCCACTCCGTCTTTCTAAGGGTCGTGGTAGTTATCAATTAAATAAGAATCAAATTCTAGGCACTCAGTTCAAAAGAGATTTTACACAACGAAAAATTGAAAATCAGGTTTTGTTTCAGTTAAATGAAATTAATATTACCCGATCGCAGCTTTCGTTATATGATGATTATGTAAAAAATATTAAGCGATTATATCTCTCAGAAGGAATCAAATACAGACTAGGAAGCAGTACTGTTTTCTTAATCAATAGTCGAGAAAATAAATATCTCGATGCAAAAATTAAGCAATTAGAAAATACAATTCATTATCAGGAATCGGTTCTGCAATTGTTTAAAGAAATTATTCAGTTAGATAAAATTTAATAAAACTTGAATCTTATAGAGCATCCTTTATGCGATTCGAGGGTTCGTTTTCAATTATGATTTAACTTTCATTCTTGGAAGTGGTTGCACTAGAAAAAATACTAAAACAATATTGGGGTTACAATCAATTTCGCCCTTATCAAAAAGAAGTTATCTCCTCAATTCTTGCAGGAAAAAATACGCTTGCCATTTTGCCCACGGGCAGTGGAAAATCCGTAGGTTATCAATTGCCTGCTTTAATAACTAAGGGAGTATGTTTGGTAATATCACCGTTGATTGCTCTTATGAAAGACCAAGTGCATCGCTTGAATGATATTAATATTCCCGCAGCCGCTTTATATAGTGGTATGAACCATGAAGAAAGTGCCACTGTTTATCGAAGAGCGCTAGATGAAGAAATTAAGCTGTTGTACATTTCGCCAGAGCGATTACAAAGCGAACGATTCATTCGATTTCTGAATAATGCTAATATTTCTTTTTTAGCTGTGGACGAGGCGCATTGTATCGCACAATGGGGGCATGATTTTCGACCCGCTTATCTAAATATAAAAGAAGTAAAACATCTGCTTCCGAACAAACCCATTTTAGCACTTACCGCTACAGCAACACCTCGCGTTCAAGAAGAAATTATTGAACGCCTTAGGCTTAATCAAGCGCAAATTTTTCAAGGATATTTTTTGCGCAACGAACTTTCACTCGCCGTTTATAAAGTTGAAAATAAACTTACTCAGTTAATTGCTTTAGTAAAATCGCAAAAACGAAGCATCATAATTTATTGCCGAAACAGAAGAAGCTGTAAAGACCTTGCAGTGCAATTACAACAAGAAGGCATTCGCACCGGTTATTATCATGCAGGTCTAAGTAAAGAGGAAAGAACAAATGCACAGGAAGATTGGATTGAAAACAAGGTGCAATGCATAGTGTGTACCAATGCATTTGGAATGGGAATAGACAAAGCTGATGTTGGACTCGTTGCGCATTACGATTTACCTGAGAGTCTAGAAGCTTATTATCAAGAAGTGGGCAGGGCTGGACGCGATGGAATTCAGTCGCAAGGTGTTGTGCTTTATAATTCCAACAGTTTACAAAAACAGAAAGAACAAGCTGCTCTAAAATTTCCTGACGAAGAACAACTACGTCAATTATACGCTGATGTTTGTTCCTACTTAAAAATTCCAGTGGGAGCGGGCGAAGAAGAATATTTTGATTTCAATCTATTAGACTTTGTAAAAACAACGGGCTATAATTTGATAACGGCAGTACATGGAATACAACTGTTGGCCAAACAAAATATTTGGCACTTAAGTGATTCACTGTATATGCCATTGCGCGTGCAAGTGCAAGCGTCGAGAGAAGAACTTCAACATATCGAAACTAATTATCATCGTCAATATGTCTTGCTCAAACAACTACTGAGATCCTATAATGGAATTTGGCAACACGCGGTTCCGATTAATGAATATGAACTAGCTGCAAAAATTAAGAAACCAGTACAACAGATAAAAGAAGATTTACATTTTTTGGCCAGTCGAGCTTATATTAAATGTTGGAACAAAAAAGATCAGCCTCAACTTTATATGACGGACCAGCGTTATCCAGCATCGCAAATTGTTATAAATTATAAAGAAATTCTCTGGCACAAAAAGCGAGAAGAAGAACGACTAGATGCATTACAAGCTTTTGTGAAAAATAATTCAATTTGCAGAATGGAATTACTCAATAACTATTTCATCGGAGATAAAAGTAAACAAGAAAAAATTATTTGCGGTCATTGTGATGTTGACAAAGTTAAAGTTGTTGATGTAAGTTTTGAATCAGTAAAGAATTTATTGGATAAAGCACTTACCAATAAAGAAAGTGAAAACTTAGAAAACATTATAGGTCATTTAGCTAGTGAAGAACGCGCACAAAGTATGAAACTGATACGAATAATGATTAGTGAAGGCATGTATGCTATTAACGCTTTTGGAGAGTTGAACAAGAAATAAAATTACTTTTATTATGAGTAAACAAACCTTCCACCAAGAGTGATTTAGAATTACATTTGCTAATAATGCAACACGAATACATATCGGTATTTGATATTTTTAGGTGTTAGTTCTCATCTACAAAATCCATATTTATCAAAACGACATTAGCCTTATTAATTAATTTCTCGTCTTGCAGCTCCTTAATAAAATCTATGTCAGATATTTTTTCATTAAAACCTAAAAATTTGGCGTACGTAAGCACTACTGTTATATCTCTTTTGGCAAAATCAAAATCTTCTTTACAAGTAATACATATTAAATGTTTATCAAATACCGATTGCAAGTTTTGGGATTTTTTTGCTTTTAAGATTAATCGTGGGTTTCTGATTAACTCTTTACAAGTCGATCGAACTCCCATATGACAAAGCGAAGAATCTTCGGTTACTAAAACATTTAAGTTTTTGTCAGCAATAATTATTGCATTTGTTTTTGCCAAGGCCTGAGTTACTTTGTTAAAAGCTTTCATATCATTTAATCTAAACAAATAGTCATACTCGATACCATGCTTTTCAAGCATATTAATGACGGTTTCATTACTTTCAACTCTAGGTTTTTTCACTCCGTACAATCTAGTGAGGAGCTTTGCACAAGACGTAAATAAAAACAACAAACATGCTATTCCAATAATCTTCTTCATGACTAGATAAAGATACTTAATCATAACAAAAATATTATTTGCAAAAGCGTACATTACATTTGCCATCTATGCAACACGAATACATATCGGTATTTGATATTTTTAAAATTGGTATCGGACCCAGCTCATCGCATACACTTGGACCATGGAAAGCCGCCTTGCAATGTATCGAAGAGCTAAAAGATGCTGATCAATTATCCGAAGTAGAAAAAATACAAGTGTTGCTATATGGATCGCTTGCCAAAACAGGTGTGGGCCATGGAACAGACTTGGCTGTTCAATTAGGCCTTTGTGGTTATCAAGCAGAAACTTTTGAGCCAGATGCGATTCAACCCGCATTGGATACGATAAAGGCAAATCAAACAATAAATTTTGCACAGTCTCATCAAATATCATTTTCCCCTTCTGAGGATATTATTTTCTTAAAAGATGAAGCACTTCCATATCATCCGAACGCACTCACTTTTCTCATTAAACTAAAAAACGGAGATGATGTTTCTAAAACATTTTATTCAGTAGGCGGTGGTTTTGTTACAAAAGATAATGACGATAACCCGATGACCACTATCATCGATTTGCCTTTTGAAATTTCTACTGCCAAAGAGTTAGAAACACATTGCATCAAAACCGGTTTGAGCATTTCAGAAATCGTGATGGAAAATGAAAGTGAGTGGCATGGCGAAGAAGATACTAAAACACGTTTATTAGAGATTTGGCAGGTGATGCAAAATTGTATTTACAGAGGGTGCCAGCAAACGGGTATTTTGCCCGGCGGCCTAAACGTAAAACGCCGAGCCAATACATTATCCAAAAGATTACTGAAAGGCCAAGAATATGCAAGCTACTTGGAATGGATTCATAATATTCAAAACAGTCCTGATGCAACGGGTCAAAATTTTCGGTACACGCTGGATTGGGTAAGCTGTTTTGCTTTAGCCGTAAATGAAGAGAATGCTAGTTTTAGCAGAGTGGTGACTGCACCAACGAATGGAGCGGCTGGTGTTATACCCGCTGTTTTACATTATTATATTACCTTTTTCACCAAAAAGCCAAATGGCAATGCAATAAATCGAGAAGAAGCTATTCTAACGTTTTTACTGACCGCTGGTGAAATTGGAAGCATTTTTAAAAAGCAAGCAACCATTTCTGCGGCCATGGGTGGGTGCCAAGCAGAAATTGGCGTGAGCAGTGCCATGGCTGCGGCTGCACTTTGCGAATGTTTAGGTGGAACTGTAAAACAAGCGCTATCCGCAGCAGAAATTGCTATGGAACATCACCTGGGTATGACTTGCGACCCTATTGGTGGATTAGTTCAAATACCCTGTATAGAGCGAAATACAATGGGAGCCATTAAAGCAATCACAGCTGCGCAACTTGCTTTACAAAGTAACCCGTATGATGCCAAGGTGAGCTTAGACAAAGTGGTAAAAACGATGCTCGATACGGCACTTGATATGAATCATAAATACAAAGAAACTAGCGATGGAGGCTTAGCAACTAACATTCCATTGAGCTTGCCAGAGTGCTAACGCATTCGGCACAATTCGTTTTATCTAATTGATGAATTCTTTATTATTTATAACTTTGGCTCATGTTTAAAAAGCTTCTTTTTTTTAGCGCATTATTTTTTATGGCGGGTTGCCAAACTGAACTTACCAAAGACTTTTCTTTCTTAGAGGGAAGCTGGAAAATGGAAACATCAGATTCTACGTATCTTTTGGAAACTTGGGAAAAAGTAAATGATACCAAATACACCGCCCTAAATTATTTTATAACGGATACGGGAATGCAACTTACTGAGGAAATAGAAATTGATATTACTGATAGCGGAACCTTTTACCGACCTACCATTGAAGCCATTGACGGTGGTCGACAGTTTTCGTATTTGTTTATTTCAGAAGATGATAATAAATATGTTTTTGAAAATAAAGAATATGATTTCCCGCGGAGAATTTGGTACAAACGTGTTGACGAAAATAATATAGAAGCAGCGATTGAAAATGCAAGCGGTGATAAAAAAGAAGTTTTTCGATATGAAAAAGTAATGAAGCCATGATTAAAAAATCAATGTCTGAGCTCAATAGATTGAGTATTGAAGAATTTAAACAACAAGAAAAAAACGATGTTGTGGTAGTGCTTGATAACATTCGATCTATGCACAATGTGGGTAGTGTGTTTCGTACTTCTGATGCCTTTTTAATAAAAGAAATAGTCCTTTGTGGGTTAACTCCTTGTCCGCCCCATCGTGACATTCAGAAAAGTGCATTAGGTGCAACGGAAAGTGTAGCTTGGAGTTATGAAAAAGAAACCACCGATGCAATTGACAAATTAAAGCAACAAGATTATAAAATTTTAGCTATTGAACAAGTGCATAATAGTATTTCGCTTTCTGATTTCTCAAAAGCAGAAGGGGCAAAGGTTGCCTTCGTTTTTGGAAATGAAGTTCATGGTGTAAGCGATGAAGTATTATCACGATGTGATTCTTGTATAGAAATTCCACAACAGGGTAGTAAGCATTCTTTTAATATTAGTGTGAGTGTGGGGATTGTATTGTGGGAATTAACTAAGCCGTAATCTCATATCAGGGCAAAACTCATTCATGAAATCCTTGTTATATTCATACTTGCTTCAGTAATTAATCTAATTATTAGATAAGATAAACTACTCATCCTCATACAAATCTTCTTTGTCCACCTTCTTAATCTTATCCTTATTTTTAAGGGTTCGTGCAATGGCGCCATAAGGTGCAATTAATACTTTTTCCTTTCCTTTTAAACCTTCTATAATTTCTACATATTGATTATCCTGTAAGCCTGTTTTTACAGAACGCAAAACGGCATAACCCGCGCTATCCACAAAAACATATTCTTTTATAATATCAGAATAATTTCCAGCTTGGCTTTCATCTTCACGAGTGGTTACTGCATTAATCGGCACCGTTTGTACATTTTCTTTTCTGCGCGTATAAATGTCCACCGTTGCGCTCATGCCGGGTCTAAAAATGGCTCCTCCACGAGTTTGTTGTAAGTCTTCATAGCTTTGGGGATTTAGCGTGACGCTAACGGTGTAGTTTGTTACTTGACTATTTGCTGAGCCGGTTGTTTGCGCTAAACCTCCAGCTCGTGCTAGTTTTATTTGATCTACCCGTCCATTAAATACCTGCTTACCATAGGCTTCCACAATAACTTTTGCACTATCACCTACTTTAATTTTTACAATATCACTTTCCACAACATCTACATCCACTTTTACGGTGCTCATATCCATAATGCGCATCATTTCAGTTCCTGACATTTGTGCCGAACCCATTACACGTTCTCCTTTTTTTACATTTAACACAGATACCACTCCATTCATAGGAGAATAAAGCGAAGTGCGATTTAGCTGTTGTTGCGCTTCTTTCACACTTGCTCTTGCATTGGCCACTTGATATTGATTACCACCCGACGATGCCATTGCTGTACTGTAATTGGCTTGCGCCATTTTATAGTTTTCAATTGCAGCTTCATAAGCGGCCAAACTAATCGATTTTGTATTGAACTGTTTGCGCGCTTCGTTAAACATTGACTTTGCTTTTCTTAAATCTGTTTCTAGTTTTCTCTTTTGTGATTGGGCGCTTTGCGCACTTGATTTGGTCTGTTTCAATTGCGCTTGCGCACGTTGCACCTGAGATTTATAAAGTTGCGAATTTATAGTTGCCAATAGTTGTCCTTTTCGTACACTATCTCCTTCGGCAACGGTTAGCACAACGACCTCGCCCGACACATCGGGGCTTAATCTAATTTCGTTTTCAGGATATAATTTGCCACTAGCCGAAACACTTTCTACTAAGGTTCGTTTTTCGGATAACTCTACTGCTACTTTTGTTCTATTTTCTGGCTTAAAAACTAGTTTCAAAATAAAAAAAACCAAGATTGCTCCAAGCAATATTCCTATTATCCATTTTAATCGATTACTCATTTCTAAAACTGTAATGCCGAGGGTTACTAAATTTGAAATTCAAAGGTAAAATTTTTTAAGTATAAAGAAATTATAATCTTATTTCCAACACCTTGTATTAGTCTGCACAAGAAACGCAATACAAACTTTCTGGTCGTATAATTATTCTGCCAATTGGAATAGGCTGAGTGCATTGCTTGCAAAGACCAAATCCTTCTTTACCAATTTGCGTTTTAGCGTATTCTAATTTTTTTAGTTTTTCTTTTGCTTTGTGCAAGGCTGCTTCGGCCACACTTTTATTATTAATCGCATCCATTCTGCTTAGCCGACCAATAGCATCATCGGGCGATACTGGCTTTGCCATATCGATATAATCCACAATTTTGTTTTGTGTTTTTTTTATTTCTTTGTCTATTTTTTCCGCGATTTGGACATCGGTCATGGATTAAAGATAATGGTTTTGTAATATTGTTACTGATTCGATTATGGCTTATAAAATAGTTTATGCATTACTTTATACAATTTCCTTACTTCCGTTTTGGTTCTTATATGGCATCGCACATTTTTTATATTTCGTTTTTTACAGATTGCTAGCCTATCGAAAAAAAGTAGTGCGCGAAAACTTAACACTTTCCTTTCCTGAAAAAACAGAAAAAGAGATTCAAACGATTGAACGAAAGTTTTATCGTAACCTCTGCGATAGTATTGTAGAGACCATTAAAATGATGAGCATTTCGAAAGAAGAACTGAGCAAACGGTTCACCAACAATTGGGAGGTTGTAAATAGTATTAAAGATACCAATGCGGTTGTTTTTGTTTCACATCAGTTTAATTGGGAGTGGGGTACTTTGTTGACGAATGCAATGATCGACAAACAATTTGTTGGTCCATATCTTCCATTAACTTCTGAGGTGTTCGATAAAATAATGAATAAGATTAGAGGGCGATTTGGTACCGTGGGTATTCCGGCCAATAAAATGGCTCGACAAATTCCAGTATATCAGGCACAGGATTCATTATGGGGTTTTGTAGCTGATCAGACGCCAGCAGATACTAAACGTTGTGCTTGGGAAGATTTTTTTCATCGGAAAACTGCATTTGCCAAAGGCGGTGAATTGCTAGCCAGAAGATATAACTTACCCGTAGTAATGGGCGAAATGGTGAAACTGAAACGAGGTTATTATGAAACGAAACTAAAACTGACGTTTGAGAACCCTAGAGAAACTAAAGACGGCGAAATAACCGCTGCCTATGTTCGTTTTTTAGAGGATTCTATCAAACGTCAGCCTGAGAATTGGGTTTGGTCACATCGAAGGTGGAAACACGTCTATCAAACGTCTGATTAAGTCTTCATCTCCATATTCGCGGACCAAATAGTATAACTGTTACATATGCTCACAAATATGCAACAATTTTCCGTAAATGCAAATAGCTTGTGAATGAATTGGGAAAATTTTATATATTTTTTTATAAAATGTTTTTTGGCACGGTAGTTGCTCATACTATAATACGACGATGGCGTCATAGCCATTTTCTTCATAATACAATTTAAAGTCAAAAAAAGTCCCACATTCCTGTGGGATTTTTTGACTCTAACTAAAAAAATAATTAAAAAACTTAGCATTATCCTTTATACATTTGAAAAAACACTCTTTATCATGAAAAAACTAACGACTACTATTTTATTTCTCTCTTTTGCAATTTTTACTAACGCACAGTTTGGTGTTATAGGTGGGGTAGCCGGTGCGGCTATGTCAGGCATGAAACGCGCGCATGTTCAAAAACACTTATTCATTAATGCCAATACCACGCTACCGGTAAGCCTAACACGTTCTTTATCAGGCAGTAAATTAGTGTTGCCTCCTACTTATTTATCTGTTGACTACGGTATTCGTGATAATATTACCGTTGGTGCTATGGTTGGTACCATGACAACCAAAAGCACAGGATCGATTGAGCGCTTGGCCAATGATTTATTAGCTGGTGATATTGATTTTAATAATATTAATTTACAAAACATCGCTCAAAATATAATTAACGGATCTAGTACTCAAAATGATAGCGAATATGAAGTACAAAACTCGAGCACTATGCTTGGTGTCAACTTCAAATATAATTTTACTGGTGGTAAAAAAACAATAATCTACATGGCCAATCGAACCGGTCTTAAAATTCGGAACGTAAAAAAAGATTACGGCGAAACCGGTAATGAATTAGTAGACCAAGTGGTAAATGTAGCAGAAACTACTTCTGGTATTTTTTCATCTTTTTCTTTTGGTGGTTATTTCTTCTTAGACAAAAAAACTAAATGGGCTTTGAATCCAGAAATTGGTTGGGGTCCTGGTTGGGGCGATGGTTTTTCTATTACTGGAAATCCTATCTTGCTAACGATTGGTGCAACCTACCATCGTAAACCTAAAAATCCAGTTTCACCCAAACTGAGATAAAGACTGTACGCATAGATTCTCTACTACAAGAACCCTTTGCTTTGCAAAGGGATTTTTGTTATATGCTATATTTGTTCTCATGAAGATTGCACTCTACTTTGGAAGTTTTAATCCGATACATGTTGGACACCTAATAATAGCCAATCATGTTATTAATGAAACCGATGTAGATCAATTATGGTTTGTGGTTTCGCCACATAATCCACTCAAAGAAAGCGCCTCTCTTCTGAATGAACATCAGCGCTTACATCTTGTTCGGTTAGCAATAGAAGAAGAGTCATCGTTTCAAGTAAGTAATATTGAATTTGGTATGCCGCGTCCGTCCTACACGATTGATACGCTTACTTTTTTAGAAGAAAAATATACCGAGCATGAATTTGCTGTCGTAATGGGAGGTGATAGTTTTCAGAATATTACCAAATGGAAAAACTATAAAACCCTTTTGCATAAATATGATTTATTAGTTTATCAGCGCCCTGGTTTTAATATAGACACTTCGCTATCTAATAAAATAAAAATTATGGATGCTCCCCTATTAGAAATTTCTTCTACGCGCATTCGGAAACTAATCAAAGAAAAAAAATCATTTCGTTATTTGGTAACTGATCCTGTGCTGGAGGAGATTGAAGCTGGAGGGTATTATCGGTAATTACCTAAACCGATCCCAAATAACATCTTGCGGTAAAGGAGCAGTAATTTTCAATTCTTCTTTTTTTACTGGATGCATAAAAGAAGTATATCTACAATGCAAATGAATCGATTGATCACGGTTTGCTCTTTTATAACCATATTTATTATCTCCGATAATGGGCCAACCTAAGTCAGCTAATTGCACGCGTATCTGATGGTGTCTTCCCGTTTCAAGTTGTATTTCTATCAGTTGATAAGGGCCATCTGTTTTAATTATTTTATAATGTAACAACGCCTTTTTAGCTCCCTTCTTATTCTCTTCCACCACATAACTTTTGTTTTGCTTTTCATTTTTCCAAAGAAAATTTTCACACGTTCCTGTTGGCGGTAATTTACTTTCACGCACTACGGCCCAATACGTTTTTTGAACATCGCGTTTTTTAAAAAGTTCTGTCATTCGGGTGAGAGCTTTGCTCGTTCGGGCAAAAAGAATCACACCACTTGTGGGTCTATCTAAACGATGAATTACACCCAAAAAAACTTCGCCAGGCTTATTGTATTTTGCCTTGATATATGCTTTTACATATTCACCCAACGGTGCATCGCCCGTTTTATCTCCTTGACTAATATCACCGCTTTTTTTGTTGATGGCAATCAGGTGATTATCCTCGTAAAGGATTTGTGCTTTTTCTATAACCTTCATTACTCTTCGTATAAAACCTGTAAAACTGTTTGGCCTACTGCTTTCAATGTTCGTTTATCAATAATGTCAATATCATCATCATGTGTGTGCCAATATTTTCCAAAACTTCCTCCTTCTTGCAAATTAATAATGTCTACGCAAGGAATGTTTGCCATTTCATTAACTACTACATGATCATCGGTAATTGCGCCACCATCTTGATATAAAAAGTATTGTCCGTAGCCCAATTTATTGGCAATGTCCCAGATATTTCGTTGTTTATCATCGGCATAGCGCTTGCTAAAACCTTCTAATAAAAATTGCGCATTTTTGGCTCCAACCATATCTAAACACATTCCGTAGTTCGCTTTATAATTAGATACGTGTGGGTTTTGGGCCCAATACTGCGTACCCAAACTATAACTTAATTCACTCCATTCAGTTTTACCGACATCCTCTACATCAACAAATAAAAAATCCACTCCTACATCTTCTAATTCTAAGTCGCTTTCTTTTATTGCCCGAGCCACTTCTAGCATAACTGCACAGCCACTAGCTCCGTCATCAGCTCCCAGTATCGGTTCTGCTTTTCGTTCATCATCCATATCGGCCCAAGGTCTTGTATCCCAATGCGCTAATACGAGTACTCTATAAAGTGCATCGGGATGAATGCTTCCAATAATATTTATACATGGATATTGATTTTCAGATATTGGTTGCGTAACAGTTGTTTCTTGCACATAAACTGTATCTACGTATTTAGCAATTTCACTTTTTAAAAAAGCAGCACAATTTTTTTGTCCAGCCGTTCCTGGAACACGCGGACCAAAACTCAGCTGTTTTTCTATATGAGCAAAAGCATTATCCGCATTAAATTGGGGTGCCTCGTTTAAGGCTGTTGGTTCATCTATTGTATTATTATCGTTTTCGCAAGAGGTAAAACAAGAAGATAACAATACAAAACAAAGCAATGCGACAGGGAATATTTTTTGCATAGCACGAAGTTAGTTTGTTTAATGGATAGTTGATAATTGGAATGTGAAAGTGTTGCGAATTTTTACGTCTTGATTTTATTTTTAAACCAAACGTAAACTCAGTGCGCAGTCTTTTTATTATATTAGCAAACCACTTATTAAAAATTTATATTATGACAACACAAGAAGTAGCAAACCGCTGGGCAGAACTTTGCCGTCAAGGAGAATTCGAAACCTGTTACAAAGAATTATACTCGCCACAATGTGTGAGCATTGAGCCACAAGGAGCGCAATGGGAGCGTGCCGAAGGCATGGAGCAAATGGCTGAAAAGGGGAAACGTTGGAACGAAATGTTAGAAGAAATGCATGGTTCAGAAATTGGAGAACCGATTGTAGCTGAAAATTTTTTTACAGCACGTCAAGCTATGGACGTTACCTTCAAAGAAGGAGGCCGTCAAAACTTTGAAGAAATGAGTTTGTACGAAGTAAAAGATGGAAAAATTGTTCGTGAACAGTTTTTCTATACTGTACAGAATCCGGCTGGATAAAAATTGTTAAAACTAAAAAAGCAGTCACTTTATTTAAAGTGACTGCTTTTTATAGTAGATAAAAATGAAAGTCTAATAGGTCAGACTCACACTTCGATTATCATTTATATCTGCTCGCTTACGCAAGGCTACAGGTATTAACTGTTCTGCGCTGTTTTTATATTGACCTTCTACTTGCATACGCTCCATTTGAGGAATACGCGGTGCACCTTTCACATCGTCTGAAACATTTTTTACCATGATATAATAAACACCGCCTTGACCTGAAATAGGTCCGCTTACTTTGTTTACATTTTTCTTATTAACCGCTGCAGCTAACACCTTGGCTTCATAACCTAAATCTGGATTACTCATACCCATCATTTTAACGGAGTCCGATGTTTTAACTTCTGTATTATAAGCTGTTGCAACAGATTGAAGATTTGTTGGATTACCAACCTTCTTCTTTACTATTTCAACTTGTTTTTGTTTTCTGATATCAGCTTCTATTTGTGGTCTACTAGCAGCTACTGATGCCATATCACCTTTTTTATTTTTAGACGTTACACGAGCCACTACTAGTTTGTCATCAAACATCATAGCATTGGATATGGTTCCTACTTCAGCCGTAAATGCCCAACGAACTAAATTACGCACGTTACCCAATCCTTGCACAACACCTTGCGTTCCGGTAATGCCTTGTGCTATTCTTTTATCCATTCCCATTTTCTTGGCTGTGGCAGTATAACTTTTTTCATCTTTTGCTTTAGCCGTAAAATCACTTGCTTTTTGTTGCGCTTTGTTTAATGTTTCTTGGCTTGCTTCTAATAGCTTAGCAATCGTAGCTACTTTTATGTTTGGCTGAAATGCTTTTTGATCTGTAATTTTTACTACGTGATAACCATATTGAGATTTTACTATTTTGCTGGCACCTGTGCTGCCCTGAAAAATAAATTCATTATGCTCTTTTGAGAAGCCCATTCCATTTGCTAAATAACCTATATCACCACCTTTAGCACCTGATTCCTTATCAGCACTTCTAGATTTTGCCAAAGCAGCAAAATCAGCACCTGCTTTCACTTGTTTTAAGATACTATCTGCTGATGCTTCAGCCTGAGCTTGCGTTAATGTTTCGCTTGGCTGGATTAAAATATGTGAAGAACGAACACTATCCGGCAACGACTTACGCTCTGTAATTTTACTTAAACGATAAGCACCTTTTTCATAATACGGTCCTACTAAAGACCCAACAGGAGCAGCAATCAAAGTAGCACTATTTTCACTTTTTAATGTTTTGGCATTATAAAAACTTTCGTCACTTAGTTCGTCCGTTTTATCACTTGCAAAATCATAAGGATCTGGGCTCGCTGCAAATGCTTCTTTTATTCTATTTAATTCTCCTAACGAATTAGCTGTATCACCTGATGTTGGTATAATCGGAAAACTAACGTACTCCATGCTCACATTATCCTCTTGGGTTGTGAAGCTTGATTTACGTTTGCTCATGTAATTTTTTATTTCTTCATCAGTTACTTTTATCGTTGTTGCATCAATTGCATCATATGGAATCTTTACATAGGATAAACTAGCAGTCACAAATTGTTGTTTGGCCATTTCGTCCATCATAAACTTCGGAGAATAAATACCATTTTTAATCATGGCAACATATTTATTCACTTTACGTTGTTTCATTAATTGTGACTTGAAATTTCCCCAACTCGTCTTCATACTAATATCTTCTCCCTGCATTACTTGCTGCTCATATTGAATCACACGGTTTGGATCAAAGATTCCTGTTTTGGGATCGGTGAAGTTTTGTTTTACTACTGGATCCGCATTCATAGAAGTAAACATTGAGTTTCTTTCTTTCTCAGTTACACTTAATCCTAATAATTCACTCTCTTGGCTGATTAATACTTCATTCAATTGCTGATTCCAGAATTGAGTTCTTATATTCTCTTCTTCTTCTGGCGTATAATTTTCTTTGCCCTGGTTTTGCTTCACGGCTTGCTCATATTCTTGGAGTTCTTGGCTGTATTTGGTCGTTTCCATTCGCTGACCATTTACATCCGCCACTAGCATTCTATCGGCTCTGAAAAGTTCTCCAACATTTTGAAATGAGTCCATGAATATAAAGGCTACCAATGCTAATATTAGCAAAATGGTCACTACTACACTTCCTTTTCCTCTTAGGGTTTGAATTACTGACATATTGTACACAAAATTTAAGGTTCGCAAAAATAGGGGTTTTGTACATTCTTATCAAAGATTCTTAACTCACAATATGGTTAAATTACGGTGTACTTTTTATGAATAACTTTCTCTTTTTAGCTTTATTCTCCCAGTTATGAACCAAAATGAATTTCTACTACGACTATTTCCACATCCTAAGACCATGATTTTTTTGTTTATCATGATTAATAACATCCGTAAGATATTGTTATTAATAGAGTCAAATAGTAAGTCTAAGTGACACATTACTTGTTTATTACATTGGTACTTGATTGTGGATAGCTGTTTAGAAATTAGTTTCCCACGAATTCACAGCCCTAATAGTAACAATAAGTATTTTTTAAAAAAGAAATTTATTAATAGTGAGAAGGTTGAAAAGCTGTATAAATGACAAAAATCAATCTTGCAGTTAGTGATTTGATTCTATATTTGGTAACGCATATGAAAAAATTAGTAGTATTTATTTCTTGCTGTTTGGCTTTTATTTTTAATAATTTGGATATAAAAGCTCAGGGAAGACTATCAGGAGATATTATGACCAACGTTAACTTTTATCAAAGAGATACCAATATTGGTGCTTTTGATAATAATCTATATGATAATTATCTAAGCGGAGGAGAAGTTTGGTTAGGGTTGCGTTATTCAGATAATAAAGGTTTCTCTGCCACGGTGCGATTTGATGGTTTTCAGAATACGAATTTATTAAATCCTACATCTGCTTATAGTGCTGCAGGTATTGGTGCATTTAATTTTACAAAAGAATATAAAAAATTGACTATATCCGCTGGTCATATTTATGATCAAATAGGAACCGGTATTCTATGGAGAGCATATGAAGACAGAGGTTTATTGATAGATAATGCTTTATTCGGTTTAAAATTAAAATATCAAATCAATGATAATTTAAAAGTAAAGGGCTTTACGGGTCAGATAAAACGGAGAGGAGAATTCACAAGATATGAGCCAATCGTAAAAGCAATTAATATAGAAGGAGATTTTGCCGTAGGGGAAAAAGGATATAACACTATGGGAATTGGAGGACTAGACAGAACCATGGACCAAGCAAGTATTGCTGGTGTAGTAAATAGTGTAAATGGTTTGGACAGTGCAGATCGTTTTACGCCTAAATACAATACCTATGGAGGAACTTTTTATAATACGTTGAATTATGGAGCTTTCACTTGGTATATAGAAGCTGCCGCAAAAACAGAAGAAGCAATTGCTTTTAATGCAGAAGATATTTATAATGCAGCAGGTACTTCAGTTTATTCATCGTTGGGTTTCGCAATTAATAAATTAGGAATTAATGCGGCCGTAAAAAGAACAGAGAATTTTGTGATGCGAACATCGCCTAATGAAACAGCATTAAATGGATTGTATAATTGGCAACCGATTATAGCGAATATTCGCGTACAACGAGTAATAGCACGATATAGTCCACAATCACAAGATGTAAGCGAACAAGCTGCCAATATTAATGTTTTTTATAATCCTACCGATAAGTTGGGTATTAACCTGAGTTATACTCATATTAATACTTTAGAAGATAATATTTTTCCTGAGCCTACCAAATTATTTAGAGAAGTATGGGGTGAAATAGAATATAGAGGTTGGAAAAATTTTATAGTGCATTTGGGAGCTCAATACATGGAGTATAATCAAGATTTATATCAGATAAAAGCCGGAGCACCTATGGTATTTGCCTTCACACCTTTTACAGAAGTTGTCTATAAAATTGATAAAAAACATTCTATCCGATTCGAGGGGCAATACATGGAAACCAAACAAGATTACGGATCATGGTTATTTGGACTGTTAGAATATAATATATCGCCCAAATGGTCGTTTGCAGTAACAGATATGTATAATATGGCGCCTAGTGGAATTAATGGTGATGGATTAGATCCAACGCATTATCCAAATATTTTTGTGGCCTACACAAAAGGACCTCATCGCTTTACAGGTCAGTATGTAAAACAAGTAGAAGGAATTAACTGTACGGGCGGTGTATGTCGTTTTGAACCAGCATTTAGTGGTTTTAAATTTGGTATGACATCTAGTTTCTAACGCTTCGTCATATTTTTTTTACAAAAAATTGTAGTAATAATTAGTAAATTTGAATAGTTATGAGAAAAGAAATAAGAAATAGTTTAATGGCAATCGTGGCAGGATTTGCATTGTTGTTTTTTGCATCTTGCGAAGAGCAAGCTCCTCCTGGATTAGATTTAGGTGATACCAGAGTTGCAGATTCTAGTTATCTCACTTCAGTTGAAAATAAACAAGATAAAGTGATTTTAATAGAAGAGCTGACAGGAGTACAATGTGCGAATTGTCCAAAAGCGGCTAAGAATATTAAGACTATGAGTGATGCAAATCCAGGAAGAATATTAGCGGTAGGAATGCATCCACCATTAGGAGGTGGTTTTACAGAACCGATACCTACAAAAAGTCAATACGATTTTCGTGTAGAAGAAGCGGATGAAGTGATCGCTAAATTGGGAGGCTTAAGTGGTGGTTTACCATCAGGTTCTATTAATAGAGAACCGAAAACAGCCGGTGTAATTTTTGATAGTGATTATCCAGCTTGGGTTGGAAGAGTGAATCCATTACTAACAGAAACTACACCAGTTAATCTAAATTTGGAAGCAACTTATGATGCAGAAAACAATACGGGTGAATTAGTTGTAAAAGTAGCGTTGACCGAAAATATATCCGATGAAATTTTTCTTACTGCTTATGTGATAGAAGATGATATCGAAGATTATCAAGATGATGCAGGCGATAAAAAATTGTATATGCATCAGCATGTATTTCGTTCAGCAATAACATCAGTTTCTGGTTCTAGTTTAAATTTTGCCGATAAAGTTGCGGGTCGAGTGCTGCAAAAACGTATTGGTTACGAGGCAAACATTAGTGGCGTTAATGCTTGGAATTTGGATAATTGTAAAATTATAGCGTTTGTGCACAAGAGTGGAAACGATCAATCGATTCTGCACGCAGCAAAAGTTTCGTTTAAATAACAATATTTGTTCTTTCGAACTGAAGATCTCTTAACTAGGAGATCTTTTTTTATTCGTAAATTTGAAAGACTATGAAAATTCTAAACCTTTTACTTTGTGCTGTAATTTTTACAATTACTTTTTTTCTTGTCAGGAAAAAAAACCACCAGGTTTAGATCTAGGTGATACTAACGAAGCAAATTCGAGTTATATAGCCACTTTAGAACCTAAACAAGATAAGGTAATTTTAATAGAGGAATTGACAGGTGTGCAATGTCAAAATTGTCCGAAAGCCGCAACAGCAATTAAGTCAATTAGTAATGCAAACCCAGGAAGAGTTTTGGCTGTAGCGATGCATCCTCCTTCAGGTAAAGGTTTTACTGAACCCATTCCCAATAAAAGCAAATACGATTTTAGAGTAGATGTTATAGATGAAATTATTTCTTTTTTAGGTGGTCCTGATGGATATCCATGTGCTAGTTTGAATAGAAAAACCCAATCCAATAGTGCCATTATTATCAGATCACCTTTAACTTGGTTAGCTTTAGTAGAACCATTATTTTCAGAGAGTACTCCAGTAAATATTCACCTACAAACTAGCTATGATGCTGAAAACAATACGGGAGAGTTAATTACCAAAATTGCGTTTACGGAAGATGTAAGCGATGAATTATTTATTACTGCCTATGTAATAGAAGATAAAATTATGGATTACCAAGATGATAGTGGCGACAAGGTCATGTATGAACACAATCATGTTTTCCGTAAAATACTTACCTCAGTATCGGGATCATCTTTAAACTTTGCTGATAAAAAGGCCGGTACCGTTTTGCAAAAGCGCATCCCATTTGAAGCAAAGCTTGAAGGAGTAAATGCATGGAATTTAGATAATTGTCACATAATTGCTTTTGTGCATAAGAGTGGAATTGACCAGTCTATATTGCAAGCAGCTCAAGTTTCATTTAAATAAATAACGAGTGTTCCCCTTAGGATTTCGAAAGGAAGTCAAACATTTATGTGCATAGGGATGTTTATGCTTTGCGAGTATCAACATGAAATATACTTATGTTTTCTCTTGACATAATTCTATCAAAACACCATTGGTGTGTTTTGGATGAAGAAAGCAAACTAATTTATTATCAGCGCCATTTTTTGGTTTTTCATTCAGTAAAACAAATCCTTCATCGATCAAGCGTTTCATTTCAGCTTCTATATCTTCTACATCAAAAGCTATGTGATGAATTCCTTCTCCTCGTTTATCAATAAACTTATTAATAACCCCATCGGCAACATCTGCTACCAGTTCAATTTTATTTTCACCCGTTTTAAAAAATGCCGTTTCTACTGCTTCGCTTTCTACGGTTTCTTTTTTATAACAATCTGTATTGAGTAATTTTTCAAAAAGTGAAATACTAGTATTTAGGTTTTTAACCGCTATGCCGATGTGTTCAATTTTTTTCACCTTGTAAAAATATAAAACCTGTGAGGTTTATAGTTCACAAGTGCCATAAACCTCACAGGTTTAGTTTTTTTGAGATTTTTATGACAATTACTCGCTTTATAGTCAAGGTTGATAAGGCTTTTGTCAATACCTTTGCATCCCAATTCATCAGGATTGGGTTAATCAATAACAATAAAAAAGTAGAGATATGGAATTGCCAATTTATTTAGACAATAACGCCACCACACCTTGTGACCCAAGAGTAGTAGAAACCATGGTACCGTTTTTCACGCAAAACTTTGGTAATGCGGCAAGCCGAAATCATAGTTTTGGTTGGACAGCAGAAGAAGCAGTGGATTATGCCCGTGAGCAAGTTGCTCAATTGATTGGTGCTAATCCTAAAGAAATTATTTTTACCTCGGGTGCTACTGAGGCTGATAATTTGGCACTGAAAGGAGTTGCAGAAATGTATGCCTCAAAAGGAAATCATTTTATCACAACCACTACAGAGCATAAAGCTGTGTTGGATACTTGTAAAGTATTGGAAAAAGAAGGTTGTGATGTGACGTATTTAGAAGTGCAGCGTGATGGAATGATTGACTTAGAAGCCTTGGAAGCAGCTATTACTCCAAAAACGGTTTGTATTGCGATAATGTATGCCAATAACGAAATTGGTACGGTGAATCCAATGAAAGAAATTGCAGCAATAGCAAAAAAACATGGTGTACTTGTGATGAGCGATGCCACTCAAGCGGTAGGTAAAATACCAGTAGATGTAAATGAAGATGGTATTGATTTAATGGCGTTTACTGCTCATAAAATGTACGGACCCAAAGGTGTTGGTGCTTTATTTGTTCGTCGTAAAAACCCTCGTGTAAAAGTGACGGCCCAAATGGATGGCGGTGGCCACGAGCGTGGAATGCGCAGTGGTACTTTAAATGTAACCGGGATTGTTGGTTTTGGTAAAGCGGCAGAATTGTGCCGTTTAGAAATGGAAAAAGATGCAGCTCATGTACGAGTATTGCGTGATAAGCTTGAGACGGAACTAATGAAAATCGAAGAAGCTTACTTGAACGGTCACAAAGAAAATCGTTTGCCACATGTAACCAATATTTCTTTCAAACATGTAGAAGGTGAAGGGTTGTTAATGGGAATTAATAAAGATATTGCATTGAGTAGCGGGAGTGCTTGTACTTCAGCTTCCTTGGAGCCTTCTTATGTTTTAAAAGCATTAGGACTAGGGGATGATTTAGCACACAGTTCGTTGCGGTTTGGGTTAAGCCGATTTACCAAAGAAGAACAAATTGATCATGCCATAGAATTGGTAAGCAAAACCGTTCACAAACTTCGTGAGATGAGCCCACTTTGGGAAATGTATAAAGAAGGAATTGACTTAGACACGATTGAGTGGGCTGAGCATTAATTTAAGCAAGAATAAGTTTATAAAGCACCCAGATACTATCTGGGTGCTTTTTTCGTTTAGCAAGGTAAACTCCTAAATACCTCAAAAAGTTTTACTTTGGTAATAAATCGGCATTTGTTAATGCTTGTAACTTTTAGATAAGTAAAACGATATACTTACAGAATAAATTAAATTGATCATGAAATATTTTAAATTAATAGCACTAATTTTTGCCATCGGCCTTTTTTCTTCTTGTCTAAAAAATGAAAACCTAAAAAAGTATAGTTATTACACACCAATATATGCTACTGCGCAAGAAGTGCAAGATAATGTGAAAAATACACCACCACGCGCCATAGAAAATATGGGTAATATGATCGTGTATAACAATTATATTTTGGCCGTTGAGCAAACCAAAGGAATTCATATTATAGATGCTAGTAGCTCCTCAGTTCCGACGAAAGTTGGCTTTATTCCAATACCGGGAAATCAAAATATGGCAGTTCGTAATAATTATTTATATGCGGATAGTTATATGGATTTGTTCATTATTGATATCAGTAATCTTCAAAACATAAAATTAGCTGCTGTGAAATCAGGAGTATTTAAAAGTCAAGAATGGATTATGGGTCATCAGATGGATCAGAATCATGTGATTGTTGATTGGGTGAAAAGGGATACAACCATTACTGAAGAATACGCAAATGGACCTATGGCAGAGAATGGAGGAGGAATAATATTTTTTAGTAGTGTGGCGGCACAGAATTTTGATGCTGGTGGTGGAAATTCTACGAGTGGTAGTATGGCTCGTTTTACACTGGTCAACGATTATTTGTATGCGGTAGATAATTCTAAGTTGTATAGCTTTAGTTTGTCCAATGCTACAGAGCCAAGCTTAAATAGTGAACAAAATATTGGTTGGGGTATTGAAACTATTTATCCTTTTAAAAATAATTTATTCATTGGGTCTAATACGGGTATGGTAATTTATAATATCAACAATCCAGGTCAACCAAATTATGAAGGCGGTTTTAGCCATGCAACTGCTTGTGATCCCGTCATTGCAAATGATAAATATGCTTTCGTAACCTTACGTGGTGGCACGCGCTGTAATGATGCAGATAACCAATTAGATGTGCTGAATGTAGAGAATGTAAAAACGCCTAGATTATTAAAAACGTATTCCATGACCAATCCATATGGTTTGAGTCTAAGTGGAAACATTTTGTTCATTTGTGATGGCAGAGCCGGATTGCGAGTTCTAGATGCTACGGATGTACAAAATATAAAAGAGAAAAAAAGAATAAAAGACATTGGTGTAGCTACCGATGTTATTACTATCGGCAACAGAGCGTATGTTATTACCCAAGAAGACATTCAAATTTATAAGTTTTCTTCAGCAACCGATATAAGTCTTCAAGGAAAATTGAGCAAGTAATGAGACACATCCTCTTAGTGGTAATAATTACTTTATTGTCTTTCAATCTTACTGCTCAGCGACAAGATGAGTCGCGTTTTAGCTATGGCGGAATGCAACAATTGGGCATCATAGTAGAAGCAGACCGAGTGCGTGCTCTACCCAATCTAATTAATGGGATACGCTTTGATAATTGGTTTGCGGGTATTGGTGTGGCCTATGAATTAGATGCGGGTTGGTGGCGGAATGAGCGCGTTAGTACCATGCCATTATACCTTGATGTGCGGCATTACTTTTTTAAGAAGAAATGGGTTTTTGCATTAGCCGATGTGGGCACTAATTTAATAGTAGGTAATGAATGGATGCAAGATGACAACTGGAACCGCTATCGTAAAAAAGTGGGCTATTACGCTAATGTGGGTGGTGGTATCAAAGCACGATTAGGCCGTGAAACATTTTATTCATTTGATGTGTCTTACAATTTTAAGCAAACCCGCTATGAACATGATCAGCAAAATGCTGTAAATCTTTGGGAGGAAGAGTCAAATAACTTTAAGCAACAAAGAATCTTAATTCGTTTAGGGATAGAGATTAAGTAATCACGTTTTTTAATTAATCAATGTTTAATTTTTTAGAGCTTTATTGAGCGCCTCTTTTGCATAGGTTAAAAGTGTTAAGAAAAACTAATGCTTATAATATCTTATTTTATCTTTCGTTAGAATAATTGAACCTCTAAATTATTTTTAATGAAAAACAACAAATTATTTCAATCTGCATTTCTTGCTTTTTTTCTTTTAGTCCTCGTTTCATTTGTGGCTTGTAATAAAATTAATCTTGCTGATAATAATGTTTGGGGATTAAAACAAGCGCTTAAGAGTACGCCTCAAAAATTTTCGGGTCAAGCAGGACAGACTTGGAGCATAGAAGGCAACAAAGGAACCCGAATTCATTTTGGACCCAGTTCTTTTCGTGATAATAATGGAAATATCATAACCAACGGAACTATAGATATTTCCTTGGTGGAAATGCCAACAGCCAAGGACATGGTTTTAAATAACGTTACCACCATGGTGGGTACAAGTCAAATTTTACAAAGTGGCGGCTCAGTAGATTTACAAGTAAGCCAAAACGGGAATCCGGTTCTTGCAGGTTCAGGGATTGGGATTGATTTCAGACAAGATGGTCCTAATACAGATACTATGTTGCTGTTTCAAGGTGGGTTGTCGTCTTTTCAAGGCGGAGGCAGACAGATTCAACAAACTAGTCAGTCCTCATCAGATTCTGCCAATGGTATTATTTCATGGTTTGAGCCCGGGAGAAATCCACAAGGTGGAACCACCCTTGATCCAGCCAATATGATTGACTATTACGCCTTTGATGATTTGACGCATTTTAACTACATCAATTGTGATATATTTTATAATGATGCACGCCCCCAAACAAGTGTGAGCCTAAATCTCAGTGGTGTTGACTTACCTTTTTATAGTGCTTCAGGTTATATATTGCTTAACGAAATCAATGCTGTTATTCCTATTCAACAAAATGATATGAACAGTTTGAACACAATTAGTCTGAGTAGTGGGCTGACTATTCCAATTGGTATGAAGGCAACTATTATTGCTCTAGCAAAAGTAGATGGCAACTATTATTTTGCTAAAAAAGAAAACGAAACGCTACGCTCAAATTATAAATCCAATATGTCTTTGAATGAAATGACGCTGGCAGAAATAAAACGAGCAATTACAAATCTTTAAACTCTTCTTTATTAGAATCTTAGAATAAGCATTTTTAAGAAAATTATTCTCGTATTTTTGTGTTCATCTTATGCTAGACAAACTAGAAGCGATCAACGCAAAATTTAATGACATTGGTGTTTCACTAACCAATCCTGATGTGGTAAGTGATCAGAAGAAGTTTATGGCACTGAGCAAAGAGTATAGTAAGCTAGAGAAGATTGTAAAAAAACATCAGGCTTACAAAAAATGTTTAGATAGCTTAGAGTTTGCCAAAGAAGTATTGAACGAAGAACAAGATGAAGAGTTACGAGATTTAGCAAAAGCTGATATTGCTCCGCTAGAAAAAGAAAAAGAAGAACTGGAAGATACTATTCAGCAAATGCTCATACCCAAAGATCCGCAGGATGAAAAAAACGTAGTATTAGAAGTAAGAGCCGGAACGGGTGGAGACGAGGCAAGTATTTTTGCCGGCGATTTAGTGCGGATGTATATAAAGTATGCCGAAAAACAAGGTTGGAAAGTGGAAATGCTTTCTAGCAACGACGGTACTAGCGGTGGCTACAAAGAAGCAATTTTGCAAATAAACGGCGACGATGTGTATGGTACTATGAAATATGAAAGTGGCGTGCATCGAGTACAACGCGTGCCAGCTACAGAAACGCAAGGTCGAGTGCACACGTCAGCGGCTACCGTAGCTGCTATGCCAGAGGCGGAAGAAATAGATTTTGAACTTAAAGAAAGCGATGTAAAAATGGAAACTTCGCGTAGTGGTGGTGCCGGAGGTCAGAATGTAAATAAGGTAGAAACTAAGGTACAATTGACGCACGTACCAACCGGCACAGTTGTGGTATGTTCTATTGATCGTACGCAGTTGGGAAATAGAATTCGTGCAATGGAAATGTTGCGCTCTAAATTATATGAAGCAGAAGTGCGTAAGCATGAAGATGCAATAGCTGGCCAGCGAAAGACATTGGTAAGTAGTGGTGATCGTTCTGCAAAAATCAGAACTTACAATTGGCCACAAGGAAGAATTACAGATCATCGCATAGGAAAAACGATGTATAATTTGGATGCATTCGTAAATGGCGATTTACAAGAAATGATAGACGCTCTCATGTTTGCTGAAAATGCAGAAAAAATGAAAGCAGGGCAAAACTAAATACCCAACCTAAAGTTTGTTTTCTACGTCTTTCTATTAATTATGAAAACTCCTATTCTTTTTCTTACTCTTTTTCTTTGTTCTTTTTGGGCAAATTCACAAACACTTTATGTAGATAGTACAGCTGCTCTAGGTGGTAATGGAGGTAGTTGGGCCACAGCATTCTCAGAACTTTCTGATGCACTTGATTCTGCTTGGCAGAATCCGGCCATTGAGGCTGTTTATGTAGCTAAGGGAACGTATTATCCTGCGCATAGACCGTATGAAATGAACTCGTCCAGAGTGGGTGTTGAGTTTTTTGGAGGTCCTAATGAAAATGTTACCTTTCATATTCGTACTGGTTTAGAAATGCTTGGAGGGTTTCCGAATGGTGGCGGTTTTCGCGCGCCGAACTTAAATGAGACTACACTTGATGGCTTGTTGCCTAATGGAGACACGGTTTATAGGGTTTGTTATATTGATAGTTCTGATAATTGGACTTCAGTGAATGATACTACAATCGTAAATGGTTTTACAATAAAACATGGAAGTATTAGAGATTTTAACAATGTAGCTCATGTTAATGGTAACGGGTGGTCACTAGTTCAATCAGGTGGCGTATTTATATCAAGCGGTAGTTTTTTATTAGAAGATAACCGAGTTGTAGAGAATAATTCTGCTATCAGCATAGATGATGCCCATGGAATATTGCGCAATAATATTATTTCGAATAATGATTCTTTATTTGGAGGTAGTGCAGGTTGTGGAGGAGTTAACATATATTTCAGTAGTCTATTAATGGAGCAAAATATGATTACCAATAATAGTAGTAGAAATGTGGGTGCAATTAATTGTGAAAATTATACCAAATCACTTAGTATTATAAATAATCATATTGAAAATAATTGGGGAGACAATGCTGGTGGTGGTTTTTTATTTTTTGTTGATTTGATTTTTCAGGGTAATGTCATCAAAGGAAATAAAGGAATTGGTATTGGTGGTTTTGGTTTTTCAGCAGGTGTTGTACGGGAGAATTTATTCTTAAATAATTCGGCTAATATTGGAGCTGCTCAGCTTACTGGTCATTCTATTTTTGCCAATAATGTTGTTGTAGGTAATACAGGTTCACAAGCTGGAGGGATTTATACTCAGTTTGGAGATAGCCTTTTTGTGACTAATAATACGTTTGTTTCTAATTCAAATTTTGCAATACGAATTTGTTGTGGTGCCTCAAGTTTTTCCAACAATATTTTTAGTAATAACAGAAAAGACTTTGAGTGGAGTTCCGATGTTGACACTAGTCAATACATTTTTAGAAATAACTTACTACAAGATGATTCGATTCAATACAATATAACAAACTACAAACCACTGGATAGTTTAGATAGTGATAATATTTATAATCAAAACCCGTTGTTTGTTGATATCAATGACCCACTCGGTCCTGATGGTATTTTCGGTACCGCAGATGATGGACTTCATTTAGCAGGTAATAGCCCTTGCATAGATGCGGGTAATAATGCTCTTATTTCTATTGGTATTACAACAGATGTCACGGGCGCTCCACGAATTAATAATGGCACGGTGAATATGGGCGCTTACGAAAGTATTGGGTGGCCCGTTTCGAATGAAGTATTAAATCCTATTGATGAGGGTATAAAAATATTTCCTAATCCTACGGCAGAAACCTTGCAGGTAAAAACACCAACTGATGGCGAGCTGTATATTTTGGATGCCTTAGGAAAAACAATACATGGGATGAAACTAAAAAAAGGAATAAACAAAGCTGATGTCTCTGGGTTGAGTAAAGGGATCTATTTTTTAGAATTAAAAGATGACAAGCTTTCTAAAAAAGTGAAGTTTCTAAAAAACTAAATACCCAACCACTTAAATTCATATTGTTTTTCGGGTATCACAATGCGCTCAGAAATTCTTTCTAAACGATCGGGCAATGCCATTAGATAATCCCGGGCTTTTTCTGCAGTATCATTCAATCCGCTGATGCTATCAATATTCCAATCTTTTAGTAGCGAACGAAGGATGTCTACATAATCTTGTGAAGTATAAACCATTTTTCGTTGTGCCGCATCAGAAAAATGCTTGAACAGATCTCCTATTTGGCCGCCCGTTTCGCGCATAAAATGTGCTGGCATTGCAATTTTTTTGCGCATCATATCTTCAAAAGCGAGTATCATTTCACTAGCATCAATTTCTAGAATATGTTTTACAAAATCTTTATACGCTCTTGCATGGCGCGCTTCATCCGCCGCGATGACACCACACATTTTAGCCAATAAAGTATTGCCTGATTTTTTTACCAATCCGGCCACTCGTCTGTGGGACACATTGGTTGCTAACTCTTGAAAACTGGTATATATAAAATTTCGGTAAGGATCATGGTCTGTTCCAATGTCAAACCCGTCAGCGATTAAATGTTGAGTAGATGCTTCAAATTCCCGCATATTCACTCGGCCGCTTAAATAAAGATATTTATTTAATAAATCGCCATGACGATTTTCTTCTGCAGTCCAGGCGCGTACCCATTTCGACCATCCGTTATTACCCTTTTGGTCTACACCTTCAATATTCATTAACCATGACTCATAGCTTGGCAAGGCTTCTTCGGTAACAGTATCACCGATGAGCACCGCAAATAAATCATAATCTATTTCTTTGGCTAATGCTTGAAGTTCTTCTACTTCATCAAAAAAAGTTTCGCGGCTACTATCAGGAAGAAGATCAGCAGGCTGCCAATTTTCTTCAATCGGTTTTAAATATTTGCTCATAAAGTCTGGCATCGATTTTTCAATCGTTTGCATTACTTCGAGTCGAATGTTGGACAGTTTCAAGTCGTGAAAATACGATAGGATTCGTGAAGCATTCTATCTTCTTGTTAATTAAATAATTATTTGAGTTTCAACCTCTTCTCAGCACTACCGTCGCTATACATATAAATTTGAATTTCATTATCTCTTGCATCGGTCTCTCTACCCAGAATGTCCACGATTTTTAGTAATTTTTTTGAGCGAATATGGGTAGTATTCTTAATGCTAGTAGGCGACTGAGGGAATAGATAATATTCGTATTCGGCGCGCTCAGGAGCCAGTTGCATTGCATCAGCATTTTCAGCACGAACATAGAATTTTACATCTTTACCATTGCCAAGAAAAGGAATCGGCGCTGTATAGATTCCATCATTCGATGTTAGGTCGCCATTGGTGCCATCATCATACATTGTAAATTGTTTGAATTTTGAAGCTTGTTTAGTAGTTGTTGCCATGACGGACACACTATTTTCATTAAAAACTTCAGCGGTAATTGTATTGCCCAAAATTGTTACGTTGTTGATGGTTGGTGGGATTTGTGAAATTTCAGATTGATTGGATAGGAAATTGGCTCTTTCATAAACTGCTTCGGTTATTCCACCATAACCCCAACCAAAAATTGGAAATATAATCCATTCGATATAAGGTGAAGATGTCGCGCTAGAAAATTTAGACATATCAAACCGTTTGAAGGTATCTGCAACTGCCGCGGGTTGGGCCAACGCTTGAATTCGATTAATGTTGTTTCTAATTACCGTAGTATCGGTAGACTCTTTTAATATAGTTCTTAGGTGAGCGGTGTATTGTTTTCTCCAACGAGTATCGTTCATTATTTTATCTACTAGCGGTGTGCCGTTGGGAATATTGTAAGGGTCTAATTCGTAATGTCTCGATTGAATATTGTTGAAGCTTAAACCTAGCAAGGCACCAATATAACTTTCGCTAAGGTCCCAAGGAATCATTTGAAACTGTCCGTCTTTGGTTTTGTATAAATAGTAGTTATGAATCACATCCATATTATAAGCATCTACATTGAGCAAAACATGGTTTACGGCAAACGCCCATAAAACACGGTCTACATTTAATACACTATCAATATGCGTAAAATGATTATTTATAGTGTCAATTAATCCGACCATATCACCCCATCCGTTATCAGATTTCAGCGTGTAATCATCGTAATAATCTGTAGAATCAGTTCCTTTCCAAACTAAATCAGGAGTGCCATTTGCCGAGCTGTTTCCACAAAAAACTTGGGCAGGATCACATTTAAAAAGTGTTCCATTTTTTTCGTCAAAATGTTTTTCCAAAAATTGTTTATTAATAGATTCTGTATTTACGTAAAGTCCTAAATAGTCGCCTTGTACGTTTAGTTTCATTAGGTTTACTTCTGGTGAGGGAAGATATTTTCGATAGGTTTTAGAAGCGGTAAATTCTCGTACAAAAGTGGCATCGGTCCAAGCGTTTGCTAATTTTATTTTTTTGTAATCCATTATTTTCTGGCCCGATATCCAATGGTTCATATCTATATTGTACGGAACCTTAGGAATGCTGTCATCGTTGGGCAAACAAAAAGTAGAATTCCCTTTATAACGAACGCCACAACTATCATAGGTTGTGCCATTTAAAGTTACAGAAGCCGGAATGCGGTATGAAGGATTATTAAAAAAACTGTTTTGAAGAATGCTGTGATAATTAGCATCTTGAAACTGTACATGAATCGTTCTTAAGGAGTCTTTGTCAAATAGGCCGCCCGGGGTATTGTATAAGTCTTGAGGGTTGTGAAGAATTTGTCCTTCACAGAAAAATGGGAAAAACATAACGATTAAAACCAAGCGTTTCATCTTTTAAAGATAAGAAGAAGTTTTTTAGGTTGGTTTGAAGAATTAATGTGAGCCTTATTTGAGCTGATTAAGAATTGTCAAAATAAAAGCATTTGATTTTATTCTTAATATAGAAATGGTTGGTTTCAAACTTAGATAATCCTTGAATGATGTATTCTATTTCACTAACACTGCAATCTTTTTTATTCAGAATTATTAAGCCGTTTGTTTTTAGTTGTTTTGAATCTGAAAATCTTTCAGTACTCATTTTTAGAATATTAATGTAATAGTGATTACTATCTACCGAATGGAGCCTGTAAATAAAACTTCGTTCTACACCTTGAAGGCCTTTATTTTTAATGGTCCACTTGTCACCAATTTGAATGGGTTTTTTGGGAAAGTTTGGGAAAAGAATAGCGATATCCATAAAGTTGTTCTCAAAGAAACTGCCATTTCGGTGTTCTACTTTTCCGAGGAGTTTGCCTTGTGAGTTTATCATGAACATAAGTTTTTTGTTCAAATACTTTTTAGCATCAGAATGAAAAAGTAATTCTGTTTGTTCCATTTCTACTTCATCTTTTTTGGAATCATAATTCGTTATTTGATTATTTTCATTTATATGCAATTTTTGATCTAATACAGTAGCCCGCATAATCATATTGCCCGAATCTTCAGTTAATCGATGTAAAAACTTGTAACGGTTGAAAGAAGTAGAGAATAATCTAGAATTACCTCCAAGTCCGCCATGGTTCATACGTATTTCCGTGTCATTACTAAGGTTAAATTCTTGGTTAGAAACGAAATTATATTTCAGCAAGTATTTTTTATTATCACTATCGCTGCATGCGTTGAAAGCAATTGAAATAAAAAGAAAAATGCTTAAACGTAGGGGCATTTTAAAAAATGTAATCTTAATTCATTACCGGCAAGAAAGAATATTTTTTACCATATTCCATCATTTGAGCAAAGAAAGAAGTTGGGTATTCTACTGTAACATCTTTTACTTCATCCTCGTCACCCAAAGAAGGCACTAATCGAGGCTGGATAAAACCACTGTAAGGCTTAGAGTCTAATTTGGCATATCGGTCCAACACTTCTTTGTGTAATGTTGGGTCCACTTTCACGCCATAGTCTTCCACCAAGGCTTTACCGGCGGCATAATCACCTTCTGATTTTATGCGCTGTATTTCACGCAGCAATTGACCAAATAAATCATGTAACTTATCGTAGTCATTAATTTTGATATAGGTTTTGCCATCTTCTTTGTACCACTCTATTACGTTATCTGCTTTTCCTTTTTCATAAACCCACGCTGCATTTAATTGTCTATTGCGCATGTGTGCTTCTTCAATTTGGTCGCCTAGTTTTAATCGAACTAATTGAGTCATCAAACCATTGCGGATGTAAGAATCATATTCGGCTTTTCCAACTTCCAAACTGGGCATTACGCCAATGTCTACTAATTTTTGATCGGTGATATAATACAAAGCCACCAAGTCGGCTCGTGCTTCCTCTAGGCAACTAGCATAGGTTTTTAATGTTTTATCGGGTGTTTCTATCCCTTCATTAATTTGTCCACTAGCATGACCAATGCACTCGTGCATATCCGTGTGCAGTTTGCTTCCAAGTGCGCCATGTTTTTTAGCACGGTCTACAATTTCTTTTCGGTTTTCAAATTCTTCTAAGAAACCACTTTTCTTTTTTACGTTATCATAAGCATCTACTATATTCCCCAAATTCACAGATTTACTACCGTGATTTTTTCGAATCCAGTCTGCATTGGGCAAGTTAATTCCTATCGGTGTGCTAGGTGCAGCATCGCCACTTTCTACTACGGCATTAATTACTTTAGCATTAATCCCTTTTACGTTTTTCTTTTTGTGTTCTTCAATGAGTGGTGAGTTGTCTTCAAACCATTGTGCGTTTTCTGAAATGGTGGCAATTCGTTTAGATGTTTCTACATCTTTTACATTGACAACACTTTCAAAACTTCCTTTGATACCAATCGCATCGAGATATACTTCAATAAATCCATTTATAAAATCTATCGAACTCTCGGTATCTTCTACCCAAGCAATACTGTAATCATCAAAGTCTTTGAGGTCACCGCTTTTGTAATACTTTACTAATAGATCGATGTGTTTTTTCTGTTTTTCATTTTCGGCAACCGTGCTGGCCTTTTCTAGCCAATAAGTAATCTTATCAATTGCTTCACCATACATACCGCCACTTTTCCAAACTTTTTCAATAACCTGACCATTTTCATCTTTCATCACTTTGGTGTTTAGGCCCCAACTCGGCTGATTTCCTGTGCTAGGGAATTTTTTGTAATAAGCTTCAACTTCAGCTTGGGTAACGCCTTCATAAAAATTATTATGACTCTCTGCAACATTATCCGCATTCGCATCTTGGTTCACACACTTGGGTTCAAAGTTTATATCAAACATGATAGTTTCCATCCGCGCCAGAAAATTATCAACGGTTTCGCCTTCCGCTAGCGGAAAACCTTCCTGATCACTTTTTTTAGCAATGTCTACAAAATATTCATAGGTACATTCAGGTATAAACTTTTCATTACCATAGTGATGAAAATAGCCGTTGCTAAACCAAAAGCGTCCGCAGTATTCTTCAAACTTTTTCCATTCCTCAGAGGATTTATTACCGCTAAACGAACCATATACATTTTCAATGGTTTTACGAACCGTTAAACCATACTTACTTTTTTGGTCATAGATTATATCACGACCACTTAGCGCCGCTTCATATAAATAATATAACAATTCGTGCTGTTGGTCACTAAGTTCATCCCAGCCAGGAATATTATAGCGCAATACTTTTATGTCAGCAAATTCTTCAGCTTCTACATCAAAACCGCCCATGGAGCCACTTTTGTTTGAAGAATTACAACTAAAAATTAAAAAAGGAATCGAAAGGAGTAAGAGAAAACGTTTCATAATAACTGTCAAAATTTAGTCCGTAAAGGTAGTGAAATCTTTGGCAACCAAAAGAGACAATATTTCCTGCTCAAATTTGTGAAATAATTTCTGTAAACCTCCGTTACTTTCTAAACCTTAAACTACTTTTGTTTCCTTATGAATTTTAGCGATTTAGTTTCTATTTCAGGTTTAAGCGGATTGTATCAGTTGATGGGTACGAAATCTGATGGCGCCATTGTAAAGAATTTTGATGATGACAAAACACTTTTTGTTTCAGCAAGAAAACATGAGGTCACACCCCTTAATAGTATTGAAGTTTATACGCAAACGGACAATGTGTCGTTGCGCGAAGTGTTTTTAAGCTTTAAAGAAAATGAAAGCAAGGTAGAAAAAGTAGCTGTTCATAAAGACGGCAATAAGGTGATTTTAGAAACCTTTGAGAAGCTGTTTCCAGATTATGATAAGAGCCGTGTTTATGCCAGCGACATGAAAAAAATGTTGAAGTGGTACGGTGTATTGAAAAAGCTAGATTTGTTGGAAACCTTAGATAAAAAGGAAGAAGATGGCGATGGTTCTAAAAAAGCATCGGCCAAAATAAACAACCAAAAACATGTATCTAAAAATGCGGGTCCCAAACAGTCTTCTTCAAAAAAAGCACCTACGCGTAGCATGAACTCTAAGAATGGATAGGAAGTAACTGAAATCCTAATTCGTATTGGCTAATCGCGAATGCCTCATTATATTTACAACTCTAAAAATTTAGGACTATGAACATACCAGCAGATTTAAAATATACAAAAGAGCACGAATGGATTAAGATAGAAGGCGATATTGCCACTATCGGGATTACGGATTTTGCGCAGGGTGAGCTGGGTGATATTGTTTTTATTGATATTGATACTTTAGATCAAGATGTTGCAAAAGATGAAGTTTTTGGAACGATTGAAGCGGTAAAAACGGTGAGTGATTTATTTATGCCAGTAAGTGGCACAGTCAGCGAATTCAATGAGAGCTTAGAAAACGAACCAGAAAAGGTGAATAGTGATGCCTACGGAGACGGTTGGCTAGTAAAGATAAAAATTAGTGACGAAAGCCAATTGGCAGATTTGCTGGATGCATCTGCTTATGAAGCTTTGATTGCATAGTTCGAATTTTTTTCGAACGAGAGACGAGTATGAAGAAATTACTCAATAGAAAAAAACTAATGATGGTCCTGGCAATAGCTTGGACCATTCTTATTTTTATTGGGTGCTCTCTTCCAGGAAAAGATC
>CAYMFF010000006.1:0-6047 GCA_964389575.1 uncultured Chitinophagaceae bacterium
GGTACGAGGTCGTCTATCAAATCAATAGAGCGCATTAAATCTAGCGGTTGCTCTTGCACCTTGGTAAGTATCACTTCTACATTTTTTTGTCTTAAATCATAAATGGCATCTTCCAGGGCATACAAACCAGACTGATCAATATAAGGCACCCGATCCATACGGATAATCAATGCCTTAATATCTGGTGATAGTTTTTCTATTTCGTCTTTAAAGAAAGAAGTAAAACCAAAAAACATGGGGCCATATAAATGTTTAATGATCACCTTGTCTTTATACTTATTGTAAAATTCTTCTTCGTCTTGCCATGGTTTGGAACCATCAAAATCTGATACCGGACCTACTTCCATTCCGTTCTCGCCTATGTCGCTGGCTTTTTTCATAAATAGCAAACTAGCCAATGCTACACCCACACCTACCGCTTGTATCAAGCTTCCAAAAGTGGTAATGAGCAAAACGATAATCAAAACAATCGCATCAGCACGGGGCACTTTGAGCAAATGTTTCAAGCCTTTGAAATCAATAATTTTTATGGCAATAGGAATTAAAAGTCCTGCCAAAACTGCTAAAGGAATATGCTTGGCTAAGGAGCCCAATCCCAACAAAACGGCCAATAAAACCAAACCATGAATCGTACCAGAAATTCTCGTACGTCCTCCAGAATTAATATTTACCACGGTTCCTTTAGTTGCGCCTGCACCCGGTATACCACCAATCAAACCGGCCACTAAATTACCAATACCTTGCCCAATTAATTCACGATTGCTATTGTGTTTGGTCTTGGTCATATTATCGGCTATCACCGATGTGAGCAAGGAATCTATACTGCCTAACACGGCAAGCACAATGGCGTATTCTAATATTATCGGATAAGCTGACGAATCGATATTTAAAAATCCTGCTGCTTTTATACTAGGTAATTGTGACGGAATTTCGCCGATGATAGGCACATCCCATTGTAGAAAGTAGCCTACCAAAGTTGCTGTTACCAAAGCGACTAAGGCATTGGGTATTTTTTTTGAAATATATGGAAACACCAAATAAACGACTATCGTTAGCGCACCCAAGGCCAGCGCATGCCAATTAGCTTCGGCAAATAAACGTGGCAAATCTTGTAATACTTTTATGGTAGATTTTGGCGAACTCAATCCCGCAAAAGGAAAAATCTGCAGAATAAAAATGATGAGTCCTACCCCACTCATGAATCCAGAAACTACGGGATAAGGAAAATATTTTACGTAGCCAGCAATATTCAGAAAGCCAAAAATTATTTGAATCACACCACCTAAGCAAAAGGTCAATAAGATGATTCCCATACCATTTTCTAGGCTTCCGGTCATCTGAATAGCAGCCGCTACCAGCGCCGCAGAAACTACCGTCATTGGACCCGTAGGTCCACTGGCCTGAGTAGCTGTGCCACCAAAAATGGCTGCAAAAATTCCTACAGCGATGGCGCCATATAATCCTGCCGCTGCACCCATACCAGACTGCACGCCAAAAGCCAAGGCCAACGGCAAAGCAACCACACCGGCTACCAATCCTCCCATGATATCACCTTTGAGGTGCGAAGTATCTATTAATTTATTGGACATAATTTTATCGATTTGAAAAACAAATTTCGCTAAAGAAACACAAGTTACAATATTTAGATTTGATAAAATTAAGGTTTTTTAAAGCGATCACTTCAAAACTCCTAACTAGAAACATAATTTGTAATTTAAAATAGAGATAATTGGATTACCTTAGAATAACAAAAAATAGAACCTATGAAACTTGGAGCATTCTCAATTAGCCTCGCGGTAAAAGACCTAGCCTTGTCAAAAGAATTTTATGAAAAATTAGGGTTTAACTCCTTTGGAGGAAACATGGAACAGAACTATTTAATTATGAAAAATGAGGACACACTCATTGGACTTTTTCAAGAAATGTTTCCAACTAATATTCTGACTTTTAATCCAGGCTGGGATAGCAATGCCAAAAATGTTGATCCATTTACCGATGTACTCACATTACAAAAAGAATTAAAAAATAAAGGTGTTGAGTTTGCCGCAGAAGCTGATGAAAACACAGAAGGACCAGCCAGCTTCATGGTTACAGACCCTGATGGAAATACAATTTTATTAGACCAACATCGTTAAATTTATCTGTTCTTATTTTTTCTAATTGTATAAAAACAGTTGCTATTCTACCTTTGATTTTTTACTTTTCATTATCTTAGAGCCGATATGTCTATTCCTATTCAATTGCCAGAAATTAAAGAAGAAGTCAATGTCAGCAATCAATTGGCCGCGGAGGTTGAAACGCAGGCTCAAGTAATTGTGCATTGTAATTTCTTAGCGCATAATCCAGGGGATGGCTACCGAATTTGGCCAACTACTTTTTTGATAGACCAACATACCGGCCAGAGAAGTAAATTACTTCATGCCGAAAATGTTTGTTATTATCCGCAATGGCAATTTGCTCAAAAAGCGGGTTGGCATAGTTTCACTTTAGTGTTTGAATCGTTACCATCGGATTGCACGCTTTTTGATTTAATCGAAGAAATTCCAGAATCAGGTGCATTTCAATCGTTGGGCATTCGCCGAAACAAAAGTGATGTTTACACCGTTGAGATTTAAATCATGAAAAAAAGAATTGTAGTACTCAGTGGCGCTGGTATCAGCGCAGAAAGTGGGATTCAAACATTTAGAGATAGCGACGGATTATGGGAAAATCATAATGTACAAGATGTTGCAACGCCAGAAGCTTTTGAACGCAACCCAGAACTCGTGCTACGTTTTTACAATGAAAGAAGGAAAGGCATTAAAAAAGTTCAACCCAATGAAGCACATACTGAGTTAGTTCGATTGGAAGATAAATTTCATGTGGATATAGTGACGCAAAATATAGATGACTTGCACGAACGAGCAGGTAGTCAACATATTACACATTTACACGGAGAGATTTTTAAATCTTGTAGTGCTGTAAATAAAGAAGATATTTTCCCGATACAAGAAGATATAAATGTAGGCGACTTAGCACCTGACGGACATCAGTTACGCCCTTTTATAGTTTGGTTTGGTGAAGCAGTTCCTATGATGGATCGTGCCGTTGAAATTTGCCAACAAGCTGACATTTTGTTGATAATCGGCACTAGCTTGCAAGTGTATCCAGCTGCAGGACTCGTTAACTATGTACCACAAGGAACGCCAATTCATATAATTGACCGAAAAATACCGCAAATAAGTGGTGTTTCGAATGTGAGTACTTACGAGGAGAATGCGAGCTCAGGTGTGCAGAAAGTCGTAAATTTGTTACTCAATCAATAGTAGATAAAACATGAAATTATTCTCGACCCTCTTAGGGGCATTCTTATTAATTCTTATGAGTAGTTGTACTCCAAAAGTTCTTGGCTCTAGTGAACCCAATTCGCTACTGAAAGAATTCTTTATTCAAAAAGAAATTCCGGGTCAAAAAGATGCCAAGACTTACACTTATTTAAACCTCGTTTTTAATGTAGAGAAAGGAAGTAACATCTTTGTAAACAGCATTTATTTTAGAGGCGTTACAACTGAAATAAATTCTCCTTCTCGTCATGTAAAATTGAGATTAAACAAAGAACAATTTGACAATGACCCCAAAACTAAAACCGAAGAGGCAACTCTTTACTACAGCATTGATGGCAATATAAAAACTATGAACATCAGTAATATTCAAAAGAAAGAAGCTATCTACTTGCCTTAATCAAACAACAAAATGAAGAAAATATTAATCGTACTAATTAGTGCAATCAGTTTTCAGGCTACTGCACAAGAGCCAGCATATAAAGCCATGATGACGGATTACTCTGTCAACTTTTATACAGTTTGTCAAGAAGCAGAAAAACATTTTGAAAACATTGACAAAACAAAGAAAGGAAGTGGTTGGAAACCATTTGCTAGATGGAAAGAAGCAAATGAATACAAATACTTTCCCGATGGAGACCGAAGCCAAGTGGATCCATTTTTTGTAAAAAAACAATATCAAGATTTTTTAAGAAATAATCAACGTTCGAATAAACTTTTTCCCAATGGTTGGAATGAAGTTGGGCCCATTACTATTGACAGCATCACTGGTCATTATGCAGCCGGATTAGGCCGAATAGAAGATGTACATGTTGCCCCTACCAATCCTAACATCATATACTTAGGGTCACGAAGTGGCGGTTTTTGGAAATCTAATGATGGTGGAAACACCTGGAACGGAAGCACGACTGATTTTTTGTTCGCCTCCGGTGTCAATACGCTAACCGCCTCTCCTACTAATCCAGATTCTGTATTAATTAATCTGCGAAATGCGCAAAATGGTATCTCACACGGAATTTATAGAAGTATAAACGGTGGTAATACATGGACGCAATCTAATTTTAATCCAACCGTTTTAGGAATGGGTGGCTTGGGTTCCTATTTTGTAATTCACGAAATCGCTTATCACCCGAGAGTGCCTAATTTGATTTTCATCGGAACTTCCACTGGTGTTTATCGTTCAGATAATAACTTACAATCTTGGACGCGATTGTACTCCGGCAATGACATAACAGATTTTGCTTTTCACCCAACAGACAATAATATCATTTATTTATACAATGCCGATAACCCTTATCGAAATGTCATTCTAAAATCAGTTGATCAAGGAATTTCATACACGCCAACCGCTACGCTTTCTGGAAATAACGGAACAACTTCCTTAGAAATTTCTACTAGTCCAGCTTGCCCAAACTGCCTTTATGCCGCTACTTCGAGTGGTGTTTGGAAATCATTGGACACAGGTGCTAATTTTAATTTTTTGACAAACCCCACTGAATCTTGCCGTGGCTTTGCGGTTAGCGACCTGGATACTTCTTATATGATTTATGGTTATCTTGATCTAGAAAGAAGCATAGATGGTGGTGATAATTTTAATCGAGTGACTCGCTGGTCATTAGGAAATACAAATGGAGCTGGAAATGGTTTACAGACCAGTTATCAAACTAGTACAGATTATGTTCATGCTGATTTGAGAAATGCAAAGAGTTTAAACGGAGTTTTTTATGTGACCACCGATGGCTTTTTATGTAAAAGCACAGACAATGGAGTGAATTGGCAAATTCTGAGCGACGGCATTGGAATTAGGGAAAACTATCGTTTGGGCGTTAGCCAATCTAACCATTATAAAGTTGTCATTGGCTCTCAGGATAACGGTACTAGTTTTAGTATTGAAAATGATTGGGTGGAATTTTATGGTGCCGATGGTATGGAGGCACTGGTTCATCCATTAAATGAAGATTGGTTTATGGGTAGTGTGCAATATGGCAACCGAAGAAGAACCACAACAGGGGGACGCACACAAGGAGGCGCGTCACCGGCCGGATCTAATAGCGCGGATTGGATTGCTCCACTGGCCTTTGACCCAAATGATCATATGGTTGTTTATGATTTTAGAGATTCAATTTATAAGTCTGAAGATTTTGCTGAAAATCATATTACACTGAGTAAACCGTTTAGTTTCTCGGGTAATATCAAACATGCAGAAATTGCTGAAAACAATTCTGACATTATCGTGATTGCGCGCAATGCGAATATTGACAAATCAATAGACGGAGGATTAAGTTGGAGTAGTATTCGGAATACATTGCCAGCATATAATATTGAAGACATAGCCATTGACCCAAACAATGATGATATAATGATTGTAGTTTATGCTCGATATCAAGCTGATAATAATAAAGTTTTTTTAACAACAGATGGCGGTAGTAGTTGGACAAATATTACGTACAATCTAGGTAGCATGCCTATTCGTTCAGTTGTGATTGATCATACTTCCGCCAGTAATATTTACTTAGGTGCTGAAATTGGAGTTTACACAATGCCAATGGGATCTTCAAATTGGACTTTGTACAATACTGATTTGCCAAACATGGCCGTAAGAGAATTGAATATAAATTATGGAAGCAACACCATTAAGGCTGCTACTTGGGGACGAGGATTATGGGAATACAATTTAGTAGGTCGAAAAGATTACCCAGCAATTGTTTATACAACCATTACTTCGCC
>CAYMFF010000006.1:6147-55546 GCA_964389575.1 uncultured Chitinophagaceae bacterium
ACTGAAACTTATAAATTCATGTATACCCAACAGCCTGCTGAGTATTGTGTTGCTACGGGTCACGATAACGATGGAAATTTGTTTTTATCTAATGTAACATTGGGTGCCATTAATAATACAACAACGAATGATCAATACACGAATTATACAAATCCTGTGGTAACCCTTTTTGCAGATTCTTCATATAATTTGGATATTACAGCCAACACGGGTTGGTCACGAAATGATTACGGCGCTTGGATTGATTTTAATGGAAATCTAGAATTTGAAGTTAACGAAAGAGTTCTTTGGTCTATAGGACCCGGCGTTGCTAATGTAAATAATACATTCACAGTTCCTTCTCGGGCGAACGATCAAGATACGGTTGCTATGCGAGTTCGACTTTCTCACTGGGGTACTGAACCACTGCCCTGCGGCACGCAATTCGGTGAAGTTGAGGACTATACTATCTACTTGAGAAATTTTGGTTGGCCGTTGGATATAGCACCCATATCTAATGAACTTGATATTAAACTCTATCCCAATCCTACAAGTGGTGAAGTACATATTGATTTTGCAACTTCGGCCAATCGCCAGTTTACATTAAGCTCTCAGATTGGACAAGAATTGATTAAAGGTGAATTGAATAATAAAGAAAATCTAATTGACTTAACAGATGTTGCCGTGGGTGTATATTATTTAAAGATTGATAATAGTATTTTCAAAATTTTGAAAAAGAATTAATTCAAAAATGGAAAGCTCTCAAAAAATAAAAAAAATTATTGCATCTTCTGTAGAAGTTAAACAACAAATTTTAGAAGACATTCAGCTTCAAAAAAAAGTAGAAGAGTCGGTTCAGGCCATCACAAATTGTTTTCGAAACAATGGAAGATTGTGGCTATGTGGAAATGGTGGCAGCGCGGCGGATGCACAACATATTGCTGCAGAATTTACCGGTCGTTTTTATAAAGATAGAAAAGCTCTTCCAGCAGAAGCATTGCACGTTAACACATCCTATCTCACTTCTGTAGGTAACGATTATAGCTTCGATGAAATTTATAGTCGAATGCTTGAAGGTGTGGCACAAAAAGGAGATCTCCTTATAGCAATTAGCACGAGTGGCAATTCGAACAATATTGTAAACGCTGTTAAAGCCGCAAAAAAGAAGGAAATTCAAACTATTGGTTTTACTGGAAAAGATGGCGGTTCCATGACCACAGATGTTGATATATTACTAAATATCCCTGCCGACGACACGCCTAGAATTCAAGAATGTCATATACTGATTGGACATATAATTTGTGAACTTGTAGAAGAAAACTTATTCAATGCATAAAGATTGTATCATACTTTGCGACCAAACAAATAGTGAAGGCGAATTACTTTGTCTTCAACTAGTGAATGGCAAACCATTTATAGAATACGTGGCTCAATATCTAAAACGATTTCATATTTGTAAAGTAATATTTGCTGTTAATGCTCAAAAAGAAACTTTTAAAAAATACGTGCTGGATCATCGAGAAGCATTCTCATTCGCATTTGATTTTGCCGAACAAGAAAAATATAACGGAAGCGGACAAGCCATTTTAAATGCCTTGCAATATTCAGATACGCCGGATGTTCTAATCATGAATGGACATTGCTTTTTCGATGTCAATATTGATGATTTTATTGCTTGGCAACAAACAAAAATGGGCGATGTCACAATGGCTTTAGTACATCGTGAACAAAGCGAAAATTATTTATTAAGCCACTTAGATGACAAGAATTTTATTAGCACCTTTGACAAAGGTGCCGCAGACAAAAGTGGGCTAGCAGTGGCTGGAATGTATTGTTTATTTAGACCTTCTTTTTTGAATATCAATTTCCCACTTGAATTTTCTTTTGAAGAAAACTATCTTGAAACACATAATAAGGAGCGAGATTTTATTGGTATGATTTCCGAAGGATATTATATAAACTTAGCAGATAAAAATAGTTTAGAAAAAGCCACTAAAGACTTCCCTATTATTTTCAAACCTGAAGTAGCTGATGATTCCAATAGATAATAATTGGACATTATTCTTGGACCGCGATGGGGTTATTAATGTCGAACGAAATAATGACTACGTCTATAATCCCGATCAATTTAAATTTTATGATAATGTACTAGAAACATTAGCTACTTGTCATAAACTGTTTAAGCATATCATTGTAGTTACAAATCAGCGTGGTATTGGTCGTGGCTTAATGAGTGAAGAAAACTTAAAGAGCGTACACAATTATATGCTTCAAGAAATCAATAAAAACCATGGCAGAATTGATGGTATTTACTACGCACCTGACCGTAATGACGACGCACCCAACCGCAAACCTAATACGGGTATGGCAATGAATGCCAAAGAAGATTTCCCTACCATAGATTTCAAAAAAAGCATCATGGTAGGTAATAATATTTCGGACATGGAATTTGGGAAGCGCATCAATATGAAAACTGTTTTTGTAAACACAACCCAACAGCAATCAGCGGATCACCCTTTAATAGACTTTGATTTAAAAGACCTAACCGAATTGCCAAGCATTCTACAATTAACTTCTCACTAGAAAATAAAGAGAACTTTTTCCATTAAATTCGTAAGATGCGAATAGCCTTACTTCTTGGTCTTCTTTTTTGTTCTTTTCATTCCTTTTCACAAATAGGATACGATTGTCATAATCAATCGAAACAAAAAGCCGATTGGAAATATTTAGGCCCAATCAATCAAGAAGATGAATTACAACATCAGCGCTTTGGTGCTATTTCTTGCATTAGTGTAAACCCGAAGGATAGCAATGAAATTTATGCAGGCGGGCATACAGGCTCACTAATGCACACGACTAATCGAGGAGTTTCTTGGCAGTCATTAACCGATGCAGTAGATGTTCCTATAATTGGAATCAATGATATTATAGTAGACTATAATAAAAGGCCTCACGAAATATTAATAGCCACCGGCAGTGTGAATGAATGGTATGACACCCCAGATTTTGGCATATTTAAATCAACTGATGGAGGCAAAAATTGGCGTCAGAAAATTACTGTTCAAGATGGCAATATTATCCAGCCTGCTTATTATCAATTCGAAAAACATAAGAACGAAATTTTTGCGTTGGCTCATAAGCGTATTGCATATTCTAACGATAATGGTTCCAGCTGGCGGATATTAATCAATCAAGAGATGATGCTTGGAGGTTTACCTATGAAAGAAAGAGAATTGCGACATCTATATTTCGAACCCAGTGAAAGAATATTATACTTCAGTACAAAACAAAAATATAATTCGCGAGGAAATGAAAATGCAAAACTTTATCGTTTTTCGATGGCGAGCCAGCAAGCTACTAATCTTACAGCTTCCATCAGCAAGTCTTACAAAACATTGAAAAAAAACAATGGCTTAGAAGCTATTCAAATCATACCGACTTCAGGCAATCAACTTTTAATCGGAGCCAGTCACCATAGCTCCAACGAGTTTTATACGTATAAATATGACTATAAAAAGAACAAGGTTATAGACTACGAAATTCCTAATGCTGGAAATATTAACGGTGGCAGTTTACATTGGTTTCATGGCATGGAGCAAAATAAAGTAAACAACAAAATTCAATACTTGGCAGGCGTTTATTTATACAAATCCATTGATGGAGGCCAAACTTATAAACGGCTTTTTGATTATAGTTTTGGTAATAATAATGTTCCGCATGTTGACATTAAATGCATGCTGATAACGCATCATTCTGCCGATGGGGAAAGCGATCATATTTATCTAGGAACCGATGGTGGCTTGTCATTTTCTACTAATGGTGGCAAATCATTTAGAAACTTAAATGGACGCGAATTACAATTAACTCAGTTCTATGGTCTAGGCTCTTCGCCTTTTAATGGAAAGATTAGCGCAGGCTCGCAGGACAATTCAATAATTTCTTATATCCCCGAAGAAAAAAAATGGATTTATAATGTGCGCGGTGATGGATACGATGTTGCCTATTCCAAAATAAAACCAGGCATCGCCTATGGACAATATAATAGCAGAAGAATGTATTCTACTACAAATGATATTGTGCCATTTGGAAAATCCATGGGAATGATAAAAGAAAATTCAAGCAATAGAAAAACAATTTATACGCACCCGAATGGTGATGTTTTCTTTGCAGGTCAAAGCTTATTTCATCTTCCGAAAGGAGAAAGTAAATGGAAAGAATACAGAACACCGCTAGTGCATAAAGCGTTGTCCATGGCTGTTAGTAAAACAAATCCTAAACTAATTTATATGGCCGGCCTATGGAGTCAGCTAATAAAAAGCACCGATGGCGGTACTACCTGGACTGATATTTCAAAATCAGTTCTGATTAATGGCCGAGAACACAGTAGTAGAATTCAAAGTATTTGCATTTCGCCTTATGACGATGAGAGAGTTTGGATAGGATTAGGCTATTTAGGTGGTTATAATAATTTATGTGCTGAATCTGTCCGGGTGGTTGAAACATCTGATGGTGGCAGAAATTGGAGCGATGCCTCCTACGGACTTCCTGTATTTTCGGTGCATGACATCCAGTTTTTTGAGGGAAGCTATGAGTCTTTATTGGTAGCAACGGATAAAGGAGTTTATTTCAAAAGAGGCAGTGGGCATCAATGGCAATTGTTCAATGATAATTTACCAAACTGTTTAATTGGGGAGCTAAATATTAATTATTGCCGAGGCAAATTGATTGCAGCAACCTATGGTAGAGGTCTTTGGGAAACGGATTTACCTTTAATCAAGGATAAAAATCCATTAATTATACGCGGTAATAAAAAGTTGAGCGCCCCAGCTGGAGAGGCCTTGGTTCTTAATCAAGACCTTGTTCTGCGCGGTAAATCTATACTAACAATTGATTGTCCTGTATATATGCCCAAAGGGAGTAAAGTAAAAGTCAAAAGGAAGTCTCAAGTCCAATTTACTGAAAAAGGTAAATTAATTAATGGCTGTGGGAACGATTGGCTAGGAATTACCGAAAAATAAGGCTTTCGGGACATACATTAATTTCTGATTTAGAAGCTTTTTTGGGTAAAAATCGTATATTCGCACGCTAAAATTAAGCACTTTAACAAACTTTACATCTGATGAAATTAAAAGGGTTAGTATGGTTCTTTACCATAGCATTGATACTGATTTCGCTTTACCAACTATCTTTTACGTTAGTTACGCGGAACTTTGAGAGTAACGTAGCAGCAAAAGCAGAAGCAAAAATATTAAAAGAACGTCCCCAACTAAAGGATAGTGCGCAAACATTGGATTTTGCCGTTAAAAACAAGACCCGATTAATGCTGGATAGCTTGGGTACGGAAGAGGCATATCCTTTGTTAGGTACATCTTATAAAAAATGTAAGGAGCAAGAATTAAACCTTGGTTTGGACTTGCAAGGTGGAATGAACGTTGTTCTTGAGGTTGGAATAGACAAATTAGTTTCTAAACTAAGTAATAACCCAAGCGACGGTAACCTAAAAAATGCTATAAAAGCAGCCAATGCAAAAAAAGCCAATAGTGGTGATGACTTTATCACATTGTTTGAGCAAGCATACTCTGAATTAAATCCGGAAGGCAAACTAGCTCCTCTTTTTGTAAAGAACTCAACTGAAAAATTAAGTTTCAACTCAAGCAACTCAGATGTAATAGCCATGTTGCGAACTGAGGCAGATGAAGCATTCGAAAGAACGGCCAATGTAATCACAAAACGTATTGACCAGTTTGGAGTTAGTCAACCAACCTTAAACGCTGAGAAAGACAAAGGAATTATTACTGTAGAACTGGCTGGTGTTCAAAACCCTGAAAAAGTGCGTAAGTATTTGCAAGCAACTGCAAATTTAGAATTCTGGGAAACATATTCTGTTCATGAAATCGTTCAGAATATCATTGATGCTGACGAAGCCTTAAAGACTTATAATGATTCTAAAGGAGGCGCTGTAGATACGGATGAATTGACAACAACTGAGACTCCTGCAGAAGTAGTAACAACTGATAGTGGAGATTCTACAAAAACAACTAAGAAAGACGACGGAAGCGTTTCGAGCTTATTAGGTGGCGATGTAAATGCAACCGGCGGGGATGATTCTGCTAGCCTGGCTAACTTGACCGAAGAGGAGCAAATGGCCAAAGCGAGAAACGAAAATCCTCTTCGTTTCTATATGGGGCAAATTATGCAACCAGGAACGGATCAGAAAACAGGTCAAATAATTAATAATTGTCAAGTTTCTGTGGTTAGAAATATTGATATCCCAAAACTTAAAAAACTCTTTGCCATGGATGTGGTGAAAAGAGAATTCCCAAGAGATCTATTTTTTGCCTTCGGACCCGTTGATAAAAGAACGATTCCTGAAGAAGATAAAAGAAGCGAATACTCATTCTTATATTCTTTAAGAAGACAGTCTCCTAGTAATTTCCAAGCTCCTATTGATGGCGATGCAATCGACAAAGCATTTGCTGACTTTGACCAAACCGGTAATGCCGAAATTATCATGCAAATGGATAATAAAGGAGGTGGAAAATGGGCTCAGTTAACTAAGAAAAATATTGACAAACCAATTGCCATTGTTTTAGACAGCATGGTTTATTCTGCTCCGGCACCAAGACAACAAATTACAGGAGGACGTTCTAGTATAACGGGTAGCTTTGGAATTGAAGAAGCGAAAGACGTTGCCAATGTTTTGAAAACAGGTAAGTTGGCTGCCCCCGCTAAAATTGTGCAAGAACAAGTAGTTGGACCTACATTAGGTAAAGAAGCTATTGAAGGTGGTAAGATGTCATTCGGGATTTCATTCCTAATCATCTTTATATTAATGTTATTGTATTATAACTCTGGCGGTTGGATAGCTAATGTTGCATTAATCCTGAACTTGATATTTACGATTGGTGTATTAAGTGCCTTAGGCGCCTCTTTAACGGCTGCCGGTATCGCTGGTCTAGTATTGACTATTGGTATGGCGGTAGATGCCAACGTAATTATTTTTGAAAGAATAAAAGAAGAGCTAGCCGATGGACGTAGTTATGAAGAAGCTGTAGATGAAGGTTATAAGCGTTCGTATGCGCCAGTATTAGATGGTCACCTTACGAATTTAATTACTGCCTTTGTATTATTTGCTTTTGGTTTAGGTCCTGTTTTAGGATTTGCTACTACGCAAATAATCGGTTTATTCTTATCATTATTCTGTGGTATTCTTGTATCTCGTTTGTTCACTGATATCATGACCAATAAAGACAGACACTTAAAATACTTTACAGGTCTTTCTAAAAAATTATTCCGAACGTTCAACTTTAAGTTTATCCAATGGCGTAAAAAAGCCTATATCATTTCTGGTATTGTTGCCCTTTTAGGTATCGCCGCTTTCTTTAATGGATTTGATTATGGTGTAGAATTCTCTGGTGGTCGTTCTTATACGGTACGATTAGCCAATGCTGTTAAAACACAAGATGTACGTAAAGATCTTCAAGCTAGCTTTGGTGGTGAATTTCCAGTTGTAAAAACAATTGGAAATGCAAACCAGGTAAATATTACAACAGCGTACAAAATCAATGATTTAAAGAGTGCTGAAGCTTCTAAAGAAGTATTGAATAGTTTATATACTGGTTTGATAGCAGGTAACTATCTAGACAAAAGCATCTCGAAAGAGAAGTTTGAAAAAGATATTATTGTTGGTTCGCAAGAGGTTCAACCTACTATCTCAGATGATTTAAGAGACGGTGCGATTTATGCAACTATTATTTCTTTAATTCTAATTACCCTTTATATCTTCTTGCGTTTCCGCAGATGGCAGTATTCGTTAGGAACCATTATCGCCTTGTTGCATGATGTCTTAGTAACACTAGCTGTTTTCTCTTTCGCAAGAAAGTTTGTACCATTTGCCATGGAAATTGATCAACACTTTATTGCGGCCATACTGACCGTAATTGGTTTCTCAATGAATGATACCGTGGTTGTATTTGATCGTATTCGTGAGTATTTCCGTAAGCGTCCCGGTTCTAGTAAAACAGAAGTTATTAATTCAGCGATTAATGACACTATGAGCCGAACAATTATGACTTCACTTACAGTATTCTTGACATTGCTTGTACTCTTTATATTCGGTGGTGAGGTAACTCGTGGTTTCTCTTTTGCTATGATGATTGGTGTTATAACGGGTACGTACTCTTCTGTATTTGTAGCGGCTCCAATATTAGTTGATTTAGACAAATCTGATAAATTAACGAAAGAAGAAGACAAAGAGGCGAAAATCAAAGAGCTTAAAGAACAAGCATAGAAATTAATTTAACTAATACAATCCCGTCTAGCATTCGCCAGACGGGATTTTTTTATGATTGATACCTACCTTCGCGCTATGCAAAAAATTGCAATTCTTTTATTGTTATTGAGTCTAACATTCTTTTGCCAAGCGCAAAATATTACTCAAACAGTTCGAGGAACGATAGTTGATAAAATATCGAAATCACCAATTATTGGTGCAACTGTCGTGCTAAGTGATAAAACAAAAGGAACGAAAGCAGATGTAAATGGCAGATTTCAATTAAAGAACATTCCTATTGGACGAGTTAGTCTAATAGTAACCAGTGTCGGTAAACAGCCGCTTTATCTTAATAATCTAGAAGTGAACTCTACGAATCAATTAGTATTGAATTTAGAAATGGAAGATCGTGTGACGCGTACTAAAAAAGTGGTTATTCGATCTAAGAAAGATAAAAGTAAAACGCTGAACGAAATGGTTAGTGTGAGCGGACGGACTTTTTCTGTGGAAGAAACTCAGCGATATGCAGGAAGCAAAAATGATATAGCCCGTATGGCGCAAAGTTTTGCGGGTGTTCAAGGAAGTAATGATGCTAGAAATGATATCGTTGTGCGGGGTAATTCTCCCGTCGGTGTTCTGTATAGGCTAGAAGGAATGGACATTCCAAATCCGAATCATTTCGCTGCGGCTGGTACAACTGGTGGGCCAATTAGTATGATTAATAATAATGTACTTGCTAATTCTGATTTTCTAACATCAGCATTTCCAGCGCAATATATGAATGCTACTTCGGGCATTTTTGACTTAAACCTGAGAAGTGGAAATAATCAAGAATACGAATTCTTAGGTCAAATTGGATTTAATGGAATTGAGCTCAATGCAGAAGGGCCGTTAAGCAAAAAAAACAAGAACAGTAGTAATTCGTTTATTGTTGGATACCGCTACTCTACTCTTTCTGTTTTTAATGCGCTCGGCGTAAACTTCGGAACAGGAACTGCCGTTCCAAAATATCAAGATGGTAGTTTTAAATTGAAATTCTCAGATAAAAAAGGTAGCACGACCCTATTTGGGATTGGTGGTGTAAGCAATGTAAAACTTTGGGATAGCGAAAACGAAGGTGCTAGTCTTTTTGGTGATAGTGGACAAGATTTTAACTATAGAACAAATACAGGACTGATTGGCTTAAGTCGTTCATATTTGATATCGAAAAAATCATATACCAAAACTACATTAGCCATACGTGCCAATTCTACAAAAACAATCCTGGATACGTTTACCACGAACCCTGATCTTGACAAAGCACCCTTTTACAGAGACAACTCATATGAAGGCGCAATAAGTCTTCATTCTTTTTATCAGACAAAATTCAGTGCCAAAACAAACTTGCGGGTTGGCGCTTATTTAGACAGAAACTTCTTTAAACTGACCGATAGCGTATTCGTTGGTGCAAGAAATTCTTTCGTTAACCTGACCAATTACAAAGGCGCACTCTACACTATTAAACCGTATGCTCAATTACAATATAAATACTCCGAAAAGCTTCAAACTGTAATTGGAATCAGCTCTATCTATTTCCCTTATAATAATACATTCAGCTTAGAGCCCCGTTTAGGAATAACCTATAATGTAAATTCAAAAAGTAGTTTAGCACTTGGCTATGGTTTGCATAGTAAGATTGCTCCCTTTAGGTCCTATTTTATCGAAACAGAAATTACGCCAAATAATTTTGGAACGACCAATGATAATTTAGGTTTTTCAAAAGCACATCACATAGTACTAGCCTATGACCGAAATTTAAATAAACACACAAGAATAAAATTAGAAACATATTATCAGCATCTGTTTAATGTACCAGTTAGCAGATTCACAAATACATTTAGTTTATTAAATCAAGGTGCCGAGTTTGGCGTGCAACTTCAAGATAGCATGGTTAATGGTGGCACGGGAGATAACTATGGTGCAGAGCTTACATTTGAGCACTTCTTACATAAAGGTTTTTATTACTTAGTTACGGGTTCTGTTTATCGATCGACCTATGAACCATCAGATGGCAAAACCTACCCTACAGCTTTCGATGGTCGATATGCAGCGAATGTTTTAGGTGGTCGAGAATTTATGTTGAAAGAAAAACTTTCAACATCAGGTAAAGCAAAGCAATATAGTTTCACATTAGATTTTAAAAGCTTGATAAATGGAGGACTTCGTTATACACCGATAGATTTAGAAGAAAGTATTATTGCAGGCGAAGCTGTTTTTGATAATACAAGAGCTTTTAGCGAAAGGCATAAACCTTATTTCAGGATAGATTTTAGAATTGGATTTAAAGTACAAACAAAAAAAGTAACGCATGAATGGGCTTTTGATATTCAAAATGTAACGAATCAAAAAAATATCTTTGCGGTTCGTTTTGACCCCAATGAGTTAGCATTGAAAGAAAGTTATCAAACGGGGCTGCTTCCCGTTTTTCAATATAGAGTTCGATTTTAGATAATCTTCCGAACTGCTTCTCGATAACTTAAAGGATTTAAATTTATTTTCTTAACGTAGCTCAACACCCATTCGGGATTGTAATTTCCGTATTCTCGCAACGCCCAACCAATTGCTTTATTGATAAAAAACTCGTCCGAGCCTAAATTACTTTCTATAACAGCCTGCAACAACTCTGTATCTGTTTCAAGCCTAAATTTTAGTTGTGAAATAATTGCCGATCTCCGTAACCACAAATTGTCAGCCTTACTCCATTTCATAGCGGTTTCAAATTGCAATTCCCGATTCTTTTTAAAAACAGGCAAACTGATTAATGTATTAACCGTATCTACTGTATCCCACCACGAATTATTCAAAACTAAATACTCGCTGATTTTTAATGTATCTGCAGAAAACTGTTTTTTGAAAGCATGTAAAGTATCTAAACAATAATGATGCATTTCACGCTCAGGATAAGCATAACAGATTTTTGCAAAGGTCAAGAAATCTGTTGCTTCCAACGTAAAGTTCGCATTATGTTTTTTTGAAAGCTCTCGCCTTGGTTTTGCTTTAATGCCAAAATGAGGAAATTTATTTAGCATATAGGCGGTCATTCTATCAGCTTCATCCTCACTGCGATGAGCATCAAATAAATTAAACATATTGCCAACATGCAGCTTCATTCTCTATGGAATTACTCCTTGTAACTGGCTGGCCAACTCCATAAGTTGAGCACTAAACTGTGCAGCAATAGTACCAATTGCATAACCTAAAACTGCCAATAAAACTCCTACTGGAGCCAAGGCCGGATGAAAAGCAGCCGCTACTACCGGAGCCGATGCAGCTCCGCCAATATTTGCTTTGCTACCTACCGCCAAAAAGAAAAACGGCGCTTTAATTAATTTGGCCACAATGATTAATAGTAATACATGAAAAGCCATCCATATTAAGCCTAATAATATGATCCCAGGATTTTCTAATATTAGTGCCATATCCATTTTCATACCAATTGTAGCCACTAAAATGTAAATAAAAATACTTCCAATCTTACTAGCGCCATACCCTTCTAAATTTCTTGCTTTAGTAAAAGAAAGAACCAAACCAAATATTGTTGCCCAAACAATCAACCAAAAAAAGCCACTAGTCAATGAAGACTTTTCCAAGGCTGGAATGGATTCAAAAACAGGCACTAGATTTGATGAAAAGAAATGTGCCAAAGAGGTAAAAAAGAAACCAATCCCTAGTATAACAATATAATCTTTAAGCTTGGGTTCTTTTTTTATGCCAGCGCTGAAAGTAGCTACTTTCTGTTTCAATTCTTCAATAGATGATGCATCAGCCTTAAACCATTTATCAATTTTTGCATTGCGACCAATACCTAAAAGAAGTATGGCCATCCAAATATTAGCCACCACAATGTCTACTAGTACCATCGCACCATATTTATCAGGATTATATTGATTTACCTCCAACATAGCAGCTTGATTAGCGCCTCCTCCTATCCAGCTTCCAGCCAAGGTACTCAGGCCACGCCAAACTGCATCTACCCCAACTCCTTCCACTGTTGCTGGCCACAATTTAGCCATTATCAAAATGGCAACTGGTCCTCCTAATACGATTCCGGCTGTAGCCGTAAAAAACATGATTAAACTTTTACCGCCCAGTTTCATAATGGCTTTTAAATCAATGCTCAAGGTCATTAAAATAAGCGAAGCTGGCAACAAATAATTCTTAGCCACATTATAAGTTTCAGTTTCTTTAGCAGATATAATTCCGAGTGAGTTTAATATGGCGGGAAGCAAATAGCACATTAATAGTGCAGGCACGTACTTATAGAATTTAGGAAAAAAACCACCCTTAATATTAGACGTGTAGAAAACTACTGCAAGACATAACATTAATAGACCAAACACGATTTTATCATCCGAAAAAACAGGTGTGGCATCTAAGAGTATGGTTAAGTTTTGAAACATAAAAAATAGATATTAAAATGTTAGTATTAAAAAAGGACAAGATAAGAATAAAATATAAGACGTAGTATTTTTACCACTAATACGATTCTATTATGAACATACTTCTTTTAGGTGGCGGTGGCAGAGAACATGCGTTGGCGTGGAAATTAAAGCAAAGCATATCATGCGACACATTATATATTTCTCCAGGCAATGCCGGAACAGATTCTGTTGGAACAAATGTCAAATTAGACATAAATAACTTCAATACAGTCGGTACATTCTGTATAGAACATGATGTCAAAATGCTCATCGTCGGACCAGAAGACCCTTTAGTTAATGGCATTCAAGATCATTTCAAAGAAGATAAAAAATTAGCTGAAATAATAGTCATTGGACCTTCGGCTAAAGCCGCACAATTAGAAGGAAGCAAAGCTTTTGCAAAACGATTCATGAAGAAATATGAGATTCCAACGGCGGGTTATAAGGAATTTACAATTGAAAATTTTAGAGAAGGACTTACCTATATTGAAAGACAAACCCCTCCTATCGTAATAAAAGCAGATGGATTAGCTGCTGGAAAAGGCGTAATTATAGCTCAGTCTCATGAAGAAGCAAAAGACGCTTTTACTGATATGGTTCAAAACAAAAAATTCGGTACCGCTAGTAGCAAAGTAGTTATCGAACAATTTCTTGACGGTATTGAAATGTCGGTTTTTGCCTTAACAGATGGCGAGAATTATTGTTTGCTACCAAACGCAAAAGATTACAAAAGAATTGGCGAAGGCGACACGGGTTTAAACACGGGTGGCATGGGCGCTATTTCACCCGTACCATTTGCTGATGATGCATTTATGAAAAAAGTAGAAGAAAAAGTAGTCAAACCAACCATTCGTGGTATCGCTTCTGAAAAATTTGATTACGTTGGATTTGTTTTCTTCGGATTAATAAAAGTAGATAACGAACCTTACGTTATTGAGTACAATTGTAGACTAGGCGATCCGGAAACAGAAGTCATTTTACCCAGATTAGAAAATGACTTAGTTGGTTTGTTTGAACTAGCTGGAAATAGAAAAATTGAAACGGCATCAGTATCTATTAAAGAAGAAGCATGCTGTACTGTAATTTTAGTCTCTGGAGGCTATCCCGAAAGTTACCAAAAAGGAAAAGTTATCAAAGGGTTGGAAGAACAAACTAAATCCTTGATATTTCATGCAGGAACAAAAATAGAAAATAAGGAAGTAGTTTCAAATGGCGGAAGAGTTTTAGCGATTTCTTCATTCGGAAAAAATGTTCAATCTGCATTAAAGCAAAGCTATGAAACTGCCAATACCTTATGTTTTGAAGAAATGTATTACCGTAAGGATATTGGATATGAATTCGCATAGCCATAAATCTTTAACATTTTGATATTTAAAAAATAGTGACCTTTGAAAGGACTCTATGTTACTACGTTTTACATATCTGCTATTGTTATCATTTGTTTTAAATGTTCCTCTATGCATAGCCCAAACAAATGGTCAAACTGGTAAGATTGTTAAAAGTGCTGTTATTATTGATAATGACACCTTAGCCCATACCTATTTACCAACGGTCACTGTAATGAATCAAGAATTACTGGCCATGAATTCCAGGGAGCGAAAAAAATATTATAGGCAACGAAAAAGAAGAAGAAAACGATACACGAAACTTAAACGTAATGTTTACAAAACATACCCTTATGCTGTTATGGCGGGATACGTTATGCATGATATCGACAGTGCGATGCTCACCATTCGTTCTAAGGAGGCCAAAGAGGTTTATAAGCGAAGAAAGGAAAAAGAGCTAACCAAACAATATAAAGGACGACTAGAAAATCTAACTATGAGTCAAGGAAAAGTTCTTGTAATTTTAATTGCTCGTCAAACTGGAAAAGATTGCTATACTACGATTAAAGAACTAAAAGGTGGTTTCAATGCCAGAATGTATCAGACTTTAGCTACATTATTTGCCAATAATCTTAAACGGAATTACGAACCGAATGGAAAAGATGCAAGTATTGAATTAATCTGTCGGGAAATTGAAGCCAGTGGAAAATTTGTACGAACAAATTAGCTAACTTTGGTTTCATGAAAGTTGATATTTTAGCTATTGGTGCCCATCCTGACGATGTTGAACTGAGCTGTTCGGGAACACTTTATACTCATAAACTTCTTGGACAAAAAATTGCTATTTGCGACTTAACAGAAGGCGAATTAGGATCTAGAGGCAGTGTTGAGTCTCGATATGCCGAAGCTGCAAAAGCTTCTGAAATTTTAGAATCTGATTATCGAGTTAATTTAAAAATGGCGGATGGTTTTATAGAAAACAACAAAGAAAATCAATTGAAGATTATCAAAGTACTAAGAGAACTACAACCTGACATTATATTGTCCAATGCTCCCAAAGACCGACACCCAGACCATGGTAAGGCCTGTAAATTAATAAGCGATGCCTGCTTTTTGTCTGGATTAAAAAAGATAGAAACAGACCAACCCATTTGGCGACCGAAACGAGTATTAAATTACATACAAGATTTTTATCTTGAACCAGATTTGATAATAGATATCAGTGAAAGTTTTGATAAAAAAATGGAATCAATCATGGCCTATGGCACACAATTTCATGATGCTACGAGTACCGATAAAACAAAAACTTATATTTCTTCAGACAAATTTCTTGCTAGTATTGAAGCACGAGCTAGGCTTTTTGGCAAACGAATTGGCGTAGAATACGGAGAAGGTTTTCTTATGAATAATAGTCACTTAGGACTTCGCAATTTGAACGCATTGGTTCTTCCAGAAATAGCGTAATACTAAAAAGTATAGTTGCCATCTTGGTCATACATTGTGGGTGGCACTTTCTTGGTTGCCTCAAAGTAATCGTAAGCTCTTTTTAAATTTATCCAAAACTTATGCTTCACATCTTCATTCTTATATTCTCTTCCTAAAAAGTTTAAACTTTTTTTATTGAACCGCACCGGAAAAATATGAACAGGGATATACATCTGACCTGCGGTTCTCGCTTGAACGCAAATTGTGTAGATTTCTTCTATATATTTATTTGTCATTGGTAAGCAACCAACCGTCATACAACCACCATGAATATAAATCCCTCCACCGGGCTTATCTGCATTACTAAAAAATCGATCAGAATAATTAGGATAATTTAGTAAAAGAGATAAATGATAATTTGAACGAGGATTAAAATCTTCAATAAAATAAAACCCTTCAGGCACTTGGCGATCGCCTTCCCAACGTTTCGGTCCTAGAATACCTGATAATGCACAAACTTTGTAGTATTTAACCAAGGTAAAAGTATCGGTAATTTTGTTACGGGCGTAAAGCTCAAACTCATTACTCCCTTTAAACGAACGTATGTAAATATGCTTACTCGGATATTTTATTCCTTTATCATTAAATGCCTTGCGCAATAGATAATCAGAATTATTGTGAGCAGCTTTTACACGTTGCATTGAAAGCTGAAAATTCTGAAACTGATTATCCGGATATTGAGGATCCAATGGCGGTTGCGCATTTGTAATCAACGGCAACAAAAATAAAAGAAGGATAAAACAGTAGCGCATATTTATTTTCATAAGCCATACAAAGGTACAAACTGAATTAAATCAATTCTACCTGAACTAGCTATGTTATCGTTAAAATCCACAGCTAATTTTACACAGCTAATAAGCTGTGGAAAAGAGGCATTATCAAAAATAAACTCTGCTCTTTATTGGATACAATCTAGTTCTTGAAAGACTATATTTGCTTTATGGATTTGGCGAATCGACTTGAAAGAATCAAAGAACCGCAAACTATTAAAATGGCCAAAATGGCTAGAGCGTTGGCGGCGGATGGTAAAAATGTTATCAATCTAAGCTTAGGAGAACCGGACTTCAAAACTCCGGACCACATAATTGACAGCGCTATTCAAGCCATGCATGATGGTTATACAAAATACACACCTGTAGTTGGACTTCCTGAATTGCGAGAAGCAATTTGTACAAAATTAAAGCGAGATAATCAACTTGATTATACCACTGATAATATTATCGTAAGTACGGGTGCTAAACAAGCATTGGCCAATGCTATTTTAAGTATTATCAATCCGGGCGATGAAGTTTTAGTGCCAACGCCCTATTGGGTAACCTATACTGCTTTAATTGATCTTGCAGAAGGAACTAATAAATTCATTGAATCGGATTCAAAAAATAATTACAAAATAACGCCTGAAGAATTGGAAGAGGCTATATCTGAAAAATCAAAACTATTTATTTTTTCAACCCCATGTAATCCCAGTGGAGCAGTTTACTCAAAAGATGAATTATCTAAATTAGCCGATGTGTTCGAAAAATATCCAAATTGTTATATCATATCAGATGAAATCTATGAGTATATCAATTATACAGGTACGCATGAAAGCATCGCTCAATTCGATTCTATAAAAGATCGGGTAATTATTGTGAATGGATTTTCGAAAGGGTTTGCCATGACGGGTTGGCGCCTAGGCTATATGGCTGGCCCACCAGCAATCGTTAAAGCGTGCGAAAGGATTCAAGGTCAGTTTACGTCCGGTGCAAATGCAATGACTCAAAAAGCGGCTGTCTCAGCATTGCTGGGCGATTTGCAGCCCACTTATGATATGCAAGCTGAGTTCAAAAAAAGAAGAGAATTTGTAGTTAAAGCTTTTGATGATATGGACGGTATTGATTTATCCTTGCCTGAAGGCGCGTTTTATGCTTTTCCTGATGTGTCTTCTTTTTTTGGTAAAAATGGGATTCATACTTCTGAGGATATGAGTATGCATATTCTAAATAATGCTCACGTTAGTACTGTTTATGGTAGTGCGTTTGGAAATGATAAAGCCATTCGCATATCCTACGCTGCCAGTATGGAAACCTTAGAAGACGCCATGCATAGAATTAAAAAATTACTCCATGAGTCCAAATAGAAATGTAATAAAATCAAAATCTGAAATTCAATTTTTAAAGGGTCCACAAAGCCGTTGGCGTGACTTCAAATTCACGCTCAAAGTAATGAGAGAGTTCGTTAAGGGATTTAGAACCTTGCATTTCACCGGACCTTGTATATGCATTTACGGATCGGCCCGTTTCAAAGAAGATCATAAATATTATAAAGCTGCTCAAGATATAGCAGGTCGTGTTGCCCAACTCGGTTTTTCTATTATGACGGGCGGCGGACCTGGTATAATGGAAGCTGCCAATCGGGGCGCAAGAGAAGTTGGAGGTAGAAGTGTAGGATGTAACATTGAGCTTCCATTTGAGCAATCTGGAAATCCTTATCTTGACAAATGGGTTTCTATTAAATATTTCTTCGTGAGAAAAACCTTGTTGATTAAATATTCATATGCTTTTATTGTAATGCCTGGAGGTTTTGGAACATTAGACGAATTGTTTGAGTCATTGACTCTGGTACAAACAGGAAAATTAAAAGCATTCCCAATTATAATCTACGGGAAAGAATTTTATGAAAATGTAATGTCGCATATAGATCACATGAAAAAAGAAGGCACTATCTCTCCTGATGATCTTAATTTAATTCATTACACGGACGATGTTGACGAAATTGTAAAAATTTGCGAAGGAGTTATAAGCTCCCACAACTTGAGTTATGAACGCAAAAAGTACTTCAAAATTCTAGGAGAGAATAAAAACAGATAAGCATGGTTAGTGCTATCATAGTGGCTGCAGGATCTGGGAAACGAATGGGAACTTCAATCCCTAAACAATTTATCGAAATAAATGGTAAAACTATTTTAGAGCATACCATAGATTTATTTGTTCGAAGCAAACTATTCACGGAGTATATCGTCGTTATAGCTTCCGAATTTGAAAAAGAATTAAATACTATAAGAAAACTACATCCCAATGAGAATATTAGAAGTTGCACTGGTGGGCAAGAACGTTTTCATTCTGTTCAAAATGCATTACAAGAAGTAAATGATAATTGTCAAGTAGTTTTTATTCATGATTCTGTGAGACCATACTGCAGTATTGAACTACTAAATAACTGCTATGAAGAATGCAAAATATATTCTAATGCAATTCCAGCAGTTGCCATTAAGGATTCAATCCGAACGATTAACGAAGACGGCCATAATCAAATAGCTGACAGAGATCAATTGCGCAGTATTCAAACCCCACAGGTTTTTGAATTAAAGAAAATTAAAGAAGCCTACGATATTGAATACTCAGAAAAATTCACTGATGACGCTTCGGTATTTGAAACCGCAGGTCGCAAAATCCACCTAATTCAAGGCGAAGCTACCAATACAAAGATTACTACTCCTGAAGATTTAGAAATTGCTAAATTCAGACTGAAATAGTCTATCGCATTATATACAATTTACCAAAACCTTTCTTACTCCATTGACTTGCTGGATCAGAATCAGCCTTGTCCATTGCCTCGCCATTCAATCTAGTAATTACACGGTATAAATAAACACCATTACCCAGTAAATCGCCGTATTGGTCATCTCCTTTCCAACGGAACTCAGTTATATTTCTTCCAATGTGAATATTACCGATTTCAGCTTTTGAAATCTCACGGACCATCTTACCAGTAACACTGTATACCTGAATCTTAAATTGCTCCGGTATTTCAGCACCTGTTAATGTAAAAACAAATTGTGTTGAAGTACTAAACGGATTTGGATAATTTAAAACTGATGTGACAGATGATTTAGTAACTACTTCAAAAGCAATTTTATAATTTAAATCTCCACTAGTATTACCCATTTTATCTTGTCCAGTCACTATTAGTTCATAAATACCATCTTGTAAGAAAGTTGGTCTATACTCAATGCGTGCTTTATTTTCACCGGCTCCATTAGGATCTGCTGGGATAAAAGTAATAGCGGGATCGTTTAATGAAATTGGCACTTCAGTATTAGGAGCATTTGGATAACGCAACGCGATAGTCATCGCAGTCGTATCATCCAATGGCAAGAACTGATTCTCATCTTTCAGCGACATTAAAATAGTCGGTTTTGCAGAAACAATATCTCTATTGAGTATATGAATACCATCGAAGGTTACATCCAAAATAGGATTTTTATTATCTGGGTTGACATACATACCCAAGAAACCAATATTATTCGGATGATATTGCTCCGGCTGGTCTTCATTAGGATTAGCTTCAATTTTTATAAAATATTGACCGCTTAATGGTTGAGTATTTATATCCAAAGACGCGTGAATGGTATCTTCTCCAGCCAATGGTTGATATCTCTTAGAAGTCAAGAAAGTTTCATTGTTGTCCTTATCAACTAATGAATATGTAACTAACATACTGTCCATTGCTATGTCCGTAAGGTTTTCTATTGCAAATCCTAGTTTATTTTCTTGTCCCTGTAAAAGCGTATCGGTATTAGTAACATAAACACTTGGATTCAAAGCCGCTTCTGGTACAGGAGCATAATGAACTCGCCAATATTTCACTTGTTCAGGAGTACTAAATTTACTATCCTTTTGATTCATGGTCAGGCGAATGCAAGGGTAAACCGATGGATCAATAAAGCTAAGATTCGTATCCCCTTTGACAGTTGCTAAATAGGTTTCTACATTATTTTCATTGATTCCATAAATCTCAACCTCTACCGAATCACCAGCTTGACCATTATCAATATTGTTTCCACTTCTATAAAAATCATTCCATTGAGAAGCCGGACCAATTTTGGTACTCACAATTTTACCTTCGTACAAATACGAGTTGAATTCTAATTCTTTAAATAATTGTACCGTACTATCTTGTCCCACAAATTGTTCAACCGTTCCAGGAATCCCTTTTTGTCTAAAGAAAATCATGGGTCGATTTTTGAACAAGCTGTCAATATCTGTAAAACCGAGATCCTTAATTTTATGATACAATGAATTGCCACTACCTAATGTAGCTGTATCCGACATCATATCATCAATAAAGAATTTATTATTTCCTCCACAAGCAGAGCTTAAACACAACCTAGGTTGCATCATAACATATGCACCGTTCGGAATGGAATCGATAAAATCCATAATCTGCTTTCTTCTGCCCGGACCGTTATAACTAAACTCAAAAAAAGCATCTTTACCTAAGTATGTCAAACGACATGGTTTCCAGCTACCATAAAGTCCTTTTGCAGTATTGTTAGGATCAATTGAATTGGTCCATGGCAAACCAGTTAATGAGTCTATTACTACAAATTGGAGACTCTCATATTGACCAAAAGGTGCACAACCAAAAGTATGTAAAGTAACATTGTTTAATTTCACTGAATAGTTTGAAAAATTGTAATTATAAGGTGCAGGCCCTCTGAAACAAACATTCTGAACCTGTAATTTTTTAGTAACCTTAGAAAATTGAAAGTCGCGTTGAGAAGCACTAATTTGAATATCATTCATATCATCTTTCAAATACTGATAATAATGTGACTGATTCCAACCTGTTCCAGCATTTGGAAGGAATACGAAAGAGCTATTAGTCCAACGATGTATAGAATTATTATAGATTGTATCCATAGCCGTTCTCCAATAATACACAACAGAGTCTTGATATGTAATGGTAGGCGTCCACTTGACAACACCTCCTTTAGCTGTAATTGTAGTTGATTTTAGAGAAGGACTATTAAATTCTTCCGTTGTATCAATTTGAATGGCATATTGCCTTTCACCTAAAAAAGGATTTAAGGTTGAAGCTTTCAATGTTATACCTTGATCGTTTACGATACTAAAATTGTACGGATAGATAGGTTCTAAATCATCATTAAAGACAGTAAATTCTTTTTCTACACCATTATTATATTCTGCAACTTCATCCACTTCATTCCCATCATCTATTCTTACCCTCAAGATATTCTTACCCAAAGCATTGGAACCTCCAACAGCTACTCTAAAATTCATAGAATCAGTATAAGCCAAACCGGGCATCCTTTTACTCAAAATAGGCACAACGGCATTATTGGGCAACACTCGTTCCACTACCAAGTTAATAGAGTCCAGTTCATATTTACCTAAATTGTAGGCCACTAATTCAACATCAAATGAATCCATTTGAGTCGTAATACTCAGCTGCTTAATCTTCGTGTATTTATCTTCTACAGCATAATCTGGTTTTGATCTGCTATGCATACTGACCGCTGGATCTCCTTGCAACAGCATTTGCTCTGCATGAAACCTTGCAACATTATTATTAAGGATGTTCGGATTACCTAAGGTGTGAATTACATTTCCTACAAACTGCTCACCTACAGTTTGTCCATATCGATAATCTGCCATTTGCTTATAAAGCGAATCTGTATAATTTGCTAGATAATATAAAAAACCAGTATTCGAATTGGCAATAAAACCTATACTTCCTTTGTTTGGTGATTCAATCCATCGTTCGCTTAAGGTCTTCACAATGCCCGTTGAAAATACATTTCCAACACCACAACCGTTAGCCATAAAAATAGAATAACGGTTATTCGGTATGTATTGCTCAGGAATATCAAAACCGAACGCTAATGTGGAGGAACTACCATGACCAAAATATTGAATAAAACCAACTCCAGCATTTACAGCTCGGTCGATAGCCTCAGTCGCCTCTTGTTGGATAGCCTGAGTTTGAGACTTAGCATAGGTCTCAGAACGTCCACCAATTGCTGTGCCCTCAATAATATTAGATTGTCGATTCAATGCCGAAACAATTGGTGTCTGCTGTTGTAAGTCAGATGCACCTGCAGCATGTAAAAATCGTTTTTGCCACAAAACAGTATCAACATATTGATTCATTGTTGTGGCTAAACTCGCTTCATGTATTTTGACTTTATCCAAATACGGACCTATTTCATCTCCGTTCAAAACAGACAATCTACCGATCGGTAACTCAGGAATATTATTATTATCGAAATCCGTTAGCATAATATCTGATGCAGGAACGCCAAAAGTTGGTAGCGGCACATACGGATAATTTGCTGGTGTTGTCATTTTACCATTCGAATATGCTCTATAGCTAGAATACAAAATTCCCTTACCTATCAAAAAGGCAAACTTTGATTTATTAGACCAAGCACTACTCTTATGTGAATATGCCAAAAAGTTTCGTATCGCTTGAGCATGAAACTTATAACCAAAACCAAATTCATTATAAATATCGTCAGCCTCGGCAACGATAGCTGTGTAAGCGCCACCCGTAGCTGACGATCTAAAATTCTTATACTCTGTTACATAATTAGTACCACTTCCGTAATAATGGGGATCGGTTATTATAATATAATCTCCTTGATTGTTAGGGCTTGAATAATTTTTAAAATTCACTGCTTTCAGATTAGAAACTACTTTAGTTGCACCAAGCTGACGTCCAACTAAAATCATTTTTTTCAAGCTAGCATTTGCTGGAATCTGAAATCGCACCTTATTGGTTACCGCAATATTCCCTGGATAAATTCGATTTTCTTCTAAGTCGTATAACCAAGGAGCGGCACTTCCTCCATTAAAATTATCAAACTCTAAGTAATAACTACCCGACTTGGGATTTAGCTCAAAATATTCATAAGATAAACCACTAAAATCATTCGTTCGAGCATAACGAGCGTCTAATTGCGCTACTCCAATCCGATCGTACAGATTATTACTTGGAATAGAATTTTTAGGTGTAAACAATAGACTTATCGTATTCGCAGATGAAATAGAACTCGTTGGAATATTTAGCGTAATATCTTTTGAAGAAAAACTTGAAAAAGTTTCATCAGCTACCACAGTATTATTCGCCTCTATTTCCACACGATGTGTGCTCAAATATGAGAATCCTGCAACTTTCGAAAGTACCGTAACATTTGGGGCTCCAGTTCCTTTATATAAATTGGGCACATTTAAACTAATCGTTTGTGGATTAAAACTAAAAGACTTCACATAACCTTCGGCTCTTTCAAATTGCGAAGAGCGCAGATATAAAATTGGGTTTTGAGAGGCACCAATATAGGAAGGTCCTTGACTTAATGCTCCTCGATAATTGATGACATCTCTACCCCATACATACGTTTCTTTTGCTGGAGCACCTAACAAGCTATTGGTGGCGATTGTCAAACGACTAAAGGGACCTGCCGTACTTTGTGTAATAAAATAATATGCCGTGTCTGAAATTAAATTCTGACTTGGGTTCATCTGTTTACTTTGATCAATAAAAAGTGGCTTATCTACCTCTCCATCTGCATGACGACCATAAAATTCTATAAAATCCGAAGACCCAAAAGTAGAATTATTACTCACGTAAATAGGAATCTGCTTTCCGTCTCTAAATATCTGTAGTTGTGCTCCATTTGGATTTGAAATTCCAGCTGCCGTTAATTGCGCACGAGAGATTTTATAAATACCATCTTCATACACACTGAATTTGGCATAAGTCTGTGAATAATTAATCCACTCGTTACCAAAAATTTGTGCTCCAGCATTTTGGCAAAAAAACATCACCAAAAGCAGTAAGTATAACTTTGGATTTTGCTGTTCAACTATTTTTTTCATTCTGTAAATTATTTATGTAGTAGTATAAATTATTGTTTTTCTTTCTTGGCTTTTGACTTATTTCTAATGTCCAACTTCAAGGAAATAAAGTGACTGTAAAGCGGACTAGATTCAATATTCAGACTCGAGAAAGAATAGTCAATAGCAAAGTTCTTAATCTGAACACCTAAACCAACCGTTGGCTGAAAGAGCGTTCTTTTATCCTCACCAGTTGTATCGGCATCAGTAGATACCCGTTGAAATTGACCCACTCCTGTTCTTAAATATACTTTGTTGTTATAGTTTACCTCAGCACCTAATCTTGGATCAATACTAAAAGGCTTGGCGTTAATCAAATTGGCATAACGACTTCCGTCAGTTGTTACATCCAAATTCAATTCTCCTAAAACACTTAATTTTTGATTAATAGGAAATACTCGCCCACCGCCCAGTATTAATCTAGGCGTATTCACTTCACTACTTCGTGATATAATCTCATTTCCTGTTTGAGCAAAAACTTGTTTCTCTTGTTCAGTAAGACTGAAAGACCAAACCGTATAGGTTGTCGTAATATCTCTAACAACAGCTCCTAATTTCCAACGTCCAAATCTACCTTGCAAACCAAAGTCTAGACCGACACCCCAGGCACTGGCCATAGAGCCGACATTGCGATGTAAAATTTTAAAATTAGTACCCCACATCAGATTAATATCTTCCCTATCTTGCCATTTTTTAACCAAAACCGGTCGAGCATAAGAAATCAATCCGCCATAGTCTGCCGATGAAATACTTCGTACTTTACTGTAATCCACAGTTCCATCAGGTTGAACTAAATTAATCGTATACGGAATATCATCTACTGCAAAACGAATAGCTGAGAAACCAATTACGCCTTTTCTGTCTTTCAATGGAAACGTTGCGCCTATATAATCGTACTTAGCAATACTACCAAAATACTCCGAATGCATGATCCCTAGTTGCATATCTGTGTTTTGATAGGCAATACCCGCCGGATTCCAAAAAGCTGCCGTTACATCAGTTACAGAAGCAACCTGCGCACCACTCATTCCCAAACCTCTAGCTCCAACCCCAATATTCATGTATTCATTAACATATTTGCGTTGCTGTGCCTCTATTTCACTTGTAATTAAGGTTACAAGCAAAAAACTCAATACTGACAATTTTAATTTCATATAAAGTGTGTTAAAACAAACTAAACGCACAATTAGATTATTTATTATGCGTCCTATCAAAAATACTGAAAATCACTATACTTTTGACGCTCATTCAGATGGATAAACTTCAATTAACATCAATCTGACAATAAACAAACAATATATAATGACCTTCATTAACGAACTAAAATGGCGCGGACTGATTCAAGATATAACTCCTGGTACTGAAGAGCACCTGGAAAAAGGTCCAGTGAAGGCCTATATTGGCTTTGACCCGACCGGTGATTCACTCCACATTGGTAGTTTAGTTCCTATTATTTTACTTATACACTTGCAAAAAGCAAGCCACAAACCGTTTGCTTTGATTGGCGGTGCTACTGGCATGATTGGAGACCCTTCGGGAAAATCAGCAGAAAGAAACTTATTATCCCTAGAGATTATCAAGAAAAACCAAGCAGGTATTCAAAAACAACTAGCTAAATTCTTAGATTTTGACGAATCTAATGAAAATGCGGCTGTTATGGTGAACAACTACGATTGGTTTGAAAAAATGAACTTTATTGATTTTGCTCGTGACATTGGCAAGCATATTACGGTTAGTTATATGATGAGTAAAGACTCCGTAAAAAGCCGATTAGAAACGGGTATGAGTTTTACCGAATTCACCTATCAATTGATTCAAGGTTATGATTTTTTACATTTAAACAAAGAGCAAGGCATAACATTGCAAGCCGGCGGAAGCGACCAATGGGGCAATATAGTTACTGGTACCGAACTTATCCGACGCAAGGAACAAGGTGAAGCTTTTGCCTTTACTGCTCCGCTTATCAAGAAAGCGGATGGTGGCAAATTTGGCAAAACTGAATCCGGTAATGTTTGGCTTGACCGAACTAAAACCTCTCCTTATAAATTTTATCAATTTTGGCTAAACGCCAGCGATGAAGACGCTGAAAAATATATTAAGATTTTCACTTTTTTATCAAAAGAAGAAATTGAAAAAATTTGTGATGAACATAATCAAGCACCACATCAACGACTGTTACAAAAAACATTGGCGAACGAAGTAACTACCTTAGTGCACAGTAATGAAGACGTAGAATTTGCAATCAAAGCAAGTCAAATACTTTTTGGAAAAAATACTGCTGAAGATCTAAAAATCCTTTCGGAGTCCGAACTATTGGATATCATGGATGGCGTACCAACCATTGAGCTTGACCGCAACGTCTTAAAAGAAGGAATGAATATTGTAAGCTTCTTAGCAGAAAATAAAATCTATCCATCTAAGGGTGAAGCAAAAAAAATGACGCAAAGTGGTGCGGTAAGTATCAATAAATTAAAGGTTAATGATATTGCCTTTAACATAGATATAAAATCACTTTTAGCAGATAAATATATCTTAGTGCAAAAGGGGAAAAAGCATTATTTCCTAATTAAAACAAAATAGAAAATGAACAAGTTAATAATAACATTGGTTTTAAGTGTTTTCATTATAAAAAACTCGAACGCACAAGGCATAACGTACAATGTAGATTTAAATAATCCTACGTCCGTCACACAAAATCTAAAAGCAATGGCAAAGTCAGAAACGAACTTCTGGGCCACGGCACTTTCACTAGATGCTGAATTGACTAAAAAATTGGAGAGTAACAATTTTGCCATATACAATCAATATATCCATTCAATGAAATATGTAAATTTTACTATGGAGAAAATATTATTAGTGGAACAAAAAAATCTTAAGGAACGTAGAGATCGTTTTATGAAAATGTTTCTTAACAAAAAAAAATATAAGATTTTTCAAGAGATTGTAGTAAACGCCGGCAAAAAACAAATTAAGAAGTACAAAGACAATGCAACCGAAGAAATGAGAAAACTTAGAGTAGAAGCTGCCGGTTGGAATGTACTCAATCACCGAATCTTTTTTAAGTAAACATGAAAATCGGACTACTATCCGATACGCATAATTACCTGCACCCTCACATTTTTGATCACTTCAAAAATGTGGATCAAATATGGCATGCGGGCGATATTGGCACCATAGAAATTATCGATCAGTTGGAAGCATTTAAAGCTACTCGGGCCGTCTATGGCAATATTGATAGTGGCGAAATGCAAAAGCTTTATCCTGAATATCAATACTTTAAAATCAATAATGTAAATTTTTTAATCATGCATATTGGTGGTTATCCTCCACGATATAATCTGCGAAGCAAAAAACTACTGAACTATTATCACCCTGATGTTTTTATTTGTGGTCATTCCCACATCTTGAAAGTAATGCCCGACGAAAAAAGAAATTTATTACACTTAAATCCGGGTGCCTGTGGCAAATATGGTTGGCATAAAAAGAAAACCATAATGCGCTTTGATGTGTTAGAAAACAAGATTGACAAGTTGGAAATTATCGAATTGAATTAGAAAAACTAATTATTTGTTCGGTCGTATTATTCTAGGTGCTCCCATAATCTGAATATCCCCCATAATAGGCATATCAACTTTAGGATTAGAAACCGTTAATTCAAAATCCCCAAATGTTCCAGAATTAGAAATAGTTATATCTGTCTGAAACGTTTTATAACCATGCTTTGAAATAATGATAGAATACGATCCTTTTACGAGACGGGTGTTATAAGCACCTTGACCATCGGTATGAATTTCAAGAAGGAATTTTTCGTTTTTATAAAAACGAATTCGCGCATCTTTAATACCAGCACCATCCGCTCCAAATACAATTCCTTTGGACATGGCATTTTGGGTTGTGCTATAAGCTACTTTTCCTTTTATCATTGGCTTACCCATTGTCTGTGAATAACTCTCAATACTCGTGAACATCAAAAAAACCAGCGCAAAAGCTTTGATAAACTTCTTCGTATAATCCGACAATGTAAAATAACGTCCATCTTTTTGCCCTAATTGTGTTGAATTAAACCGGCCACAAAGAGACCCTTTGTAAGTTAAGAAGTATGATTTCACTGCCTCATCATCCATACTTGTAAAATCCACTACTTCTTTTGTGCACACTCCGCAAAAACGACCTTGTTCTCTTGCTGTCATATCGTTCCAGTTTTCATGACAAGGCTCTTTAATTTTTATTTGATATTGACTCATTGTATTACTAAGATGTAAAGTCTTTCAATTTTCCATAAATTGAATTCTTATAAATATCATTTTCACTTCCGAACTGAAGAAATACTACATTTGATCAAGGTGTATGGATTCTGATTTTAGAAAATATTTATTACGCATAACGAAAGCAACTAACTGCCATGAAGTTGAAGTCATACAATCCTTATGGAGTGGATATGGAAAAATTGCCCGCTATTCACTAAAAGGATCTAACTATGAAACAGTTGTTGTAAAACATATAAACCCAAATCAACAAAACAATCATCCTCGTGGCTGGAATACGAATATAGGACATCAACGAAAAGTAAAATCCTATAAAGTAGAAACGCAGTGGTATGAACATTGGAGTGGAGCTTGTGGAGACACCTGCCGTGTGCCAAAATTCTTAGGTTCATATTATCAAGGAGAAGAACAGTGGATTGTATTGGAAGATTTAAATACTGAATTCCCTTTACGAAAACAAGAAGTCAGTCCAGAAGAAATTAAAGTTTGCCTGCAATGGCTCGCTCATTTTCATGCAACCTTTTTAAATCAAAAACCGAAGGACTTGTGGGAAATAGGAACCTATTGGCACTTAGCCACCCGACCCGATGAATTTGAAAAAATAGAACATGCAGAACTAAAAGCCAAGGCACATTTAATTGATAAAAAACTAAATCAATGTAAGTATCAAACGATCGTGCATGGGGATGCAAAACTGGCTAATTTTTGTTTTACAGAGGAAGGTGATGCCGCCCACGCCAGTGACGTGGCAGGCGTGGATTTTCAGTATGTTGGAGGTAGCTGCGGAATGAAAGACGTTGCTTACTTTTTAGGGAGTTGTCTTTCAGGACAAGAGCTTGCACAATATGAAAAAGAATTGATAGCCTTTTATTTTATGGAATTACGAAAAGCAATTTCGACTTTAGGGGAAGTAAATTTTCTTGAACTGGAAAATGAATGGAGGCAAATGTATCCCCTAGCCTGTGCTGATTTTACACGTTTTCTTTTAGGCTGGATGCCTTCTCATCAGAAGATAAATGCATATCAACTCAATTTATTAGCATCTGTTCTAGCTAAATTGTAGTGGTAACTCAACCCATTATTAGAATCTTATTTTAATCCACTTGTTTTTCAAAAATTATTTCAAAGTAAGAGGCTATGCCATAACCTCTAGTTCCTGGAGCAAATATTTGTACAAAGCGCCAACCTTCTTTTGCATGTTGCTCTACAATCTCCCTATAGTCTTGACGCGGGCCGTAGCTAAATAATTTAGATTTCATTTCAATTTTTACATATTTATACTCAAACATAGTTTCTTGTTTTATAATCCGTTCAAAAATATGGTAGTTGCATATTTAATTCCTTTACAATATCGTTGAATGGTAAAGGTGTATTTTAAATGGTTGAAATGCAGTTTTAGTATTTGTATAAGGCAAGCAACATTAATTTTCCATAGAGAAATTTAAACTATTCATAATTATGCATTCCCAATTTTTCAATTGTTCTCAAAGCTCTTTTAATAATCTTTGCCGTTTCGTCTGTAGGCGATACTTTTTTCCAATTCTTACAAAGTTCTTTTACAAATTCTGGTTTGGCCTAGTATCAATTCTAAATCACTGCTTAAAATTTTATTGCTTGTTTGTGCTTTACTGCTATGAAAAGTAAATAGTACAAAGGATAAGCATAGGAGAAATTTTAAAAAGCTTGAATTCATAAATGCTGTTTATTGTTTAAACGAAGTTCAAGATATTCATCTTTAAACGCTTAACCAAATTACTTAGTGTTGTAAAGTTTTACTCATTGCAAAGTGTACTTGTTCTAGGCGTAGATTATATCTACGACTTAATATCAATTATATAGAGTTAGATATTCGGGTGTAGTTGCAAACTACACCCAAAGAGGGATACAACTATTTCATTGTTACACATGCCGCCTTGTTTTCTTATGCGTAGGCGCTCTGTATTGTTTGCTTTGGGTTCTTTGGGGAAGGTGTTTTTTAGTACCACTTTATTTTTAGTGCCGCCTGGTAATACCTCTACATTGGCGGATAGTTAATAGGGCTTGCCTGATGTATAATCTAAATAGGTTAGGCTTCCTTCCCATTGGCCTAGTGCCAATGCTAAATCACTGCTTAAAATTTTATTGCTTGTTTGTGCTTTACTGCTATAAAAAGAAAACAGTACAAAGGATAAGCATAGAAGAGATTTTGAAATGCTAGAATTCATAGGTGCGGTATTATTGTTTAAACGAAGTTCAAGATATTCATCTTTAAACGCTTAACCAAATTACTTAGACTTATAACATTTTTACTGACTGGCTAAGGTTTTGAATCCACGCAAGATGCTAACGCTTGAAGCGGCGTCTCAACCTTGCCGTTACTTAGCAAAGTATGTTACTTATTTTCTATATGAACTTCATCATTAATTCTAATATTCGAGTGGTTAAAATTTCGCGTTGTAAGCAATTGATTTACTTCATTGTATACTTTATTCTGACCCATGGGATCTTTAATTGTCAATACTAGACTAAAGTCTTGACTTAACTCTTCTCCATCTTCTTTTGCCATTTCTTCTGTGAATTCACGATATAACCCTTTTACTCTTAGGAACCATTTTTTTGGCGCTTTGAGTTTATGATCTTTGTTAGCCGGTGTAAGTTCGGATAAATCTACAGAGTATTTTTTAATCGGTTGATATTTCCGACCATAATTTAGCAGTACTCTTTCCCCAGCATAATTGTGATTATCATTTTTTTTGTAAGACGCTTTGTACGCACTATCTCTTAAAACATTTTCAGCACCTTCTGGACCGATTTCATTTAGAACTGTTTGAAGATTAGTGTCTCTGTTTTTAATATTATCATAAGTTCCTAATGTTACTTCTAGGTTCGATTGACAGTATTCACTTCCCTGATTTCTTAAAACAGGAGCAGATACCATTGTCAAGTTTACATGCCCGTAAAAGTACCCTTCATCGTCTACCATAGAATCTGGGAAAGGGAATTCTAAAATTTCTAGATATTCACCTTTTACTAATGTGTCTTGAAGAATTAAGGTTATTTCATATTCATCATTATAAATAATCTCTTGTGAAGGTGCAGGGACTCCAAATCCTACATGCTTTAATCGTTCCGGCATCGACATGTTTAATTCTTTCGGGTATTTTGCAGAATGAATTGCTAATGATTTAAGTAGGAGCGGATTAAATGCTTCTTTAATATTTACATCTAAGGATGCTAGAAGAGCGCTTATTCTTGGCGTTGAGAAGCTAGTTCCAATTTCTGAAACAACTTGACCTCCAATACTAATTGAATTGACTCCGTTTTTCGTCATTTTGCCTCCGACGCTGCCTGCATTGCCACCATAACTGACAAGTTCAGGCTTAATTATATTTGCTGGACCTCTTCCCATTCTAGAGAATGGAGATGGATTATTAATTTCAGCAATATCATTTTTATTTTTTGAATGTGCAATTGAACCTACAACTAAAGATAAAATTGAGTCCGCCGATCTGGCAACTCTACTTTTAGGCATAGCTTTAATGAAATTAGCACAATTTCCTGCAGATTTACAAATAACAACCTCATTGATTTCTTGAATACTATCCAAGGCTTGCCCAAAATCCGAGAAGTTATATTTATCTGATTCTTGCCTTGAACCTAATGACATGTTCCATATTTTAATATCACGATTGGCTTGAATTGCTTCTCTGATGTTTTCTACTAATTCATCTTCTGTAATTGATTCTTTGTTTAGGTCCGGCATTACTGTGGCATCAAATAGTTTACAACCTGCGAGTCCAGATATTGTCTTTTTTTCTAGCTCATCACCATAGAGAATTATGCCGGCAACAAATGTGCCATGACTGCGGTCTATCCGTGATTCCGGATAGGCAGAATAACTTTTACTCAAAAGCCAAGGCTTAAAGTATTTATTATTAGAAATTCCAGAGTCCAAAACACCTACAGTTGGGTATGTTATATTGGGATCAGGCTCTTTGATTTCAAGTGATTCATCTGAATCCACAAAGTCTAAACCAATTTTAAATTGGGGCATAAAAGATATAGACTCGAGTGCTTCAAATTCCTCAATTTTATCAATCACAGTTTTATTGGCATTTTCAATTTTGAAGATTATTAAATCGGGAGAGTAGTTTGTTTTTTTCCAAATTAGTTGATTGGATTCGCAAAGCTCTTCAAAAACTCGTTCAACAGCATTGTTCAATTCAGAATCTTGATAGTTCAATAATTTGACTTTTATTTCATGGTCAGATTTTTCATCAATAGATATTCTAGGCTCAAAGGATTCAATGTCATTTAACGCTGACAGACCAATCTTAAATTGATCTATTTTTTTCAGGTTCTCTTTAATTTTATTTGCATCCTCGACACTATCTATTTTAACTAAAAGGTTATTGTCACCGTGGAATCCAATAAAACTATTATCTGCCCCTACATTAAAAATGCTTTTTATTTCACTTCGATGCGACTTGGCAATAGCCTTATCATTAACTTCTAAACGTAGAGTAGTAGGTATGAATTTCCTTTCCGGCTTTCGGTTATTAAGTGTTGATACATTAGACTCGATAGTGTTAATAAAAGCATTCGATTTCAATTGCAGCTCATCTCTTGTCAAAACAAACTTGGGAAGCTTCTTTGATCCTCCACCTTCAATTCTGCGCTCGTCGATTTCTTTTCTTTTGTTAAATATCTTTATTGGTAAATTTTTCTTACTCATAATTTAGTAGTTAATATATTTCTTACTTGTCGGATAGAAATGCTTAGATTATTTTTAATAGCGTTTTGCGAAATTCCTTTTTCATTGAAATATCGGATAAGGTCTGCAATGTCTATTTCGTTGTGATTCTTATAAAGAAAAATCTGTTTCAAAAATTCTTCAAATTTTAATTTTCCTTTATCATTAATTATATTATTAGATATAGCATTGTATATAATTTTTTTAATCTCCGATGGTGAGTGATTTTCAAGTTCTTTGGATAGTACACTTAGTTTCTTTTCATCGTTTTCAAAATCATTACTTTTCTTCTTGAGAAATAGTTTTATTAAATTTCGAATCTCATCTTGATTTGGTTTACCTATGTGTATTATTTTTTCAAATCTTCTCCAAATAGCTTTGTCTAAAAGCTCTTCATGATTGGTAGCTGCAATTAGAATATTGTTTTCTGTAAATTCATCAATATTCTGAAGTAAACTATTAATAACACGCTTTAATTCACCAACTTCTCGGTTATCATTTCTAGCTTTGGCAATAGCATCAAATTCATCAAGAAATAATATACAAGGCCTATCATTGGCATAGTCAAATAGTTGTCGAATGTTTTTCGAGGTACTACCTAGTAGAGATGAAATTAGAGAGTCAAACCTCGCCGTAATAAGTGGGAGGTCAAGTTCTTTTGCAATTAAATGTGCAATGCTGGTTTTGCCGCTACCTGGTGGGCCGTAAAGAAGAATTGAGGATTTGATATTAATTCCTGCTTTATTTAATTTGCTTTTGGAATTATAAGTCTTAATGAATTCAGTAATAGATGAACTTACTTTGCTAGAAAGTTTTAGCTCTAGTTCTATTTCAGGAGGTGTTGTAATGCTCGCAATATTTAATCTCGTTTCATTATCAACTGGAGCGCTAAATAATTGATCCTTGTATACCGGAGAACCTTTTTTATTTTTAAGTACGCTTAATATTTTATTTGCTAATTTATCATTGCCTTCCTCTATAAGTTTAGAAGCTAAATGTTTGGAGTAGCTTAAAACCTTTTTGTTATCATTTGCTAATCCTCCTTCTATTATTTTTACTATTTCCGTAAACATATTTGCTATTATCGAAACAAATGTATGTAATAATGCGATTAAAAATGCAAAAAACGTAACAATTTGAATAATATTCGTAATACTTTACTCATTTTGTGTAATGCTTTTAAAGATTTACGGACAGTATCGATGGTTTTGTGTGCTGAACTTACTTATTGTATAAGATTAAAGAACTCAATGACCAAAGTATAATCAAAGAGCTAAAGTTCAGATAGCCCTGATAGAAGAGGAAATCCTTTTTGTGAGGAACGAGCAAAAAGATTGGAACGGATAGCAGGGGACTAAAGCTTAATGCAAGCACTTCAGCTAAACGCTCCAATCCCTTCGACAAGCTCAGGGTGACACCTTATTATAAACTCTCTACAAAATCGCTAAAGACTTTTTTGTGTTTCTCTAGATCTAAATCGGGAGAGACGGCCACACGGGCAATATAATCTTTGTCGCCTTCTTTGGTGGTGCCTTGGGTAGAGGTGGCGGGTATAGTCCAATAGCACCCTTGCAGCTGCCCATAGCTTACGCAGTATTTGCTTTGGGTAGGGATATTGCTAATCATAAGCTTAATGAGTTTATGGTTGCGGGCTCTTTTGTTGGTTTCTTTTTCCTGTGGCGTATCGCCATGGGTAGGCAGGTCTAATGAAAATACGGAGGGCGTAAATCCTTGTGCGGCCAGCTCCTCGGATACAAAATTAATCTTGGCCGTAGGTAGTGTGGCTTGGATATGATTTACAAAGTCGCGGGTGTTTTTATAGGCATCGGCGATGCGCTGGTTCATGGAAGGGAGTTGTGCCGCTAGTATTTGGTACTGCAAAGCGGTGGCCTCATTATCGCAGAGGTGTAGGTGTGTTTCTATTTTTTGTAGGAGGTCGGCTGCTTTTTGGTTGGCGGCTACATAACCTGCAGTGCATTTTCCACCGCTGGGGAATTTGGAACCGCTGGCATAGGATAGTGCGCTAACTGTTGAGAGGATGGCGCCTTCTCCCAGGAAGTGAAAATTAGGGCAGAAGGTTTGGTCGAGTATAAATACGGGCGCTATGGCGGTGGTGCCGTCTGCGGTTTGGCGGGTGGTGGCTAGTGCTTCTTTTAGTTTTTGTAAGTCGGGAACTTCTACTCTTGGGTTGGTTGGGATTTCGGCTATTATATATGGTACGGCGTCTTGCTTGGCTAAGGTGTCTAGTACTTGGTGTACGCTTTGTACCATATCGTTATCGCCATCTACGGGTAAATCCACCACCTCCACATTATCTATACAAGCCGCTACTCGGCGTGCTTGGTCGTTGGTGCCGCCATAACAATTGGGCGGTACGATAAATTTTATGTCTTTGCCGGGGTGTGCTTCGAGTGCATGATGCACTAAGCCCATCATTATAGCATATTGTATGCTTAGTCCGCTGGAGGCTATTAATGGAGTGGACTTTGTAGCTGTAATGTTCTTTATAAGGTCTTGAACTTTTGCTTTGTTTGTCGGCAGATTTGATAATGTGTCGATTTGATGATTTGATGATTTGGTAATTTCATTGCCCTGGTGCGCTAGTGCCGCTAAAGCGGCATGACAATTTATGGGTGTCATGGCGATGGTTTCTCTACGGCGTACGTGTTGGATTTCTGCTATATAATCTTCGTTTCCTTTGCTAACTAAAAGAATACTTCCCTCGACGTTATCGGAGTGATTTAAATAGAAATCTATGTTATCGTAAAGGTCGAAATCTGTGATACCGTGTCCAGTTTTAGCGGGAGCTTGGCCAGCCATAGCGGGTTCCTGCCACGCTCCAGCGTGGTGTTTTTCTTGTATGAAGATAGTGCTTCCACTATAGCTAGCTATGCTGGCTCCTTTTTTTACTTTTTCTACTTCTGCCGTATAACCGTAAACTGTTTTTAATATTTCGACATCAAAGTTCTTTGGTAGGCTATCGGTATACAGTATTCTGGTGTTTTTATTTTCTAAGGCGTTTTTTCTTAGAATGGCTAATATGGGCGTTGTCTGCGAGCTGAAACTTATAACCCCGCTGGGGCGGGGCAAGCTATTCTTCGGCGCTACTAAATTGGCTATCGCCCATTCTAATATGCAACTTAAGGGGTGGCCTAGTCTTATGTAATCATAAGCCGTTGGTAACGCTTGCAGCGTTATTTTGTCGTAAACATTATTCTTATATAAAGTCGTAAACTGATCTATGAACTGGGTTTTGGCTTGGCTTTCGTCGTAGATATCTAGTCTATGTGTGGTTAGGCTTAACCAGTCTGTTGGTTTGTTTTCTAGGACTTTTTTTATGTAGTCTTGGATTTTGTTTTCGCTCATTTTTTTTGCCTTTCGTTGGGTGCAATTTACGGTATTTGTTTTTTGATTTGGTTTTAGCGGTTGTGTTCTTTTGGGTATTGTCAGTCTGAGCTTGTCGAAGACGTGTTTTGTTGATTTAGATTGTGTACTAGCTCGGGTTCTTCTTTTGTCTTGAAACAAAAGAAGCAAAAGTTCAAGACTGGGAAGAAATCACTAAAAATTTGCTGCCTTGACTAAAACAATTCAGACTCGCGCAAGGCACTTCCTATAGCTGAAGCGCGCTCATGCGCTCAAACCACACTAAAGGTGGCAAGCTACTGAATTGTTTCTTAACGTCAACTTGCTAAATTTTCTTAATCCCGCAAAGCGGGACAAGCTACGATTTCTTCCAAGGTCACCATGATTTCTTAATCATACTCAAATTGACCAGCTGCGATTTTTTCTTTTGTCAGATAAGTTCGTAAAGTACTTTAAAGTTGATAAGCTATTATTTCACCTTGGCTTAGCACGTTTATTAAAGGATTTAGAAAGAGAAAAATAAATTTGCTCTCAATTTCAAATTGAACTTTGACATAAAATTCTTATATAGAGATATTGAAAACTCAAAATTCCGAAATTATGAAAACAACTTTACGCTTTTTGTTCCTCAACATTTTATTCTTTTTGCTAGCCGCTTCTACCCTAGAGGCTCAATCATTATTAGATCGTGCGAAAAGAAGAGCACAAGAAAAACTCGAACGCAAAGCCAATGAAGTAATCGACCGGAATATTGATAGAATAGATAATGTAGGAAAAGGAAAAAACAAAAATAACACTGATGGTAAAAGAAATAATGGAAATACCAACGAAGAAGAAGTCAGAAACAGAACAAACGGCAGATCCTCTTCAGCCTCCAATAATGGTGATGGTGGTGAATTAATGAGCGAAGCATTTGAAAAAGCTTCAATGGCCATTTATAGATGTGGCACGTACTTACTCGATTGTCCGATGTATCAAGATATAAGCGAAGACCCTTCTATTAAAGAAGTAAATTTTGGTCCAGAAACAGTGCAAGCACTTTTAAATAACACAGCGCAGGATGGAGTTACCATAAGAAGTTTTGGTGTACGAAAAGATAAAATTGAAGAAGCAATAAATTATTTAGCCAGTTCAGAAGGACAAGAAAAATATAACAACCAGTTGGAAAGGGAATATGCCCAGAAAAAATGGTACCCGAATGAAACCTTAAAAAAGATTGCTACGATTACTAAAAATTTACAATTCTTGCAAAGAAAGGCTTTACCCAATGATCCGAATCTAGCAAAAATAACCAATTACGCCATGAAGCTAGAAGGCAAATTAAGTGGAAAGAAAACAGCGACCTTAAATGCTGTTACGAGCAATGCTTTTCACAAACAAAACGTGAACAAAATTTTCTTCACCAATAACCTAAACCTAAATCCTGCAAATGCAAAAGCTAGTGACTTCAAAACAAGCTTCCAACCAGGAGAAACGATAAAGGCAGTTGCTTTTTTTGACGATACGTACGAAAAGCTTTACGGCTCCTTTGGAAATCAGCCTGCCTATACAATCGCCTCACCAGTGCAACATAGTAGCCGACAATTCTTTATTGAAAGTTATAACAAGGCAAGAGATAATAAAAAGAGCTATTGCGATTTTGTAATTGTCACCGATGCTGCTAATTATAAACCTGCGCCTAAAAATAGTGTTGGAAAACAAATGAAATATTTAGCTACAGAATTACCTCCCCGGGAAGTAAAAATGACGGTAAAATTTTCTAAGAGCAATGCAGGCAAAGGTCAACAGGATGTAGCAGGGACTTTCAATTTTAATGCTGATGATGACGCTGGTCTTGCGAGACTCGAAGCCACCGCTAAAAGTTTTGATGCGAAAGCTTTAGCCACTGTTGGCATTCCCAAAGCAGGAATGAGAAATTCTTCAATCGAAAAACAACTAATTGGGCATTTCAATTCTTTAGGTTGGCAAGAAAAATTTTATAAGACGGTGATTGCATCTAAAAGCTATAAAACTTTATACCATAATATTTCTGGTAGAATAATAGGCCGTACACTAAAAGTATATATGTTTTCAAGAAAAAATGGCGGCTGTATGTATCAAGACTTTACTGTGAAACAAGATAAAACTTCTAGTGGATATGGCCCGTGGAGAAAATATGGAGTTGGCTCCCAGACTACAGTAGATTGTAAAAACGTAAGATAGAATCGTCGACTACGGAAAATAATTAAGCCAATAACATTTTCGTAAGAAGCGCTATATCAAATAGATATTTGATCAATCAAAGTGCCTAATAAAACAGCAACCAATGAAAAGGCAATAAACCCTAAAAGATAGGCGAAAAAAGCTTTGACATAATTAATAAATTTACTTCCGTCATAAAATTGCCCAATGGCCCATGAAGTGTATATGAATGCAATCAAACCAGCAAACTGCATCAAATTGATAGTAAAAATTCCCTGAATAGCCGCAAATAAGGCAAAAAGCAGCATTCCCATTCCCATGACAAAACAGAGAAGGATTAAAATCTCAAAGAAATTATAATCATGCTTTCTAAAAAATAATTTCAGGAACATGGCTATAAAGCCTCCCATTATGATATTGGCATAGCCATAATGATCAGAAATCCATTTAAAAATCTCTAAAGTAGCAGACTGTTCGGCATCGTCAATTTTCATATAGCCATCTTCAATATGAAAATAATGATTAACTAAGGAGTAAACGAGCGATGTTACAATGATAAAAAGAATAGGCTTTACCAGTCGATTTCTATCTGCACCTATAAAGTTTCGAATATTTTTTCCTGGACGAACCAGTAATTCTCGCATGGTATAAAAGATTCCTTTTTCAAAATGAAGAATATGCTTTATCTCATTTAGAATATAATGTCCATCAATTCTTTTCAGCTCAATAGCCTGACCACAATTGGAACAAAAATTGGCATCCACTTTCTGATGACAGTTCTTACATTCTTTTCCTGTTTTTGAGATTTTTTCCATTTTGTTTAATCCAATTCTGCATGGCGAATATTCAAACTCACCACTATAAATCTACATAAATTACGCTAAAAGATAGTTTCTAGTATTTCAAATTTTCAAATTCGCTTACCGCTCATCAGCCGTTTTCACTTTGCCGTCCCTAAATTTATCTGAAAATGGTCTGAAAAATATAGGAAGTTCGTTTTATTTCGTACCTTGCCCATATTCAATCAAACGCAACTATAGCGTACTATAGAGCGCCTTTGAAAAAACTAAATTATTAAGAATTATGAGCACAGACGATTTTGATTTATTAGACACCTCCTCAGAAAAAATAAAAGCGAGCCAGGTAGATTTTGGACAAGTTGTAGACAAAATGAAGTCACAACTTAGTGAAAACGATGACCCAGAAATGCGTCAGAAAATCTTGGACGCCACCTTGGACAGTGTAGTAGGAATAGCTGAAGAAGATAGAACTTCGCTTTTAGGAGCTATTAAAGATTTAACAGACTACTTGGATGAAGTTGGTTTAAAATTTGAATCTTTCACTTCGCTAGATGCTAAGGAGAAAGGTCATATTGCGAAAGCTCAAACCCGATTGACTAATGCAGAGGCAGATCTTGCAGAGAAAAATGCTAGTAAGGATAATTGGTGGACCCGCCTCTGGGGACGCGAACGTAAAATTCAAGCTGCAGAACAAGAATTAGATGAAGCAACTAAAAATCGATCACTGGCTGAAAATGAAGCCAAAGAAATGTTCCAACAACGAATTGAAAAAGCCGGAGTAGAAATTCTTTTGAAAGAGCTTTCGCATAAAAGTCAAGCGGCCGTTACTCAATTAAAAGAGCGTGAAATAGAAATTAAAGAAATAGAAGGCAAACTAACAGTTGCTATTGAAGAGGCAAATAAAAATCATACAAAAGCGTTGCAAAAACGCGATGAAGTTGAAGCTGAAATAGAAAAAGCAACAGCTGAAATGCAACAACGCCGTAGTGAATTAGAAGAAGTAGCTGATAAGCAATCGCCTGAATACTCAAAAGCCTTGGCCGCTGTTACAACGATAGAACAAAAAGTGGAAGAATTAAATGGTCGCATGAAAGCCTACACTTCCCTAGCCGCCTCTAAAGATAGTTTCGTGCATAAGCACAACTTAACGATTAAAGTATTGACAGGTTTACGTTCTAATTTATTAACGCAACGTGCCAAATTGCAATCGGATACTGAAGAACGTATTAAATACTACGAAGGTTATGCCGTAGCATTAAAAGCGCGTACCGATCAAGAATTTGCTGCTATCCTAGAAACCTTAGGTGTAAAAACTGATGAGAATGTGGCCAAAACATTAGCTGCAATTTACACGGCCAGCACAAAAGCTTCTCAAGAAATGATGGAAAGTATTCCAGAACATGAGAAGAAGATGCACGAAATCTATAAGAGCTATGCCGAATCTTTGGCGACAGCACGTGAGCGTGATGCAGAAATTCATAAGAACTTTGAGAATCGCTATGGCATAGAAGCTAAGGAAATTTTTGAAGAGTACTATGCAACAGAAAGCGCAGGTGACGAAGGTGCAGGCGCAACGGAAGGTGCTTCTGAAGGAAGCGGCGCGACGGATGATTTGCTTTCTTAAGAACTATTTGAATTAAGAATATCGAATAACGAATATTGATTTAAGAAATAGAATAACGTGAATAAATATGATTTAGAGGAGCGACTTATTAAATTTTCAGTACTAATTATTGAAATAGTTAATAGAGCGCCTAAATCACTGGCCGCCAAGACACTTTCAGGACAATTAATTCGATCGGGTCTTTCAGTTTCACTAAACTATGGAGAAGCCCAAAGTGCCGAATCTTCTAAAGACTTTATTCATAAATTAAAAATTATTCTCAAAGAATTACGAGAAACGCATATAAATCTTAAAATCACAATGCGAAGTAAGTCGCACACGAATGAAGATCAAATTCAGAAAGCGATTAATGAATGCAATGAACTTATCTCCATATTTGTAAAAAGTGTAAAAACAGTTCAAGAGAAACAAATAAGTAAATGAACCCCATAAGAGCATTTCTAAAATCGTTAATCAGCGTTCATTATTCGACATTCAAAAAAAGATGTTAGAATGCTGAACTGAGATAAAAAAAGAATTAATACAATGAATGAATGACAAGAATAAAAAAAATAACGTAACAAAAGCACTCCTAAAATCGTTAATCGGAGTTCTTAAACCTTAAATCAATAATGGATATTTCTCAAATAATAACACCCGAAGACGCGGTAAAGCTAGAAGATAAAAAACAGTATACATTCTACTTCGATCTAGTTCAACATGCCATGGGCACCTTAGTAGAAGGCACACGCCGTTTGCACAACGACCAAGTTTCGCAACAAGAGACTGAGTTTGTTCGCTTATCAGCTGAACGCTTGCTATACACCTTAAACGCTCTAGAACTTCGCTATTTGCACATTGATGAGAATACAATGGAAATCGATGTAACCCATTCTGGCTTTCCAAATTCTTCTGCTCTTCGCTTTCTAAGCAATGAAATTACTTTTATTGAAAAAGGAACTGCTGCAAAAATTGAAGAAGTCGACCCATTAATTGATGCCTTTGTAGAAAAGCTAATGGTTAAAAAAGAGCATATCGAAAATGAAGATATTGCTCAAACGGCATTTTCACTATTTCATAAAAAAACCGAAAAAAATAAACTGTATGACATGTTTGTTTTTGGTGCCGTACGACCATCTGAGTTTATGGATTATGACTTTGTAGTGTACTGGATGAATTACGATGTGCTGATCAATAGACCATTTATTTCGGTAATGTATTTTGATATAGAAGCTAAGAATACAGGACAACGAAAATATGATGAAGAAGAAATCATTAATGCCATAAAGAATACGGTACCCGCATCAACAGTTCAATCTATTATTTATGATATCGATAAAAACGTTGAAGAAATTATACCCAAACTGTATAAGCGATTTGACATTGGTCCGTTGGCAAACATTTTCACTAGAGATGATCGTCAAGTATCAATGGCGTTGCGAGAAGGTATTAAAACGAAAGATTTACCAATGGATGCCTTCGCATTAGAAATCAAAATGGAACAAGTAACTTCTACTGGTGAAGTAGAAACTGGTGGCATCTTTTCGTTTATTAATAAAAAAACAATTCAAAATTGGAGTGACCCGGTTGCATTTAATTTTTTAATGGCACCCCATATGGTCATACAATATTTACATAACAATCATAGCGAGATTTTAAAAGGTCTTACTAAACATCCTATCGATGTTGAAGGAATTAAAAAAGAAAACTAAATGGAACAAACACAATCATTTCCGATTAAACTAAATGAGTTAGAGCACTACCGTCAGGAGGCTACTCGATATATGATTAGTTGCGTTTGGGAACAAAGCAATAGTGCTAGAAACCGGGAAGGAAAAGACAATAATAACATTTTACTTTTTTTATCAAAAGCTACTGGCGAAGGCACTGGCGGTGTAAAAGCAGAAACATTTGGTACGGTAAAAACGCTCATGAAAAAGCTATTGCCGAACTCCATTGCACTCCCACCCTCTTTGAGTCAAACAACTTATGCCTTGCAAGAAGGAATTGCTATAGGTAATTGGGTGCGCGAAAGTTATGCCGATGCGAGTGGACTATCTACACTGCGTGAAAAAATTTCAACATTAGATGCAAATGGCAAACGAGATTTTGAAAGTAAAATGCAAACAGGAGCTAGCTTCATGCTATTCTCGATTGCTTCATACGTTTTGCATCAGTTACGACCTTTAGCGAGCTCTGATTTAGCAGTAATGAAAAATAAGTTTGCCGGCATTCCTGAAGTTTCTGTGGTGAGTCCTTCAAAAGGAATTTCTTGCATGTTGTTTTACTACAACAAATACTTGAATCATCCTGATGTAATTCTTTCGGATAAAGATGTTGTGGATTTGACTGTGGTATTCTTCGAAACACTTTTAGATGAGCTAGCGCAACGCAGAACTTCTTTACAATTTACAGAATGCATTACCGATCGTAATTACAAATTAGAAAACTCGGAGTTTGTAATTTCTGGTTGGGATAGCTTGGGTGGTGATAATGCAACAAGTATAGAATTTAATAAAATTCGCTTTGAGCAAATCGTAGGAAATAAAGATGCCAAACACTTTGCCCGCCGTTTGACCGAACGATTATTAAGTTATGATTTTACAGCCAAGAAAAATCCCTTTCAGGAGCTAGGCGGTTTCATGCCTGTTTTTATGGGTTATGGAATTCCCGGTACCGGTAAAAGTATGTTGATTGCGGCCATTGCCACTAAATTACAAGAGCATGCAGAGCAACTAGATGTTCCTTTTCTTTTTCACCCTATGCCTGACACTTTGATAAGTACTTTTCAGGGAGGAAGCGCCGAGCGAATGGTAGAATGGATGAAACCATTACAAGACCCTAGCCGATTAATTTTTGCGCCGATTGATGATGCTGAAAACAATTTGCAAGAAAGAACACAACAAGGAGTTAGTGCCGGTGTAAAAGAAGTAATTGGTGTTTTCTTGCGCTATACCGAGGGTGCCTATGCTGTAAACTATGGAAATAGCTCAATTGGATTATTTACCAATCTACCTGAAATGCTTGACAAGGCAGTTATCTCACGAATACAAGGCAGATTCAAAATTGATGGTGCGCAAAAAGTGAACGACTTCTTAGATCAAGATCATATCTGGTGGAGAAAATTAGATGAAAGCGTAAAAGGTTTTGTGGACATGAAAGACCCAAGTTATGAATATCTTTCTGACCAGAAAATGGTATCCCATATTGGAGAGGTACTAGATAATGTTTCCGAACCAAAAGAAGGTGCCATCATAAAAGCATTTGAAGTTGCAAAAAACGAAGCTGCCTTAGACGAGCACGCTTTTTTTGCTAAACTGTATAATGAAACACAGAAATCATTCCCGTTCTTCTCGTCACGAGATGTTCGAAATATTCAATCAGCAATTTCCTTACGTCTTACTGATTTTGACTTAGAACCAGAGTGGTTAAACAATCCTGAGATTTTTATTAAAAAGGATTATGATACTAAGTTTAATATGCTACGCGAACTTATGCAGAGCAACATGAAAGGTCTCAGCTTCGCTGAAATTCGTTTGCAAGAAGTAATTCGTTACCTAGATAATTATGCTACCATAGCCGACACTGACTTTAAACGTCAAGTAGAAAAACAAGTAGAACGGAATAAAATATTTGAAGAAGCGAAGAAAACAATGAATAATGGATAGTAGAAAAATGATAGTGAGTCTAATCAGAAAACAACGTAAGAAAAAATATCTATAACTCCAGGTCAAAAAATTCAATATTCAAAACTAAAAATTAAACATTCGAAATAAATGGATAAACTAAGAGCTGCTGGATTATATATGTCTTCACTTTACTCTTTAAAGGGTAAGATGATAGATCGTTATAATGAATGTTTACAATCCTTAGGTCTAGAACCCACTAAATTAGAATCAATAAATATAGATGCTATTGGTTGGAGCCCTGAAGTTGCGCAAGAAAAAGAAGAACTGCATTATTTAAACCATGGCGGCGCGAACCCTTATGGAATTATTATGTCCCCCGAACAAAATGGATTACCTATTTATTTCCCGTTCCATAGTTTTGATAGAGAATTAGTTGATTTATTTTTCAAAGAAAACCTAACGGCCATAAAAGATATTACTGCTGATGCGGCAATCATTATTAATTTAGATCAGGATATTGATGCCTTTTATGAACCCTCTGATTTGATTGATTATAACATGGTTACAGTAGGTTATAAAATTTTAGGCGAGCTAGACCGAGAACAAATCAAACAAAATACTTTAATACAAAAAATGTATAAAGGTCATAATAGTTTGGATGTCAATTTGCACAATAAGATTTTAGCTTCCGCTAAAAAGCATGGAGATCTTAGAGGCAGAGCACTACAACTACGAGAAGTGGATTATCAAACGACTTCTTTTTACACAAAAGCATTTGGTGGCGTTTTTGTTTTACGAAGTAAAAATGATGGTCATTTATTAATTTTTGAATCTATGGAAGAAATTAATAAATACCAACATACTTATATGGCTGAACATATAGCTTCCCCAAATTTATTAAACGAATTGACGCAACGAAAGTATATTCATTTTGATGTAAATAAAATTAGCCGTGAACGAATCGAACGAATTACGCAATACTACTTTGCTCAAAGTGTGGACGGAGCGCAGCATCCACTTTCTGAAATTTTAAATAATAAATCTTTGTATTTAAAATATTTAAATCAGCTTTCACAAGAAGCGAAAATGCAAGTTATTGGACCTATTAAATACTTAGAAAAGGCCACAGCTGGCCAACAAGCGGATCGTGCTCGATATATGACAGATGACATTTTTAGAGCATTGCACTCTCCTGTGCAAGACGCCAATTCATCCTTGATGTGGATGTTGATTTGCCGCATGCAACCAACCGATTCTTTTTATACGTATTATTTTGATAAAGAATTATTCTATGCGCAGTTCATGAATTATTCCGAGGGTTATAAAGAATGGGTGATTAAATTAATTACTGAAGAACTTCGAACCAAATCGGAGGCTAACGTGACCTCTACAGCATTTGAACAAGTGGTAAAAGAAGATCATTTCCCACCCAATAATTAAACTGATTAAGTATAACCCAATTTTGTCTTACCGCTTGTCATTTAAAACTACCGAACACCCCTTTAACCTTGTTCAGAAAGACCGAATTAGATTTGAAAATTATTAGAACATCTTAAAAATTCGTACCTTTAAACGAATTAAATTATACTATGTTTTTATCCAGTTTAACCTTTATTGCTGCTATTCTTTTAGGCGTTTTAATCTATTGGCGCGAGTCTCGATCTAATGGAATTTTCAGAGCGTACAATGCGTTTATTAATAAAAAAGAAACGCGCATGGAAGCAAGTGACCGAAAAGGATTCTTTTATCAACGACCTATTGTCTATAGAGTAATTAATGCTCTTTTATTAGCAGTTGTGATAGGAATTATAACGTACTATTTACCTTTTCTAAACAACCATTTATTAGAGATAGCACTCGCTTCTTTTGTTGGAATAATTGCTGGTTCCTATTTAGCAGCAGCTTTGCCAACAGTGAAACGCGCCGTTGATAATCCATTAGACGCGTTACAAGACGTAGGCAATGCAGGAAAAGAAATTATTTCTGATTTATCAGAAACTGCAGCCTCAAAAATAAAGGAACATAAAACCGAGAAGAAAGCACCACCTACAGAAGAAAAAGATATTACTCCTGAAGAACCTAAAAAGGAAACGGCAAGAGAAAGAATGAAACGCAAAGGTTATTTGAAATAGGAATAAAATGAGCAGATTAAAAAACTTCTGGAAACGTGGCACAAAACAAAAGGTTATTCTAATCTTTTTAACCATCGTATTGGCTTTTGCAATTTTTATTATGCGCGACAGTATCCAACCCGGATTACTTTGGATGCGTAAATATTTATTTATAGGCATTGTATTTTTTATTATCCTTTTTATTGGATTACAATTAGTAAGGGCCGCAGGCAGTTGGCGTAAAATGATATGGACAGTTTTGTCACTGAGTTTAGTTGGCGGCTTATGGTATCTTCTTTTCCCAATGGGTATCTATAAGTATATGGAAACCTATGCCGTTTTTAAAAATATAAAACTGGAGGAAATCAATACACTTCCCTTAACCCGAAATGAACGTATTCAACCCTGGAATAATATTGTAACGATGGCGCATGAATCTATCAGCGAAACCGATGATATATCCGCGCCACAACTAGTGAGAATAGACGGCGAAAATCGTTGGACCATGGCGATACAACCTGCAGAAAAATATTTTTATCAAAGAGCGAGAGATAACACAGAAGAATTATTTTCAGTTCCTTCGACTAAACCTTTACCAGTATTTGCTGAAGAAAACAGAGTGCAAGAAGTGTTCTCAATTGGAGAATCTTTGGCGTGGAGTCGCAACACCTACAATGCAGTCGTTCAAAAATTTAGTTTTTTTGATTTATTCTGTTTAGAACCCGATGAAGTATTCTACATGAAAAACGATAATGGTAAATGGGTGCAAGTGGTGAATTTAATCCGGTGGAAAGGAATCTTTTTTCCGTATCCAACATTTGGCGGCGTTATGGTCATCGAAGCTGGCGAACACGGAACCCAGGAATACATAGAAAGATTATTATGGGGTAAAGGAAAATATATTTGTCCGCATGATATGAAGAATTACCGCTATCTGCAAGGACAAAATATTCTTTCACTAAACGTTTCAAGAATTGAAGCGGAAAGTTTAAAATTCTTAGGTGGATTTACAGATCCTTTACCTTGGAATATGAAAACGGCTGTAAAAATTCCAGATATGCCAGACGACCAAAACGAACAACCCTTTGTGACAGATTTTGACTTTTCTGATGTTGATAAAGAGGCTTATAATGGTTTGTATCATTGGTTTGGATTGGAGCCTATTGGTGAGCAGCGAACGGGATTAACCTTTTCGGTAATGATTCCTTCTGACGGTACTTCCAAAGTATATTACTATAATCATGGAAAAAGAAAACAAGGTTATGCGGGAGTAAGTGCAATGCCAGCCAAAGTGATTGAATCTAAAAAGGAATACGATTGGACTAATAATCGACCCGTTGAATTCAGACCCTATATAAAAGACATTCTTGGAAAAAGACGACTTTTCATGCTTGGTACTGTGGTGGCAAAACGACGTCAAGAAACAAAAACGGGCGATGATATAAGTGAAGTTAAAGGAGATGGGGCAGCAACACCTGATTTGGCATTAATTGACGTGCAATACAAAGATGTAATTTGGATAGATACCAAAAGGCCTTCTACTTGGGATGAAGCTATTATGAATCAAATGAGCGAGAGTTGGGGGATTGATGCAAGTAAGTTCAACCTGAAGACTAACGAAGTATCATTACCGGCTGATACTAGTATTACTTCGGAGAACTAAATCATGAAAATGAAAACAACTGTATACTTTATAATTTTCTGTTTTACTCTTAGATCTTGCCAATCGTCATCAGAACATGCAAATGAAACATCAAATAAATACTTCGACTATGACCAAATTGATTATTACTATTCAAACATAGACGATCAAGAGTCTCTAGAAATAAGTACAAACAAATCTAAATCAGAAATAGACTCTTTTAAATATGGTATAATTTAAAAATATATCCCCAACAGCATTACAGACTTAACTTTTATCGATAAGCTTGAAAAAGTTGGATTTGAGAAATCAACCATTGACGAATCTTTGTTTCGTGGCATTGACACAATATTTATGTCAAAGCCGCGTTCTGGAATGATTGCTTCTGCCTGTATTTATGTATATAATGATATCCTTATTTTTAAAAAGGAAGGCGAAGTAATTGGTACGGCTAAAATCTGCTTCGGTTGTGGGGCTCACCAAATAAGAGGAACCCAAGTTGGCACGTTAGCTTTTGGTCAAGATGGGGATTATAAAACACTTGAAAAAATACTAAAGCCACATAAGGACTAATAAACTCTTGCTAAACTTAAGCTGGCAACCCGAACAATAAAAGGTTTAAATTTGCCAAATGTTATAATGAACGAAGAAATATGAATCTCAAAATCACCACAAGCATCTTAGCCCTTCTCTTAGTATTTTCCTCTTGTGAAAACAACGCCAGTAAAGCTGCGGATTATAATAACCAATTAATTAATGCTGTAAAAGAATTACGGATGCCGTTAATTGTAATAGAAAAATCTGTTTATAATGATTTCCTAAATGGCGACAAAGAAAAAGTTATCATCGATTGTAAAAAAGCAATAGACCA
>CAYMFF010000006.1:55646-68252 GCA_964389575.1 uncultured Chitinophagaceae bacterium
TTAGGCCCTGCATATCGTCAACCTTTGAATGACTAGGATATTAGACTACCTTTGATTACAGTAATGTATCGATTCCAACGTTTTATTCTGTTATTAATCACAATAGCCTGCTACTCCTTAAACTGTAGCTCACAAGAAATGAGCACAATAAATTATCGAGATACTACCCTACCGTATTTGGAGTTAAACCCGTCAGCCTACGATTTTATTTATCCTATCAATGCTGATATTTTAGACTCAGTGAATTTCACGCCGCCTACTGATGGCGTGTATTTATTAGGTGGATATGGCCATAGATATTTATCCAACACCCCTAACAAATCAGATAATCATGGAGGCCTTGACTATTGGCGCCATCATGTTTATGGAAATCAAACCTTTAATTCAACTAATCTAACGCCTATTGTTTGCATGTGCGATGGATACATTAGTCAGGTAATAAACGGACCCGATTCAGTCATGGAACAATTAGGTACAGGACGAAGTGTACGTGTCACTTGCGATTCTAGTTTTCAAACGTTGGGTAATAAAATTAAAATCAATTATCGTCATTTAAGTAGTTTAGGACCACTAGCTATTATAGCAGACACTGCGGCTTTTGGAACAGTTTCTATCAGTAAAGGTGATACCATTGGAAGAATGGGTGCCTCTGGAACGACAACGAATATTCATCTTCATTTAAGTACGAACACGCTTCACCCAGTTTTTGGTAATGCGTTTGTAAATACCAACCGTCTTTTTGATCCCACCAAATCACCTCATATTCTTACCACATTAAGTAAAGCCAAAGTAGAATATTTAAAAGATTGGTCGGACAGTGCGTTGTTTCGCGTTACTTGGCCTTACAATCAAACCATTAATAATTTTGAATTCATTAATCTTACGGACACCATTGTTTTTAATAAGGAAGATGCCTATGAAACAGGAAGTGCTGTTCGAGATCGACATGATTGCTTACCCGATATAAATGCATATGCATATCAGTTCAATGGTAATTTGACGGCAAAAGCTCGTTATTTAAATGAAATGAATAATATTCCAGCTCAATACCCTGCTTCACCACAACGAGATACCAACTTAGTTCAATACGGCTATACGCATATACCCATTACACATGACAGTGTGGCTTTTGTGTATGATTTTGTGGTTAAAAATATTTCACCTACTCATAAAACAGAAGACTTCATTATAAAATTAAGTGATATTTGGGGCTATACCGTAGAAGCACAACTGCAAGCTCCTTTATCTGTTAGCTCATTAAGTTTTGAAGCAAAAAATGAAAACGATTATGTCGATTTGCAATGGTCCACTGCCTCAGAAAAAAATAATAACTACTTTGAAATACAGCGAAGTACGAGAAATATGGACTGGCTTTCGATAGGGCAAGTTAAAGGCAAAGGAAATACCAATGAGCTCAATCATTATTATTACAAAGACCATCTTCCATTATCGGGCATTTCATATTACAGATTAAAGCAAGTCGACTTAGATGGCAATAGTTCTTTCTCAAAAACAATTCAAGTACATAGAGAATCTGATTTTACAGTTTCTATTTCACCAAACCCTTCGAAAAATGAAGTAATAATCACTTCGAACCAAAAGACACTTGGTAGGATTATCCTTTTAAGTTTAGGAGGCATCGAATTAAATCAAAATATCAAGATTCAGCAATTAAGTGCCAATTCAGCTCGATTGAATTTATCCAACCTTTCAAAAGGTGCTTATATCTTACAAGTTGTAAAAGGTAATCAAAAGCACACCCAAAAGCTAATCAAGGAGTAAAATGCCTATCTCCTTTCTTTGTCATTAAAGTTAGAGTAAAGACCCGTTCCTTTTTTTGTTAATATATTTGTCATAGGCTCTAGAAACACTGCCTTATAGAATATCACATGAACTTAAAAAGTATTTTAATATTTGGATCGCTACTGCAATTTGTAGTTTCAACTTCTATTGCACAAACGGTTCCAATAATTAACCATTCAGTCAATGCTAATGGGCAAGTTCAATTAGAGATTAACGCAAAGGCAAATCATTATTACATTTTAAAGGTAAAAGAAAACCAGGCGCCGGGTTTAGAGATTCCAACTTCTATGACCTTGGGAAAATCTGGCAAACTGATACTTTCAGAACCTTTAGGAGCTTTATCAAAAGATGAATACTTGGTTTTTGAATACCCAGTTAACAACCCAGCCGATACTGATGGCGATGGCATAGATGACATCACAGAATATAATAATATACCCGACCAAAGTCCGATTAACGCCGCCGAGTCAATTGGCATTCAAGATGGTGTTGTTTATATGGACAGTTTTTCTGATTATAAAAAATTATCCATTCGAAAAGAATGGGTCCAATTTTCGGAATACCTAAATGGTTTGGGGCATTTTAAATTCATAATTGGAGAACATCATACCGCCAATCCAAGAACCTTTTTTATTAACACAAATACGCATTCTTTGCATCAAGATTTTGCGCTGTCAATTGGAACAATCAATCATTTAGCCACAAGCGTAAAAAAAGGACAAATTGTATACCACCCGACGAGCATTTCGGCTAATGGCACATTAGGTACTTTTGCTTTTAATTACACTGGAGGTCATGGCGATGACTTTGATGTCATTCAGCGGTCTCATGAATTATTGGCTGCCAATATGCCTTTTCTAAAAAACAACCTATCCTATTTCGTCACTGATAATGGAAAGGCGCAATACTTAGCTGATAAAGATTCGTTTAGTAAATATCGAATTCCTGTGTTGCTAGAAGAAGATGTTTATGCCGATGTAAATTACTGGGGATTAAATCAAACAGAAGGTTATGGTTTATTTAGAAAGGTAGCTAGAGACGAAGTGCCTGCAGCAAAAGATATTGTATTGTATGAAACGATTCCCAATGCATTACCCAGAGTCGGTGGCATCATTACTTCTGTCATTCAAACACCGCTTTCTCATGTTAATCTAAGGGCTATTCAAGACAAAGTGCCCAATGCATTTATTCGCGACCCGCTCTTGATCGATTCAGTAGCCGATTTACTAGATAAGTATATCTATTTTAAAGTTGAGCAAGATAAATATTTCATTCGCGAAGCAACCCAACAAGAAGTCAATGATTGGTATGAAGACATTCGACCTACGCAAGAACAAGATCCGCCTTTAAATCTCTGCCGAACCGAAATTCTTCCGTTGAGTAAAATAGGGTTTAAAATGTATGATAGTTATGGTGCGAAATGCGCTAATCTGGCCACTCTACGAACCTTTAATTTTCCGCAAGGAACCATCCCCGACGGTTTTGGCGTTCCTTTTCATTATTATCAAGAATTCATGAAGCACAACAATTTTTTTCCTGAACTGGAAAAAATGCTCAACGATAAATCGTTTCAGGCCGATCGATTAGTGCGCGATGTAATGCTAGATGCTTTTAGAAAAAAAATCCGAGCCGGCTCTATGCCAACTTGGATGCTAAATAATCTTGATGACATGCACAACAAATTTCCGTTGGGCACCTCGGTTCGTTGTCGATCGAGCACCAATAATGAAGACTTACCAGGATTTAATGGTGCCGGCTTGTACTCTTCCAAAACACAACACCCTGATGAAGGACACATTTCAAAATCAATCAAACAAGTATATGCTAGCCTTTGGAATCTCCGTGCTTTTGAGGAACGAGATTTTTATAGAGTCAACCATTATAAAACGTCTATGGGCGTGCTTTGCCACCCCAATTTCTCCGATGAAATTGCCAATGGTGTGGGCGTCAGCACGGACCCTTTATATAATACAAACAATACGTTTTATTTAAATTCTCAAGTCGGTGAAGAACTAATTACCAATCCAGATAGCAATGCTGCTCCTGAAGAAATATTACTGGATCGGATTTCATTGGGATCCAATGATTACATTGTTATACAACGTTCTAACCTATTACATCAAGATTCTGTTATAATGTCCGATGCATATCTGAATCAGATGCGGGAATATTTAAATATTATTCATGACGAATTTAAAATACTGTACAAAGCAGAAAACATTCCGCAATTTGCAATGGATATAGAATATAAAATTGATAAAGACAATCAACTCGTCATAAAACAAGCACGCCCTTGGGTGACCTATTCATTACTCAATTATTATTCAAATGAAGAAGCCTCTCCTGAAGATTTAATTGTCTATCCTAATCCCGTCATCAATTGTATTAATGTTGAATGTGACAATTGTGGTTTAGCCAAAATCACCATAACAGATATTACTGGACGTCAATTACAACAAAAAACTGTAGCGGATAACAACAACGATAAACGTGTTGAATTAGACCAGTTACCACCAGGCATATATTTTCTAAATACCTTTTTAGAAAATAATCAACGTTTTGAGAGTAGACAATTCATAAAACGATGACTCCAAAAAAGCTATTACAACTAGATGCGTTTGGAGCTTTAGTATCTGCTTTTTTACTCGGCATTGTGTTAGCTACGTATAATCATTTAATCGGCATGCCTAAAATTGATTTATACATTCTAGCGAGCATTCCCATTTTATTTCTACTATTTGATTTGTACAGTTTATTCATTGTAAAAACCAAACTGCACAACAATCTTCGAATAATTGCTTATTGCAATTTGGCTTATTGTATTTTGTCTATTGGCTTTTTATTTATTCACTACGGCGATTTGAGCGTATTAGGTTGGATCTATTTTATCGGTGAAATTTTAATCGTATTCAGCTTAGCACTTTATGAAATAAAAGCAAGTTCGATTTAGGATACCGCTGACTTAGCTTTTTTATTTACTTTTAGCTTTATGCGAATACTACCGTACTTGTCCGTAGCTACATTTTTCCTTTTTATAAGTTGCAATCCCGCTAATTCTAAAACGGATAAACCTGATATAGAAAAGAACACAAACGATATAAATAAGCTCCTAGATAATTGGCATCAGTCTGCAGCAAAAGCTGATTTGGATACGTATATCAACATCATGGACAGTGGCGCCATCTACATAGGCACAGACCCTACTGAAAACTGGACTCGAGAAGAATTTGCCACCTTCTGTAAACCCTATTTTGATAAAAAAACTACTTGGGACTTCACCCCTCTTCAGCGCAATTTGTATTTCGGTCAAGCTAGAAAAACAGCTTGGTTTGACGAACTTCTCAAAACTCACATGGGCACTTGCAGAGGTTCGGGCGCTCTGGAAAAAACAAACGAACAGTGGAAAATTAAACATTACGTGCTATCCATGACGATACCGAATGATGATACAGAGGCCGTAAAAAAAGCCAAAAAGAAGAATGATGATGCATTCTTAAATTCCTTCAATTAAACTTTAACCTGAGTGCAACACTTTCTTTTCTTACTTTGTAGATAATGAAGAAAAGAATCTTTCTATTGCTCGGGGCTGTTTTGGTTTTTGGAATTTCTGCTACATACTATTTAGATATAACTGGCGGTAAGCAATTAAAAAAGGCGATTAAGAATAATGAATTACATGAAGGCGATATCATTTTTCAGTCAACTAATTCTAGGCAATGCGATGCGGTAAAAATGGTTACCAAATCTGAATGGAGCCACTGCGGCTTAATTTTTAATCGTTACAATAAAAAAAATGATTGGTGGGTACTAGAAGCTGTGCAACCCGTTCGTTGGACTCGACTTAAAAGTTTTATCGCGCGAGGAACCAAAGGGCATTACGCCATCAAAAGATTAGTTGGCGAATCAGTGGATTCAAAAACAGGCGATAAATTACAAGCTGAAGCAGAAAAATATCTAGGAAAAAATTATGATGCCCTTTTCGCTTGGAGCAACGAAAGTATTTACTGTTCAGAGTTAGTCTGGAAAACATATCAAAATGTAATCCATCAAGATGTGGGACAAACGCAGCAGCTAAAGGACTTTGATTTAAGTCACCCAAGTGTTGCTTCAATTGCTGCAGAACGATACGGCGACAACATTCCCTGGGAAGAAAAAGTAATTTCGCCACAAGCCATTTACGAATCGAGTAAATTGGAAACAGTCATTAAGCACTAAGGAAATTCAAAACTGAATTCAAGTCAACGTATCAATATCATTTCTTAAATTTATGAAATGATATTTCGTTTGGTAATTATTTTTTCCCTTCTCAGTAATTTAGCGGTAGCGCAACAAAATACGATTCTATTAATAGCGGATGATGTAAGTCCAGATTATTTTGGATTTTATGCCAACAATGACACAGCGATTACGCCCGTGTTGAGCGAACTGGCTAATAAAGGGGTTGTTTTTGATCGTGCATGGGCCTATCCAGTGTGCACTCCAACTCGAGCTTCCATGATGACAGGACGCTATGGCTTCAGAACTGGAATGGGTCATGTGGTTTCGGGTTCTAATACGAACCAATTAAATTTGTCAGAAACAAGTATCGCTAGTATTCTTCGGAATCAAACAGCACCGCAATATGCCACTGGCTTAGTTGGAAAATGGCATTTACATTCCGCACCCGGCAACCTAAACAATCCTAATATATTGGATTGGCAATATTACTCGGGCAACTTTGCTGGTGCGATTCAGGATTATTACAGTTATCAGAAAGTAACCAATGGGAGTTCAGCAACGGATACAACTTATGCGACTACATCCACTGTGAACGATGCCATAAGCTGGTTAGATACTTTGCCAGGCAATCAACCTTTTTTCCTTTGGGTTGCTTTTAACGCTCCTCATACTCCGTTTCACAAACCACCTTCTAATCTAATTAGCGAGCCGAATCTGCCAGGAACAAATAATCATATCAATAATAATCAAGCTCGATATTTTAAAGCATCTATTGATGCCATGGATTCTGAAATAGGTCGTCTTATGCAATATTTAAATGCAAACGGATTAATGGATAGTACCAATATTATTTTCTTAGGGGATAATGGAACCTCTAATCAGATTTCTAAAAATCCGGTCAGTGGTCAGAGCAAAGGAACCCTTTATAATTATGGTGTGGAAGTTCCAATGTTTATTTCGGGACCGGCCGTAATTTCTCCAAACAGACGAACCAATGAAATGGTAAGTAGTGTAGATATTTTTGCCACCGTGGCAGATTTAGCTGGCGCATCAACTTGGAACCCGAATAATGTAACAATGGATTCAAGAAGCTTATTGCCCATTATTAAAAATCAAACTAGCACGCATCGTGGCTATCAATTTTCAGAGCAATTTGGCCCTGGCACCGAGCCAAGAGATGGAAAAAGTATACGAAATCAAGATTATCATCTGATACGATTTGATTCTAATCTGACACAAGAATTTTATCATATCGCCTCTGATACTTTTGAGACGAATGACCTCCTGTTAAACCAAACCAATATGACTAGTACTGATATTGCCAATTATCATTTGCTCTGCGACTCTCTCAATGCCTTAGTCGGTGGCATTAGTTGTTTACCACTTTCTAATTCAACTAATAGTTTATCAACTCAGCATTGCGAAATTTATCCAAACCCTGTTCAGAACAAACTATTCATATCATCTCAATATGAAATACATTCTGTTCTGATTTATGATATGCAAGGAAGATTACTTATTAGTAAAAAAGAAGAGAACATAAAGCATATTGATACACAAACATTATCAAAGGGTTACTATTTTATAAAATCGAACCACCAATCAGTACGACCTTTTGCAAAGTTTTAATCAGTTACTAATTGCTGATGCACGTAGTTAAAAATATGTTCTTTAATAATGCGTTCGGTGCGTTTATTCTCGGTAAAAATCACCTTACCGGAACCTTCCATGCTGGACTTGATTAAAAAGGTAATTGTATACTCGACATTATCATCTTTTAAATCTGTTTTATAGATATTAATTACTGGGTCATCGCTTAATTCATGATCAGTCAATAAATTATTGCCACACTCTTCACGAATAAATTGTTTGAGCGCATCAATGTCAAATACATAATGCTGTTTAATCCAAAAAGTAAGATAGATACTAATAAACTGCCGTTTACTATGGTTCACCACTGTATTGTTTATTAAGTCACTATTCGGAATAATAAACTCCTCGCCTTTTAGTGATTTAAGAATTGTGTATCTCGGTTCAATTTTCCACACTTTACCGGTATGACCATTAACCGTAATATAATCTTTAATCATTATCTCCTGCTCCATATTAATAATCATAGAAGCTAAAAAATCATTGATAATATTTCGAAATGCGAAACCAACTGCAGCAACCGAAATGGCAAAACCAGTTTTAGCCCAGTCGCTTAATTCTACATTCCAACCATATACCAGCCATAGATAAATCGCCACTGGAATAATTGAATATTTTAAGGTAGCAAATACAAATAGTACAATCTGATCATCAAGTACAGTTTCGGTTTTGCGCACTCTAGGCAATACCGCCAAGAGCAAAAACTCATTTAAACGTTTCAGCATTATTACCGAAACAATTAGATACAATCCAAAGACAATTGGTTTTTGAAAACGAGCTAAATAACCATCTGCTTTCAAGTGATAAATAGCTAGATAAATAAGAGTAGCGATTATGAAATTTAAGACCGCTGGCAAACTCTCATTATACTTATCTTTTAATGCAATACGATATTGAAAAATTTTCAATCCCTTTAAAAAATTAATAATCAACTTCCAATACAATAAGCCGATAGAAGCTGGAATCAGGAATAAAGCTTCTTTGGTATATGCATTCACAAAACCAACATATATGCATATTACTGCACAAGTAGCAATTAAAAATATTTTGACGTACTTATGAATCTTCATTAATTAATGTAAAATGTAAAATTAGTTTTTAAAAACCCTATTTCTGGGCTACATTATTGCGATCTATATATAAAATGATAGCAATCAATATAAACCCTACCCCTGTCAGCATTGGAGGAATCATAGCTTTCATACCACCTAAATAAAGCATTACAATAGCCACAACAAGCAATAGCACAATTAATATATTTCTCATACTTAAATATACTGCTAATACGAGCAAACTTTGTAGGATTCACTGATAAGCACTTATCTGAATTTGTGGAAATCAATTTTGAATATGAATCAGTTGTAATTTAACTTTGGGGCATCATTATGGAAAATAACGATTTATACATAGACAATGACGCTGACATTGAATTGAACAAGCCTTCAAAAGCTAGGTTTTTATTCCTATTAGGATTCCTTGGTTTTTTTGTGTTTTTTGCAGCTTGTAATTATGGACTTTTTACCAAAAAGTATAAAAGCAATGCAGATGTAGAAGTCCCTGACCACACAAAGTACACGCCCAAATACGATAAATAAATCGTGGTACAATGCGCTACAGATACGGCTGTAGTCATCTTGAGCTATAACGGCAAAGATTTACACAGAGAATTCCTTCCGCTCATAGTAGCAGAAGCTAGAGAAGATTATGACGTGGTCTTGATTGATAATGCGTCAACCGATGGTACATACGAATATGTAAAAGAAAACTTCCCGAGCGTAACGTTAATTCAACATCAAACCAATAATGGTTTTGCCCAAGGCTATCATGACGGCCTCAAACAAATCGAGGCGAAATATTACGTTCTGCTAAGTGCTGATTTTGAAGTAAGCTATGGTTGGTTCTTACCGGCTTATGCCACGATACAATCAGATGAACAGATTGCGGCTGTGCAACCTAAAATATTATACCAAAAAGACAAAAGCCTATTTGAATATGCCGGAGCTGGTGGTGGCTTTATGGATAAATGGGGCTATATGTTTTGTAGAGGACGTCTTTTTGACACCCTAGAAAAAGACAAGCATCAGTATGATGATACAGCAGAAGTTTTCTGGGCTGGCGGTGGTTGCTTTTTTGTTCGTGCAGCTCTGTATCATCAGTTCGGCGGTTTAGACCTTGACTTTTTTGCCCACATGGAAGAGATTGATTTATGCTGGCGCATGAAAAATGCAGGTTACAAAATTGCCTACAATGGAGCTAGTACGGTTTATCACGTTGGCGGCAGTGTGATTTCATATGGTAGCCCCAAAAAGCTTTTCTATAACTATAGAAACAGCTTATCCTTGATGGTAAAAAATGAGAAGGGCTCAAAATTGTGGTGGTTGCTTCCTTGGCGATTGATATTGGATGGTATTAGTGCAGCACCCCATTTACTGAAAGGAGACTTTTCTTCTATTGGTGCTATCTTACGAGCACATTTTAGTTTCTATGGTCAACTACCTAGCTTATTGCGAAAAAGAAGAGCTAATAAACGGCTTTGGCAACATCGAAATGAAGAAGGCATTTACAATGAATCGATTATTAAACAATACTTCATAAAGAAAGTGAAAACGGCCAATGAATTACCTCGGTTTACGGTAAAGCAATTGGACTAAACATAAACAGCAGAAAACTGATTTCATAACTGCTGATTATAAACCATCTTTAAACGCTTGATTCAATTCTTTAAAATCTAATTTACCGTTCACTCTTTTTAGATAGTTTGTCATAATAATAGCTTTTTCTATGCGCTTACTTTCGGTTTTAATTTTTCCGATAATATAAAGCAACGAGCGTTGCTTGCCGGGCGTTAATTTATGAAAGACGGTCTTGACTTCTTCATCTTGTGAGAAAATCTCTTCTATTTCAGGAGGCATGGGCATGCCATATTCGCTAGTATCTGCTTCCAGCACCACTACGACTTCAGCACCTGGTTGAATCTTGAGTTTTTTTAAGCGCTCTTTATTTAGATTTATGTAATAATACCCACCCTTTACTGTTAAAATAGCCGAAGGATAAGGTGCTAAACCTTCTATGCTACAAATCAAACGCTTTTGTTTTTTCTCCTTGAAAAAATCATGAATCTTGGGTGGCACCACAATGTGATACATATATACCCGATCATCCTCTAGCTTGGCAACCTGGGTTTTAAATTTCTTTTTCACTCTACTAAGATAATTCTTAGTTTGTAAGACTGATATTAGCCGTGTAGAAAAATTTACCCGTTTGTATCCGATTATAAACGGATAATTTCGTTTAGGTTCAAGTTGTCATTATTTCCTAACGATTTTTTTATACTATTTTTGGCAAATAAGCGACATTTGTTATTGCGTATATACAGATGTTAGTAGGAATTTTAAAACGTAATTTTAATGAAATGAAAAAATATATTCTAATAGTAAGTTTATTCTTTGTTTCATTATTAAGCTTGGATGCCCAAACCAGTTGGACAAAAGATTATGTCGACCAAAATTTTTATGTCAAGTGCATCGAGTTTAACTCCAGTTACTTTTGCAATAATTTAAGTAGCCGTACGCTAATAAAAACTGATTTAAATGGAGATACCATTTTTCAAAAGAACTTAAATTTTACAGGAAACTTATCTGCTTTCTACCCTGCCGATATGGTGAAAACATTTGACAATAAATTACTATTAGCTGGTCACGTAAATCCCAATTCAAGTAATGAGAAGCTTCATGTAGTTTTAATCGACTCTAACGCTCAGGTTTTAAAAATTGATTCTTTTTTAAATACAAGCCCAAATGGCAATCGTGCCAAAATAATCAATACAATAGATTCTGGATATGCCGTTATTAGTGAAAATGCATTGCAAGGATATCTAATTAAAATTGATAAATATAGAAATTTTGTTTTCAGACAAAACTTCGGATATAACTTGATGTATCCGAGTGATTTAATTCAATTGCAAAATGGAGACTTTTACGGCTGTGGCTACCGAACACTTCCTTCTCATAAAAGTTTTATTTTTTGTACAGACTCTTTAGGAGCATTAAAATGGACAGTTGATAATCAAAGTACATCGATTAGTTATTTCAGGAGTTTGGTGAAGTTTAAGGATAAACTCTATATTACTGGTGGAAATCAAACTAATCAGGCAATCGTATTTAAATATGATACAACAGGACAGGCCAACGGGAGCTTATCTTTTAATTATCCAGGAGTTTTAGGAGAATTAAAAGTTTCCGGCGATTCCAATTTATTGGCATTAGCTCTCCTTCTAAATGATACTGTTTCAGTGATAAGATTTGATACATTGGGTAATGTAAATTTCAAGCACAACACAACTGTTACCAGTAATGGCCAATCGGGTAATTTTTTCATTGACAAAAATGGCGACTATTTATATTGTGGCAGTAGAAATTCACAGACATTTTTAACTAAAATAATTAATGGCTATCCGTTATCAGTTAATGAAATATTGCGAAACAATTTAGTCATATACCCAAATCCAATTACTTCAAATTATTTTAATTTAAATTCAAGTGAACAATTTGATGATTTTAAAATATTTAATTATTCTGGACAAATAATTCAAAAAGGCAAACTGTTTAATCAAATTGGTCACATAAAACCTATTAGTGTAGGCAATTATCTTATTAAGTTATCTAATAAAAACAAAATCATCTATAGCAAAATAGAAATAAGATAACAACTCCTACTAACAAGAGCTATAAGTAATGCGAGCAAAACACAACCCGAAACTGCATTACTATCAAACCGCCAAAGCTCCGCTTTAGCTTTGCGGTAAAATAAAGCAAAACCGTATCTTTGGCTAACAACATAACAGCTATGAATTAGTGCTCCGAAACTCCGCACTGAATTCTATGAGTATTCCAAATGTTTTTAAATCTATTTTTTGAACATTGCAATTCCATTCTT
>CAYMFF010000007.1:0-65491 GCA_964389575.1 uncultured Chitinophagaceae bacterium
TGCACCACCAACTTCTGCGAAGCTTTATTATTCCCTTGAATCAGTTCAACATAATAAATTCCGGCTCGTAGATTTCCTCTTTCTATAGTAATATCTCTTCTGCCAGCAGGAACTACATTTTCATAAAGCACTCGCACTCTTCGTCCCATTTGATCATAAAGAATGATTTGCGCCGCGCCACCCGAAGTCGTAAAACTAAGATTGGTATGATGCACAAAGGGATTTGGATAATTCGGGTGTAAGCCAAACGTATTATCTGTTCCCGGAATTATGGGTCCATTGCTAGTAGCGCTTTGGAAAATCGGAAGCGTAGGATAATTTACATTGTTCAAAACAGATGTCGTATCATTCACGCTCATGCCCAACCAATCTTGTAAAATACTAGCATAAACTTGTCTGAAGTCATGCTGCATAGGAATATTATCATTCGATGTTGCCGTTGCTGGCAAAACGGGACTGTTTCCAATAACTGTTGGGTTTACTTTTTTACCAAAGAAAACCATAGGCGCACCACTACCGTGATCACTACCAAAACTAGCATTGGATTTAATTCTTCGTCCGAATTCTGAGAAAGTACATCCGGCAACGATATCATCCTTACCTAACATCTGCAGATCAGTTTGGAATGCTTTGATAGAGCTTGATAAATCAGCTAATAAATCAGCATGACGACCTTGTGTTACGTTTCCGTCTACCTGATTGTCGTGCGTGTCAAAACCACCGAGTTGCACTAAATAAATTGGCGTTTGCAATCCACCACTAATTAGTTTGGCTACAATTTTTAATTGCTCGGCTAATCTAGAAGCAGGATAGGTAGCGAGGTTATTACCTAAGCTAGCAGCATTTTGAATTACTTGTGTATAGGTTTGCGTTTGCTGGGTGATAAAACGAATAAAGGTCAACTCGTGACCAGCAGGAGTTTGTGGTGCAGGGTCTACACTACCATTTACGATATTATAAAAACTATTTATGCTGGATAATGCCAAACCGTTTATTCCATTCATCCCATTTAAGATCGGTCCAACACTAGAGCCAATTTGAATAGCCAGCGGGTCTAAAAAATTAGGATCTGGATAAGCCTGCGGTGCTCCTGGAAATTGATTATCAATGGTTCGGCCTAGCCAACCTGTTTCTTGGTAAACATTAGAATCTGAAGCGGTGCTCCAAATATCAGTTGCTCGAAAGTGCGAAAAATTTGGACTTGGATAACTTACACCTTGCACAATATTCACAAGGTTTTGATTATACAAGTCGCGCAAGTCTGACATGGCTGGGTGCAAACCAGTGGTGGAAGTACCGTTTAATCCAAGAACACTTGCCTGCGGCATCATGATATTGGAACGGGCATTTGCCAATTCACTATAACGGTCTAAGGGTATGATAGTATTTAAACCATCGTTACCTCCAGATAGTTGAATGAAAACCATCACATTTCCGTTACTACCTCTATTCTTAGCTAATCTACCCAAAAAATCTCCTTCGCCAAAAGCAGCCATGGGCATACCATTTAAGCTCAATGCGGCACTGGCCGCCGCCGTCATTTTTATAAAATCTCTTCTTTTCATATTCTAGTTTTTTGTTTCCCTTAAAAAATTATTCAAGAGCGTAATTTTTTTTTGATTATCCTAAATGGTGTTCTGCCAGTCTGAGCATTTCGGTTAGCATTTGTTGCAATCGAGAACGAACAATACCCTCAAAGGTTGTATTGGTCGGACTGCCAGCATAATCATTCCACGCATTGGTCCAATAGTAATTTGACGTTTGCCCGGCTAGCAAAATCGAACGGTAGTAATCTTTTAATGTTTGAGAAAGTGTGAGGCCCAAAAAGTACTCAACACAATAATCTACAACTGCAACTGGATCACTTGGTGCTGGCAATGAATTAGCAAATAGCATAACATCATATTTTAATCTTGCTGTGGTACTTACATAAGCACCATTGGTTGTCAGCATATAATCGGTTGTCTGCAATCGTTTCGGCAAGGTATCAGAGTTGATCCACATTTCATGAAAATGAGGTACTTGATAAAAAGCAGGCCATCCACTAACCGACGGTGGGTCACCCAAGGTTTGTGCAGCATTTCCAGCATATTGAACCAATCGATAATAACATTTGTATTGATCTTCAATTGAGTATGTCGTAGGGATTTCGCTTTCCAATGTTCGGAACGTACCGGCAAAATATTCTATCGGCGAACTTATATAGCAGTCCATAGTTAAGGTATCAAAGAAGTGATCACTTTTTAGTAGTTGCGCAATCATAGGTTGCACATTCCAGTTATTATTAATCAATGTTTGAGCTAACCCATTAATAATGGTTGTTTCTATGTTGGCATCGATATCATAATAGACAAAAAAGCGATAAATTTTTCTAGCGTAGAATTTTGCAATGTCTTGGTCTTTCGAAAAAATCATATCTACCAGATTATCCAATTCATTGGCACCGGCCGCCCCGCTTAATCCATTTAGGATTTGACTATTATAGTAAGCAGAAAATAATTTGTTGGTATCGTCGTGTAAATTAGGATTAAAAGAGACCGTAGCCGTATTGATGTCCACACGCCAACCGGTCAGCGATTTAGCGGCTGCTTTTACATCTGGCTCGTTATATTGAGTGGTTCCTCCTTTACCGACGGTAAATAATTCTTGCAATTCACGAGCATAATTCTCATCAGGTGAATTTTTAATATTGTAGTGACCATTTAAATAACGAAGCATCGCTCCATCCTTACTGATAGCTTTTACAAAATCTTTTAAATTTCCTAAGGCATGGGTTCTGAGTAATTCCAAATATTTATAGTTCAAAATGGCACCCGGCACACCCGTCATCTCCACCGGGAAACTATTACTCATGAAAAGAACCATTTTTTCAATGATGCTTGTGTTTTGATTCAAAATATTGCTCATCCACCAGGACTTCAGGGATAATCTTCTGTGGTAATCTAAGGTCCCGTTGCCGTACGTAGAGTTCACCCATGTTGAGCCTGCGGGTATATTATTGGGATCAGGAAAAGTATTTTCATAATTATTCACCGGTGGCGCAGGTGCTGAAGGAATATTATTTAGCAAATAGTCAACAGCTGCACTTGGGCTTAGGTTAGAAATGCTGGCCATATCACTTTGTTTTACACCAAAAAGGGTACGGCGCAATAAATGCTTCTGCTGTTTGACGGTCCAAGCTCCTGTATAAGCTGTTAAACCAGCTCGAGTTCTTTTTTTATTAATCGGAAGCGATTGATTCGCGTATTTTTTAAATATTTCATCTTGTTGAATATCATATCTTTCCTCCGATGCTTTTCCAATTTTCCAATTTTCAGGATACACTTTATTGTCTTTCAAATCACCCATGATGCTTTCGTTTTAATTCAGCTAAACAGCTTGCGCTAAATATAAGATTTTTTTAACAATTGAAAAAGTTTTGAATTTCTATCCTAATCTTTTATTATTTCTATCAAAATACTAAACAAAAAGGTCAACAATTTTATTCTTAACTAGCCTTGATAGGTTACTCCGTTTTAATATTGCAAGATGCTCAAAGTGCGTTTTAGAAAAATTAGTACTCCGTTTCATCATGCATTCACCACGAATCATGAAACCAAAACACATCAAGAAGCTCTTCTTGTTGCTATTGAGCATAATGGCCTTCGAGGTATTGGCGAGGCGCCGATCATTTCATATTACCCGCAAACTATGGAAACCATGATTTCGGATTTGCAAGCTAAAGCGCAGATGATTGAGCAATATGCCTTTACCGAGCCCGAGCGTTTTTGGCATTTCTGCCATCATCTTTATCCCAATAATCCCTTTCTGGTTTGTGCGTTGGATTTAGCCTATTGGGATTTATATACGCAAGTAGAGAAGCAGACAATCTCAGAAATTGTTACGGGCAAGACAGCAAAAGAAATTCCTACTTTTTTCACCTTGGGTCAAGACAGTTTTGAAAATATGTTAGCAAAAATTGAATCTCAGCCATGGCCTTATTATAAAGTGAAGCTTACTGATGCTTCTTCCATTGATGTTTTAAGACAATTAAAAGAGCATACTCAGAGTAAGTTTGTGGTAGATGCTAATGCCGCTTGGGATTTGTCCATTGCCCAGCAGTTAATTCCTGAACTGATTAAATTGGATGTTCTATTAATAGAACAGCCGTTGGCAAAGGATAATTGGAGTGATATGAAAATTTTGAAAGATCAATTTCAGATTCCTTTTTATGCTGATGAATCATTTCAGACGCAAAAAGACCTAGAAAAATGCTCATCTTGTTTTGATGGTATCAACATTAAACTGACTAAGTGCAGTGGTTTGACACCAGCTATACAAATAATCAAACAAGCTAAAGAAATGAGCTTACAAACAATGCTGGGTTGCATGAATGAAACGGAGCTCGGGATTTATCCAGCCGTACAAATTGGTAATAGGGTTGACTATTGCGATTTAGATGGTCCGTTACTCTTAGATGCTCCATTAAAGAAAATGAAGTATGCCGACGGCAATATTATTTTAGCGTAATTCTATGATTCTTTATGCTTGCGCATCTTACTTTTGGCTGAAATTCTCAAATACATCGTTTGAAACTTAAACACGTTTTACTTATTATTCTCGGCATCCTTTTTATTGATCAAGGATTAAAGCTGTATATCAAACTTAACTTTGCACTAGGAGACGAAGTGTCTATTTTGGGAAGTTGGTTTCGATTGCATTTTATCGAGAACTCGGGTATGGCATTTGGGATGAAATTTGGAGACCGTTGGGGAAAATTGGCTCTTAGTCTTTTTAGATTGGCTGCCGTAGTTTGGGGTTTATTCTTTATTAAAAATAAGCTAATCGGAAAGGGCTATCCAAATGGATTGTTGATATGTGCTGCCATGATATTAGCAGGCGCCTTGGGTAATTTGATTGATAGTATTGTTTTCGGAAAAATATTTACGGTAAGCAGTTATCATAGTGGAGAGCCAGCGCAACTAGTTGCTTGGGGTCAAGGCTATGCTGATGTGTTTTATGGCAAAGTAGTAGACATGCTTTACTTTCCACTTTTTACTTTTCAGTGGCCCGATTGGGTTCCGGTGGTAGGCGGTAATATGTTTGAGTTTTTCAAACCTGTTTTTAATGTAGCGGATGCCTCCATTTTTTTAGGTGTGGTCAGTATTTTAAAATTTCAGCGTCGATTTTTGGATAATGGTCAAGATGAAGTTGAGGATATAAAAGAATCCACAATGGACACTCCTGACAAAGAGGAAGTATCGCTTGTGTAAAACAATTTTAGCTCAACCTTTTTTCTCTATTTACTTTTAGCCCAATGAAAAAGAACTTTCTTCTTGTTTTGTTTGTTTTGTTCAGTCCATCGGTTTTTACTCAAAGCAAAAATTCTAAAACAACCCCAAAAAAGAAGCCGTTTTTTACGCCCATTAATTACAATGTTGATTTTGGGAGTCCAGTAAAAATTCCCATTTCCTTGGCCGGTAATTTTGGCGAATGCCGACCCAATCATTTTCACTCTGGCTTGGACGTGCGAACGGAGCAACGCGAGAATTTAAATTTATATTCGATTGGTGATGGCTATGTAAGCAAGGTCACGATTAGCCATAAAGGTTTTGGTACTTGTTTGTATATCAGTCATCCCGGTGGGTTTACATCCGTGTATGCGCATTGCAACCGCTTTTATTCTACCTTCTGGAAGTACTTAGAAAAAAAGCAGTATGAAAAAGAAAAATGGGATATAGAACTTCAGTTTCCACCGCATTTATTCCCCGTTCGCAAAGGACAGTTTATTGCCAAAAGTGGTAATACAGGTAGCAGTCATGCACCCCATTTACACATGGAGATTCGAGATACGAAAACAGATAAGACCCTAAATGGATTATTGTTCTATAAAAAAATGAATGATGCCAAAAAGCCGATTATCAACCGTGTAGCGGTTTATGATGCCAATAGAAGTATTTATCATCAAGAACCAAAAGTTTTTAAAGCAATTAAGAATGGAAATCATGATGTGCCGACAACTAAGCTGATTAAAGTAAATAGTGATAAAGTTTATTTTGGAATTCAGGCGAATGATTATATGAAAAATTCGCTGCGTTTAGGAATTTTTAGAATGAAATTGATTGTTGACGGTAAGGAGCTTTTCGGGTGGCAGTTGAATAATATTGGTTATGATGAAACGCGCTACATGAATTCTATTGGTGATTATAAAACCAAAATGGGTAAAGGTTTTTGGTTACAACTTTGTCATAAATTGCCCAATGACCAACTCGGGATTTATGTTTCAGGTACTCAAAAAGATGGCGTGGTAAACATTGGAGATGGTAAAGCGCACAATGTTATTATCAGAGTATATGATGTAAAAGGCAATCGAAAAGATGTTCGCTTTCAGGTTCAGGGAGTGGGGGAAGGTTGGAAGCCAGCTGACTGCAAAAACTTATTAAAACAAGGAAAGAAAAATGAATTTGATAATGGTAAAATAGCTTTTGAATTACCCAAACCACATTTATATGATAACCTATGCTTTACGGCTAGTGCAACGAATAGTTCGAAACCCTACTCTTATTTTTATCGAGTGCATAATAGTGGTGTGCCGGTGCATGATTATTTTGATTTAAAACTGAAGCCCAAGCAAGCGATACCTGAAAAATTGAAAGATAAGGTAGCCGTTTTGTTTACACCAGAAGAGGAATTAGATATTGAAAAAGTAGATGGTCAAGCAGCTGCATATAAAAAAGGTTGGGTTGTAGCCAAGGTGCGCAAGTTTGGTAATTACGTGATTGTATTAGATCAATCGGCACCTGCAATTATTCCTTATTTTAAAAACGGACGAAAAGTGAGTAAGGGCAATTTATTAAAATTTGGTGCAGAAGATAATGTGAGCCAGCTGAAAGAAGTACGAATGGAAGTTGATGGGAAGTGGTTACGTTGTTCCAGAAGAAAAAATAATTATTACTATTATGTCGACGAACATTTTCCGGTTGGTAAGCATGAAGTAACGATTCGGGCGGTGGATGGAAATAACAATGTGGCTGTCAAGAAATTTAGCTTAAGTAGATGATTTTTTGCTATCTCCGTTTAGAAATAAATGACATGTTCTAGAAGTAGTTTTTATTACTAAAAATCACGAACTTTACATCAAAATTAATATCATGGTCACATTAGCAAAAGGCGATAAAGCGCCGCTTTTTACACTCAAAAATCAAGATGGAGAATCGGTAGCGTTAAAAGACTTTAAAGGAGAAAAAGTAGTACTCTATTTCTACCCTGCAGATGATACGCCTGGTTGCACAAAGCAAGCGTGTAATGTCAGAGATAATTCTAAAGTATTGAAGAAACATAAGATTACAGTTTTGGGTATAAGCCCAGATGATGAAGAAAGTCATCAAAAGTTCATTAAAAAATTCAAACTTAATTTTCACTTGTTGGCAGACCCAAAGAAAAAGGCCATTGAAAAGTATGGCGTTTGGGGCGAGAAAAATATGTACGGGAAGAAATTTATGGGTTTAAAAAGGACTACTTTTTTGATTAATGAAGATGGTACAATTCATCACGTAATTAAAGGGGTAAAAGCCGCTGAACAGACTGAGCAAATTCTTAAATATTGGAATCTGTAATAGAGGTTCGAATTCGGGAAAATGCATTGGTGGCTAGAATTGCTGCTTTTAATCTGGGAGCTAGTAAGCAAGGAGCGGCCATCGTTTTTGGGCGCACTATTTATTTGCATAAAGTAAGCCGAGATCAATTATTGAAAAATATTCCTTATTTAAGACATGAAATAGCTCATGTCTTACAATATGAAAGGGAAGGCTATTTTTCATTTTTGGCAAAATATCTGTGGTATTCATTGCGGTTCGGTTATCAGAATAATCCATTTGAGCGTGAGGCGCAACAAGCCCAAACTGATAAAGAAATATTAAAGCGAGTGCGCATTTTGTAAAAAAGGGTATCTTTACGAACGTGCAACAGCAGATTACTGAAGGAATTTGTGTAACCGTGGAAACACAATACAACCAAGAAATGTCCAATCCTGGGTTGAACGAGTATATCTACTCGTATGAAATCAGCATAGATAATTTGTCAGATTTCCCTTTTCATTTGAAGGCAAGGCATTGGGAAATTACGGATGCATTGGGCAATGTGCGAACTGTAGATGGAGAAGGAGTTGTTGGTCAGCAACCGATGTTAGATCCAGGTCAGGGATTTAACTATACCAGTGCTGTAGGGGTTAAAACCGATATGGGCAAAATGACTGGATATTACATTATTGAAAACTTGCTGACTAAAAAGGAATTACGCATAACAATTCCCGAGTTTTATTTGTACCCGCCTTTTAAGATGAATTAGGATAATATTTCATTAAAACCGTAGTATTTTAGAGAACGCTAACAAACTAAATAATAGATTTGTGGCGTTATAATGAAGATTTGTATTAACGCAAATTTTATGAAAACTATTCTATTCTAATGGCTAAGAAAAAAACTAAACAAAAGAGAAAAACAAAAGGCATAATCAAGTTTTTATGGTTTTGTGTACTCTTTGGAATTATCAGTGTGGTAGCGCTCATATTTTTAATCGACTCGGGTCGATTAGGTGAAATGCCAAGTATGACAGAATTGCAAAATCCGAAATCAGCAATCGCATCCGAAATTTATGATGGCGATGATAACCTAATTGGAAAACTTTTTGCCGAAAACAGAGAACCGGTTTCGTATAAAGAAATTTCTCCGGCTGTTATTGATGCCTTGGTCGCTACCGAGGATGAGCGTTTTTATAGCCACTCCGGCATCGATGCCGAAGCCTTAGGTCGTGTGTTGCGCGGTGTACTTACTGCCAAAAATGAAGGAGGTGGTAGTACGATTACACAGCAATTGGCTAAAAATTTATTTCCTAGAAAAGAGCGTTCTCTTTTTAAGTTGATTTATTACAAGCTGAAGGAAATGATTTTGGCTGTTAAGATTGAAAAAAACCTTACAAAGCAGGAAATTCTAACCGCTTATTTAAACACAGTTCCATTTGGTTATAATTCTTGGGGCATACGCTCAGCTTCACGCACGTTTTTTAATAAAGAGCCTATGGAATTGGAAACACAAGAAGCAGCAGTGTTAGTAGGAATGCTAAAAGGAACGACTCTCTACAACCCAAAACGGAATCCTGAAACGTCTAAGAAAAGAAGAAATACAGTTCTGTCGCAAATGCTAAAAAATAAGAAAATTAGCAACTCAGAATATCAGCGATTGAAAGTTACTGATTTAGTTATTGATTTTAAGCGTGTATCCGATCAAAAACATGAAGGATTAGCTCCATATTTTAGACAAGTGGTTGAATTAAAAGTAAAAGAGTGGTGCAAGAAAAAAGGAATGGATGTCTATCGTGATGGATTAAAAATTTATACTACGATCAATCCTAAAATGCAGGAATATGCTGAGCTTGCGGTTGCCAGAAATATGTATAATAAAACACGAAGGGTAAACAATTTTCGATGGAAAAAACATCCGAAAACACTCCAACGAATTATTAGAAGTACTGAGCGATATAAGACTTTAAAAGCTGAAGGTTATACCGAAAAAGAAATAGAAGAAAATTTTAATACAAAAGTTAAGATGACGGTCTTTGCTTGGAATGACAAGCGCGAAAAAGAAGTTACCATGACCCCTTTGGACAGTATCAAGTATATGCGTGCTTTTGTTCAAACTGGATTTGCCGCTATGGATCCTGCTACTGGTGAAGTCAAGGCTTGGGTCGGTGGTATTAATCATAAGTACTTCCAATATGACCACGTTAATGAAAATACAAAACGACAAGTTGGGTCAACGATGAAGCCATTGGCTTATTGTCTTGCTGTAGATAATAACTATTCGCCTTGTACGCCAATTAGTTGCCGTCCTGTATTTTTTCCAGGTCATAGACTATACAATGCAGGTGGTTCTCGGTATGGAACACTTCCTATGAAGAATGTGTTAGCTTATTCATTGAATAATGGTTCGCTCCGAGTTTTAAAAATGGTGGGTATTGAAGCATTTGTAGATTTTTGTAAAAAAGTGGGTATTACCACTGAATTAAAAGCATATCCGTCAATTGTATTGGGAGCTCAAGACATTTCGGTGATAGAGATGTTAAGAAGCTATACAATGTTCCCTAATTATGGTATCAATATTAAACCCACCTTCATTACGCGCATCGAAGATAAAAACGGCAATCTACTTGAAACCTTTGTTCCAGAACGGAAAGAGGTAATTAACGAAAGAACCGCTTACAAGATGATTAAAATGATGCAAGGAACTGTAAACTTTGGAACTGCTAAACGATTGAAAGGTCGATATGGTTTGAAAGGCGAGCTTTGCGGTAAAACAGGAACTACTAATGACGAAGCAGATGCATGGTACATTGGTTATTCGCCTCAATTACTAGGTGGCGCTTGGGTTGGATGCGAAGATCGTTTCATGGGCCTTGGTCTAGGAGCTGGTTCTCAAGCTGCAATGCCCATTTGGGGTTCTTTTTGGAAAATGGTGCAGAAAGACAAAAGTTTGGGTTACAACACAATTACTAAGTTTGAAGAGCCTGCATCCATGGAAGGAATGGACATTTGTGATAGTTATGATCAGATTAGCATACAACGAAGCGAATCAGTTGAAAATGTATCAAGAGGTCTAGACTTGGAAAATGTCAGCGAATCTGAGATTAATCGAGTGATCGGAGGAGACAATGTGCAGGATGTAAATACGAGTAGTGGTGCCGATGCAAATGATTATGAATAGCACTATTAAAATTACTACCTACTGTTTTCTTTTACTTTTCGCCTCAATGCAAATTCAGGCGCAAGGATTTAATAAATGTAATTTAGTAAATCGTTCTACTAAACAAAACGAACAGATTACCTACAAAGTATATTATACTTTCGCTGGAGCTTGGATTGGAGCTGGTGTAGCCACGTTTACAAATAAACTAGAAACCTATAAAGGCAAGCCCGTTTATCATATCGTAGGTGATGGTAAAACGTTGCGTTCGTATGATTGGTTTTTTAAAGTTCGCGATAAGTACGAATCTTATATTGATACATCAACCATGCTTCCCTACAAGTTTGTGCGACGAGTAAATGAAGGTGGGTATAAGAAATTTAATATTGTAAATTTTAATCGAAAATTAAATTCTGCCAGTTCTACTGCAGGCGTAAAAAAAGTACCGGCTTGCGTTCATGATGTAGTTTCATCTATTTATTATGCTCGTAATATCGATTTTAATAAGTACAAAAAGGGAGATAAAATCCCCTTCAGTATTTTCTTGGATCACAAAGTATATAATATTTATATCCGTTATCTCGGAAAAGTGAAATTGAAAACGAAACATGGGATTTTTAGAACGATAAAATTCAAACCATTGCTAATCGATGGTACAATTTTCGAAGGCGGAGAAAAAATGACCGTTTGGATAACCGATGATAAGAACAAGATACCCGTGCACGTTGAAACGCCTATTATAGTAGGAAAAGTGCGAATTGATTTGGTGAAGTATAAAAATCTTCGAAATCCTACCAATGCGGTCCTTAAAATGTATAAATAATGGCTTTCAGTAACCTTTATTTCAAAACTTAAATTATATTTAAGTTTTGAAAAACCGAAGATTATAATGAAGAAGAGTTTATTAAGCGCATTTCTGTTATTGGGTACTCTCATTGTTCAGGCTCAAACATATTATCCATTAGCTGATCCTTGTGATGCTGACAAGGTATATCTAAAACTGCCGTCGGCATCATATGATAATAACTGCGTACAACAGTTAAATCTTACCAGTCAGTACTATACATCTTTCCCTATGGAAATTTTGAATCTGCCTAATCTTAGATATCTAGCCATTCAAAACGCTGACATTAAAGAAGTGCCAGTTGATATTTATTTACTGAAAGATTTAGAAGTATTGGATTTATCGAATAATAGCATAACGAGCTTGCCGACAACCTTGGGTGAAATGAAAAAACTTCGAAAAGTAATTGTTAGAAATAACAAACTTACATCAGTGCCTACTTCGTTGGCTAATTGTAAAAACTTAGAAGTTATTGATTTAACGGGTAATCCTATTAATTTTTTACCAGACGAAATCAATGACCTACCGTCATTGACCAACTTTAGAGTAAGCGGGAGTTCAGCAGGGAATCCAAATGTACTTTTCGATTTATTGCGGAGAATGAAGCATATTACTCATTTGGATTTGAGTAATAAAAAAATGAATTACATACCAGCCTCTATCAAACATTTAAAGAATTTAAAGGTATTGGATTTGAGCGGTAACAATTTGCATTGGTTGCCTAATGAAATTGGTGAATTAAGAAATTTAGAAAAATTAGTGTTGGGTTCTACTAATGATGAAGGAAATAAGATTTTTGCGTTGCCAAATTCATTTAGAAACTTACAAGCGTTGCGCACCTTAGAAATGGCGAACAACGGTTTGGTGGCTTTCCCGATGGAGCTTTCTAGTATGGCAGGCTTAACCAAAGTGGATATTAGCAACAATCGTTTAGAAAGTCTTCCTAGCGAAATTGCTTTGATGAAGTCCTTACAGCAATTGGATATTCGAAATAATCAGATTCAAAAAATACCTTCTAGTATTCAAAAACTGAGTAATCTTATAAACTTCTCTTATTCTGGAAATCCTTTATCAACGAAGGAGCAGAGCAAGATTTATAAGTTGTTGCAGTAAAGAAAAATATATTTTTTATGAAAGACTCATTCAATCGAATGAGCTTTTTTTTAAAAGAAATTCACATATCCAAAGTGAATCTTAGAGTTTCTAAATTGAATGCCTGTATTGCCAATTGTTCCTGCTGCATAGCTAATATTGAATAGACCAGCCTTAGTTTCAAAAACCATTCCGAGGCCAACGCTGAACGGATTGTCTTGCCTGTTGAGACCGGGATAATCGCGTTGGATAATTCCAACGTCACTAAACAAAAAGAAATACGAATTTTGAGATAATAGATACCTTGGCTCCAAGGTACCAATGTGATATTGATTCACAAAAAGACTTTCTTCATCAAAGCCTCGCAAGATTCGAAAACCACCTATTTGAAAAATTTCATTTCGATACAGATTTTGTTCGCTGAACATAATAGCTCCACGATATCGTGCGGCGATCGTCATTCTTTTTCCAATTGGAAAAAAATAGCCCAAATCAGTTTCTAATTGAAAACGATAAGAACGAAGATTGATACTATCATACAGATACGAAAAGTTTTCACCGGTCGTTGGGTCAAAAGTATCTTCAATAGTCGCGTTTTTTATAAAGTCTCGAATGCTAGCTGCGCCTTTTATCCTGGCTTGCCATCCTTTGCGAGGATTAAATCGATAATCTACTCGTCGAATACTTCCCTCCAAACCAAAGCTTCTAGTTTGAATATCAGCATTGGCAGGTAGGGCTCGATTGCTAAGAAGTTCAGAAGTATTAACCGTTATTAATCGGGTGCTTCCTGTTTGGTAAAAAGCTTTTATTTGATCCTGAGCATTAAATTGATAAATAAAACCAAGCTCGCCACTTACCGTGCGGAACGTGGTATCTTTTTTGTAATAGTCAAAAGTGCCTGAAAGCCCAATTTGGGTATTCAAAAGATAAGGGTAAGAGGCCGAGGCTGTTAATCTCGGAGACTGAAATTGTAAGTTCTGCCAATTGACATCAATTTTTTCTCCTCTTTCGAGGGCATTTACGAACGCAAACTTAATATCACCTGTTAGTAAGAATTTATTGCCAATTTCAGCATTATTCGGTAACAGGCCAATTAGTACATCGGCTCGATTAGCAGATTTATTTTTTAGATATAGGTTTAGTCTTGTTTCGGATGCTCCGAAATAAATTTTCCAAGGAAAGGCTTCTTCTAAAAAAGGTAATTCAGCAATAAGCTGACTAATTTTTCGGATTTTTTTTTCGCTATAAAGCTCGCCCTCTTCTATATCTAAATATCTTTTAATGAAACTTTTCTTAATGCCAGCCTCGTCATTCAGTATGATGGTGTCAATTTTTATTAATGGACCTTTTTTTATTTTTAGCTTAGCTGAAACAGAACTTTTTTGAATGTTGACGCTGTCCAGTTGTGCCGTTACAAATGGATAGCCGTTGTTTTCATAGTAGCCTACCATTTTTTCCATAACATTACCCAGTAAGCTAGGCTTGATGGGTTGGTTGAGCAAATCTTTGCTATCAAAACCACTCAATCGAAGAAGGTTGGAAGGAATATTTGTGGTACGAATAGCGGCCCATTTGTATTGCTTGCCTAAATAAACCTTGGCGTAATAATTATTTTTTTCTTCCCAAACAGAATCAATGGAAGCGGCAAGATAGCCTTTTTTATATGCGGTTTGCAATCCTTCTTGAAGCGCCTGATTCGCTCGTAACACATCAGGATATGTTGATTTTAAAAGCGCGTTTTTTAAAAAACTTTCAGCATCGGCTCCAATTACATTTAAAGATGTTTGGGCAAAGCATCGATTCTCTGCTATCAGCGATAGCAGAACAAACAGTATAAATCTAATTTTTATGAGACGATTTACTTTCAATTTTATCGTACGCTTGTTTGTATTAATTATAGTTTAAATTTCTAAGCAGTAGTAGATTTGTATTTAATCTTCAAGCACTTTGTTTTTTTGTTGTAGCAAGTAGAATTCTGCTTCTAAAATTACATTGGCTCGTTAAATTAAAACAGGTAATGGCAGGCATTTATATTCATATTCCGTTTTGTAAACAAGCGTGTCATTACTGTAATTTTCATTTTTCTACCTCATTGCAATATAAGAACGAATTATTAAGGGCTTTATTGAATGAAATTGAGTTAAGAAAAGACGAATGTAATGAGCCAATTGATACGGTATATTTTGGAGGTGGCACGCCGGGTTTATTGAGTTTGAAAGAAATTAACGATATTCTGAACGTGTTAAAAGAGCGCTTTGATTGTCTAAATGTTCTAGAAACAACCATCGAAATGAACCCAGATGATGTGAGCGAAGAAAAAGTAAAGGGTTTAAAAAACTTAGGGGTAGATCGGATTAGTTTGGGGGTTCAAAGTTTTTATGAAGAAGATTTAATTTATATGAACCGTTCTCATGATGCCAGAAAAGCCGAGGAGAGCATTGAAATTATTCAACAATATTTTGATAATTATACGGTTGATTTAATCTATGGTTATCCGTTATTGAGTGATGATAAATTGAGTAGAAACGTTTCTAAGTTATTAAATTATAATGTGCCTCATATTTCTATTTATGGTATGACCGTTGAGCCCAAAACGGCCTTGGATGCGTTTATTAAAAAGGGGCGTGAAGTACCAATGGACTCAGATCAGGGTGCTCGTCAGTTTGAGTTTCTAATTGACGAGTTAGAATCTAATGGGTATTCGCATTACGAAATTTCTTCTTATGCCAAAGTGGACCACCGGGCTAAGCATAATAGTAATTATTGGTCAGGTAAGTCTTATCTCGGTTTTGGTCCGGGTGCACATTCGTTTCAACAGGATAAGCGCACATGGAATATTGCGAATAATGCATTGTACATTCAGTCCATTGACAAAAATGAATTGCCACAGGAAGAAGAAGTGCTTTCCGCAACCGATATGCTTAACGAACTGGTGCTATTAGGTCTGCGCGTGAAAGAGGGATTGAATCTTGAAATATATAAATCTAAATCCTCTTCAATTGAATTTGATATCCTGTTACAAAAAGCGAACATTCATATAAAAAATAAGCTACTGGAACTAACAGAAAATCATATCCGATTATCTAGAAAAGGGAGAGTGTTTTGCGATCGTGTAAGTGCAGATTTGTTTCTTTAGGTTATTAAAAAGCAATCCCCAGCACCAGCCAAAAAATTACAATAAAGGGTGCGGGAATTTTGGTGAAGTTTAGTGCAAGAGCTGTTGAGCCAATTACCAATAAACTTCCTAATTGCAAACCATCACTACCGGGTAAGGTTTGATATAACACAATAGCGGATCCCCAAAGTATTCCAATGACGGTTGCATGAATGCCTTCTAATGCTCGAAATATAATTCGATATTGTTTTAAGTTTTGGTATAAAGGGAAAAGAAAAAATAGAATTAATGCACCAGGCAGAAAAACACCGACTGTGCCAATAAAACAACCGAGTACTTGATTCATAGGATTTGAATCCATGCACATGCCACCAACATAAGTGCATAATGAAAAAACGGGTCCTGGAATTGCATGCACCAGACCCACACCAGTAAGCAGATTTTCTTCTGATATTAAAGCAGTTCCGTACAGGGCCGTCGAGTGATCAATAAACTGTGTGGACATCATTGGAATGAGGGCATGGCCTCCGCCAAATACAATACTTCCAAATCGATAAAAGTTTTCAAACAGGTTAAAAGCACGAGCATTTTCCCACTGTTGGGTTCGAGCTAATTCTGATAATACACCAGCCACCAAAAAAATCAGTAAGAACCAACCAAGACGCTTCCATTTTATTTCAAAGGCTTTGGTATCATGCGGTGGGAATTCTCGATTGGTAAAGTTTGTAATCAGACCTCCAATAATAATAGCCAATGGGAAAATCCAAGGACTTTTGACCAGGGCGGTCAAAACGGTTGCCAAAAGCATAATACCTACTCCAACTGGGCTTTTAATACTAATTTTCATAGTCCGAATCGCTGCATAAACTATAAAACCAACCGCCATTGGCTGGATAAACTTAAATATATTATTATGTAAAATTTCGGCGTCAACGTATTTTACAACAAAAGTTAATGCACCCATTATGAATGCTGCCGGTATAATCCAAACGAGCAGAGTTAGTACGCCCAATAAAATGCCCCCCCGTTTATAACCAATAAGAGCTACTGTCTGCGACGAAGATGGCCCAGGGAGCATTTGACAGAAACTTAGATAATCCATTAGTTCTGTTTCGGTGATATCCCGTCTTTTCTCAACAAAACTGCGCATCATCATTCCAATATGTCCTTGTGGTCCTCCAAAAGCAGTTAAAGAGTACTTCAGTACTTCTTTAAGAAATGGTATGTGTCGTATTAGTTTCAAATATTGAACTATTGGGACGTAAAATACAACAGCAATCGTTTTTATAAAAAATATGAATAAAGGAAACTTAAACAGTGTAATCACATCGAAAAGGAAGAGTTTAGAAGATTAGATAACAATGGTTTATTTTAGTGCTACCATTTAATCCACTATGGCACGGAAATTCAAAAAGACGAAACAAACGAATAAAAGAAAAAAGGTTGGAAACGCTGGCGCAGTGCCGTCGGCTTCTCCCAAAAAGGAGGTCGTTATTCAAAGCAGTAACATTAAACCCAAGAAGGATTTAACTGAAAAATCTTCCTTACAAGGCTGGCAACTATGGCTTTTATCTGCATTTTTCTTTATGTTGGCTATTGGGCTTTACTCGAATACATTCCATCATCGTTTTGTGCTAGATGATCATGGTATTATCGCAAATAATAAAATTACTAAAGCCGCTTTTTCATTTGATAATATAAAACTAATGTTCAAAACGCCTTTACGAAAAGGCGATGTGAGCGATAAAGAGAATTCATTGTATCGTCCGATGACGAAGGTGATTCTGAATGTTCAATGGAATATTTTTAGTGGGAACCCGCATCATTTTCATAAAATGAATGTGATACTATATGGTCTTTTGTGCATGTTGCTTTTTTGGGTATTATTCGATTTGTTTAATAAACGTTGGGTGATGGCTTTATTGATAACCTTATTATTTACAGTACATCCTATTCATGTGGAAGTGGTAGCCAATGTGAAATCAATCGATGAGATATTGGCTATGATAGGCATCGTAGCAGCTATGCGAGCCATTCAATTATATGTCCGATCAAATAGTGTAATCCATCTCGTTTGGGGTGCGTTGGTTTTTGCGATGGGTTTGTATTCCAAAGAATCGGCTGTTGTTGGACTTGGGGTTTTCCCGCTCTTAGTTTATTATCAACAATCTAAATTGGATTGGAAAAAAATAATAATAGCCAGTGCTCCAATGTTGTTAGTGGCTTTATTATTTATTTATTCTAGACATGAAGTCTTGGGGCAGTTCGATCAAATTGCCGAAACGAGCATCATGGATAATTTGATCGTGAAAGTAGAAGATGATTTAGGAGCTCGTTTTGCAACTGCTGTAATGATTGTAGGGTTTTATATCTATACTTTTTTTGTGCCGCATCCCTTAGCTTGTGATTATTCATATGCCACATTAGAACCCGTTACCTTAGGACATTGGGGCTTTGTGATTACTTTTTTATTGTGTTTGGGTGGATTTATATATGCCCTTCGTGCGATAGCGAAGCGTGATAAAATGAGCTTTGGAATTTTATGGTTTTTTATAACTTTTTCAATCGCATCCAATGTTTTCTTTTTGATTGGTACCAGTTTTGGAGAGCGGTTATTGTTCACGCCTAGTTTAGGACTTTGTATATTGACTGTTGGTGTATTAGCACATTTTTTTCAGAAAAACGAAGGCGAAAGTATACTGCAAAAAGTTAAAGCTTCACCCGTTTTATGGGGCGTGCTTTTGATTGTGTCAGTAATTTATTCGATCAAAACATATACTAGAAATGAAGATTGGAAAAATGATTACGAGCTTTTTTCTCGGGATATTGAGTACAATGAAAACGCAACACATTTATTGTATTATATGGGAAATCATTTACCCAGTGAAGACAGAAAAGAGGTACTGACAGAAGCCATGGTTTCGGCCGGGTATAATCAACAGCAATTACAAGATTCTATTAATAAAGAGGTTGCGCAATCCATTGTTTATTTTAGACGGTCAATGAATATTTATCCTTATTTACCGGCTGATGGATATAATCAATTAGGGAAAGCGTATTTTTTGCAAGGCAAGTTAGATTCGGCTTATAAATATTATTACAAAGCCTATAAAGAAGATTCTACCAGTGGGATTTATACGAATAATGTGGGTACGGTATTTTTTAATAGTCGTCAGTACGACAAGGCCATGCCGTACTTTAAAAAAGCGCATAGCTTAGATAAAGACGAATCTGATTTTATGAATAATATTGGTTGTGTGTTTGGCGAAAGTAAATTAGCAGATAGTGCAATTTATTGGTTTAAAAAGTCGAGCAAAGCAGATAGCATGGATGTAAAATCACTGCAATTTCTAGAACTTACTTATCGCGCCATTGGCGATGTTCCCACGGCCGATTATTATAAAAGTCGTTTGTTGTATGTGCAACAACTTCGTCGCGAACGACTTTAAAAAAAAAGTGGAACTGGCGGGAGTCGAACCCGCGTCCAAACATAATCTCGGAAAGCTTTCTACAAGTTTAGTTTTCAATCAGATTTTCGAGTAGCTACAAGTAGAAAACATACTTAACACCACCTTATTTGCTGACCACGCCAAAGGCGTGGTTCATATAAACATAGCAACACTGTTTATACTAGTCGTCGATTTTGTTGATTCAGATGAAGCCAAGTCGTCGACCAGTTGGTTTTCATCCATATATGTCTGCTAATTAATAATTAGGCAGCCATTGCGAATTGTGGTTCGCCATTTCAAATTTTGTAAAATGAGATTAAAGTGCAATTCTACAACGCACTACTTGCTTACTATCAAAGAACCTATGCTGTCAAAACCAGTCAGCCCCATTTGTACTGACCTTGCATCAGCATTTAATTAATGGAGAGCAAAGGTAGGAAAAATCTATGGCGCATCAGATTTTATTAATAAATTAGCTGAATGGTCAAATACAACCCCAAAAATTGGTTTTTACATATACTTTCATTTCACAAAAGTGATACTCTTCGTATTCTTTGGCCGGAGATGCTTTTGCTGGCAATCCTGACTTTTGGTATTTGCTACTTAGAGTCTTATTTAATTGAAGGCGATGGCATGTATCTTAAAGATTTGACTCGTGTATATGCACTGATAGGTTTTGCGCTTTCTTTATTATTAGTTTTTAGAACCAATACGGGTTATGATCGCTGGTGGGAAGGAAGAAAAAAATGGGGCGAATTAGTAAATAATTCAAGAAACATTGCAATTAAAATTTCTACGACTACAAAAAATCAACATACAAAAGATTTATTTAAAAGAATGATTCCCAATTTTGGATTTGCCCTTAAAGAACATTTGCGGTTAGGTGTAAAAGTAGAAGAGCTCGATTTGACTGAGGCAGAAAGAACGGAAATTGAATCTTGGGATCATAAACCTAGTTTTATAACTCAACGAATGTATAAGACGTTAAATGATCTTAAGTCTTCTGGGGAGATAACCGAGATAGAATTTTTAAGTATTGATACGAATTTGCAAAATTTTTCTGACATAGCGGGTGCTTGCGAACGGATAAAGAACACGCCCATTCCATATTCTTACACTTTATTTTTAAAGAAGGTAATATTCATTTATGTCCTAACCATGCCGATTGCTTTTGTACCAATGTTTAGCTATTGGGCTATTTTGATTACACTATTCGTTTTTTATGTATTGGTTAGTATGGAAGTATTGGCAGAAGAAATAGAAGATCCGTTTGGTTTGGACGCTAATGATTTGCCAACCGATGAAATTTGTACTAAGGTTCGAGGCAATGTTCAAGAAATTTTAAATTCGTGAGGTGGTTTGCCTTGTTTTTCTTTTTAGTTTGTTTTATCGCTTGTGATGAAGAGCATTTGAATCCACGCGATAAATATTTTAAACAGAAATTTAATGATGTACAGTCCGTACAATTGCCAACGGCAAAAAAATTGGGTATTCAACCGCAAAATAATAGACAAGGCGTTGAGTCAAATAAAAAATTAGTATCAGTTAAAAGTGGGAATGGTTTTGCAATTGCCAATCTTACGCATTCATCATCTAAGGTGTTACCCGAAACCAAAAAACTCATTCAAGATATTGGTAAGCAATTCTTAGACAGCGTAAAAGGCAAGGGTTTATTCTCAGAACGAGCAGTCGTTACTAGTTTGACGCGTTCAAAAGAAGATCAAAAAAAACTGAGCAAAGGCAATTTAAATGCGGCTAGGCAATCAGCTCATTTTTATGGAACCACCTTTGATATTAGTTACATTCAATTTTATAGAGACAAAAATGTTAAGCGGGATATTCTAGCCAATGTTTTAGATAATCTTAGAAAGGAAAAACGCTGTTGGGTAAAATATGAGATTCAACAGAAGTGTTTTCATATAACGGTACGGTAATTTTACGCCTCCACAATCCCAATCGCTTCTTTAGCTGCAATTTTACTAGCTTCTTTTTTAGTTAGGGCGGAACCTTTGCTAATAATTTTTCCATCAAGTTTTACGGCGATATTAAATCGTAGTCTTCCATTGGCTGCATCTTCATGTTCTAGCTCGACAAATTCTAGCTCTTTTTCTTCGCGTTTCGCCCAGCCGATTAATTTGTTTTTGATATTTGCCTCTACCTGTTCCAGCTCTTCTACATCGATGAAAGGAACGATCATGCGCTTGTGAATAAACTTTTTGGTTTTATTGTATCCTTTGTCTAAATAAATAGCACCAACCAAGGCTTCAAATGCATTTCCAAAAATGGGTGAGTTGCGCAAGAAATAATCTTTCTCATTGTAATCCATTACCTCTGGCAGACCAATTTTTTTACCGATTCGATTTAAGGATTTTCGATTCACAATTTTAGAACGCATATCTGTAAGGTAGCCTTCTGGTTTGGTTGGATACTTATGAAATAAATATTCACCAATTATAGAACCAAGAATAGCGTCTCCCAAGAACTCCAATCGTTCATTATTTTCAGTTGGATTTTTACTGCTGGAACTATGGCAAAGCGCTAACTCATACAAACTTTCATCGCCCGGTGTAAATCCTAACATAGCTTGCAGGCTTTTATATAAAGGAGAGTCCTTTACAAAAAACCGAACGATTATATTAGGTACAATTGCCAAATCAGAATGAAAATTACATTCTAAACAAGAAATATAAAAATGAGTTTATCCCGATATATGTTGGTTACAAAACCTGTGAGGTTTAGAGTACTTGATAATAACAAACCGCAAGGGTTTATTCAGCGATTTTCTTGAAAATAACGGAAGCATTGTGTCCGCCAAAACCAAATGTATTGCTCACCGCAACATTAATATCGCGTTGCTGTGCTTGGTTTAACGTAAAGTTGATTTTGGAATCAAAACTTTCATCAACATTACTATGATTTATGGTTGGTGGTACCAAATTGTTTTTCAATGCCAATACAGAAGCAATTGCTTCGATAGCACCAGCAGCGCCTAACAAATGGCCGGTCATAGACTTGGTTGAGCTAATATTCAAATCAAAAGTATGCTCACCAAATACATTTTGAATGGCTCCAATTTCAGCAATATCGCCCAATGGGGTAGAAGTACCGTGAACGTTAATATAATCAACGTCAGTTGGTTTGAGACCGCCATCTTCTAAGGCGTTTTTGAGAACCAAAATAACACCCAAACCTTCGGGGTGTGGTGCTGTCATATGATGCGCATCAGCGGTTGCAGCAGAACCTGATAACTCGGCATAAATAGTGGCACCACGCGCTTTGGCATGTTCGTATTCTTCTAATACAAGGCTTCCTGCTCCTTCTCCTAAAACGAATCCGTCACGCTCTTTGTCAAATGGTCGAGACGCTCCTTTTGGGTCATCGTTTCGTTCGCTTAATGCTTTCATCGCATTAAAACCACCCATTCCAGCTTCGTTTACCGCTGCTTCAGAGCCTCCACAGACAATTATATCAGCTTTTCCTAAACGGATATAATGCGAAGCATCAATCAATGCATGCGATGAAGAGGCACAAGCACTTACCGTGCAATAATTAGGTCCTCGATAGCCATGGCGCATACTAATATGACCAGCGGCTATATCGGAAATCATTTTTGGAATAAAAAATGGATTAAAACGGGGAGTGCCATCGCCTTTAAAAAAGCCGTCCATTTCATTTTGGAAGGTATTAATTCCACCAATACCGCTTGCCCAGATTACACCCACTCGATCTTTATTGATTTCGGTATTATCTACCAAACCAGCATCTTGAATAGCTTGTTCACTGCAAGCCAAGGCAAACTGAGAAAAACGGTCTAATCGTCGAGCTTCTTTTCGATCTATGAAATCTTCAGGATTGAAACCTTTTACCTCGCAGGCGAATTTTGTTCGAAACTTCTCAGCATCAAACAGGGTAATGAAATCGGCGCCTGATACTCCTTTTGATAATGCATCCCAGTAATCTGAGATATTATTACCAATAGGCGTAAGGGCGCCGAGTCCTGTAACGACTACGCGTTTTAATTCCATAAATAATTATAAAGTAACTAGATTATTTTGCGTGCTCTTCTAAATAACCAACAGCGTCGCCCACTGTAGCTATCGTTTCTGCTTTTTCATCAGGGATAGAAAGATTAAACTCTTTCTCAAACTCCATAATAAGTTCTACTTGGTCTAATGAATCTGCTCCCAAATCATTGGTAAAGCTTGCTTCATTGTTTACTTCTCCTTCATCAACGCCTAATTTGTCAACGATGATTTTTTTTACTCTTTCAGCTATATCTGACATAAAGTTTAAATTTTAGATTGCGAAAATATACTTTTTGACCATAAACAAAAAGCATTATTAGCAATTTGATAAGAAAATTTATAAACGTGGAAAACTCATTCTTTTTTGAATAAAAAATACCTCAAAAGCGTACTTTTTAGTCTAAAACTTGGTTTTTAGAGTCAAAAAGTCCGTTTATACCTTAAATACTACTTACATAAGCCTTTATTTTTCGAGTCATTTTCTGTATTTCAGTTAGTTTTACTAACAATTGAATATCTTGATACGTCCCTATTATTGAGGGGATTAAAGAATAAATAATAACACCCGTTTGATTGATGACATAGTAATACAGGGCTGTAAGCGTTCTGACCGCAAGAGTCAGCGTGCTTTCTATGAATTCTGCTATCCTATTTTGGCCAGAGTTGGCTATCGCTATGCAAAAAACGATGACGAAATACAAGAGATAATTAACGAGGCATTCATGCGACTTATTAAAAAAATAGAACGTTTTGAGGATTTGAATATTTCTCATGAGGCTTATATCTGGCGAGCCGGAGTTAATACAGCTATTGATTTATTTAGAAAATCGAAGAATTATAAAAAATTGATTCGAGTAGAATCTAGCATGCCAGTAGATTGGACACCCATGGAAGCCGTCACAAAAAACGAATTAGACAGTCAAGCGAATGCAAAGCATATTTTAAAAATTATGGCTACTCTTCCGGAGCCAACCAAAACAATTTTGAACTTATTCGCTATTGACGGTTATGCACATAAAGAAATCAGTAAAATGTTAGGGATAAAAGAAACTTTGTCTCGATGGCATTTGCACAAAGCAAGAAAAATAATGAAAGAGAAACTATCACCCATCGTAATGAAAAAAGCATATGGAGAATAATAAAAATCATATCGATAACTTCTTAAGCGAAAAAATGCAGGAGATGCATTTTGACGTGAACGAAGCGCATTGGAAAGATGCAGAGCGTCGCCTGGATGAAAAAGATGACAAAAAGAGACCTTTCTTTTTGCTGTTTTTGCTTGGCGTATTACTCATAGGATTGGGAACAACTGCTTGGCAGAAGTTCTCACCGCACAAAAAATCTAAAGCGGTTTCGACACAAAAGAAAGCGGATGCTTCTATGGAGGCAGATCAATTTGTACAAACAAATTATACTTCTCTAGAAGAAGACAACTCTTCTACTGAAAATTATAAGAATGAAAATGGACTCAATGAGAACAATTTTAATAACTCATCTGATTATCCTACAAACCAGAATTCATTAGACGATCAAGGGCCAACAATTATAAAAAGTAATTTACCGGTTGAAGTAGCAAAACAGCGAAATAATCAAAACGATGAAGCTGCTGAAGTAGAAAATACAAGATCAATTGCTGCTAATACAATTAAATCGAAAACAGACAAACAGCCATCGGCTTCTAAAACTAAAAGAAACGTAAGTGGTACGATTTCCAAGTCAAGTGTAAAATCGCAAGCTGAAAAAATTCCAACCAGGAGCAAACAAGCTGCCAAGGTTGCTAAATCTAAAAAGAATGAGTTTGAGAATGTAGCAACTAATAATACCGGAACTGTTTCTTTAGGTTCTAATAAAAGTAAGGAACCGGTGGTTACAAAAATTCAAAACAATAAACCGGTTAAACAAAAAGTAAGAATTTATAAAACAGCAGAAGAGTATCAAAAATTAAATCCGCGGTATGTAGAAGGTTTGGAAGGCTATACGTTCAAGGTGGATCAAGTTTCGCTGAGTCAAAGAATCAGTGATTCTATTCGTGAAGCATTGGCAACTAAAAAAACGGATCCAGTTCAAGATGCGAAAGTGAATAAAGAAAAACAGCAGAAATATGAGTTCGTACAAAAACCGTCAAACTTTTTCATACTGGCTGGTTTGGCTGCGGCCAGAGGGTATAAAGGAAATTCTGATAGAAATGCCGTTTATGGTTTAAGCCCCAGTTTGGGAGTTGGTTATCAGTATAATTTCTCCACTAGAATGAGTTTATATCTTTCATTATATATGTCTTATATAAATCATTTGAATATTAAGGAAACCTCTACCAACGTGACATATAGTTTTGATAAAGATTCTACTTTATTAAGTGTCACCCGTAAGAATTTAATGCAATTGCACATTCCATTACAATTGGCTTACAAGTTAACACCCAAGCATAGCATAGTCGGTGGTCTTGGTTTTAATCTTGGATTAAATACAATGAGTTTATATGAAGATGCCAGACAAAGTGGACCGACTAGAAGGTTTGGTTATACGAGTGGTCTTAGATTCTTAGATGTAAATGCTAATCTAGGCTATGAATATATGATGAATTCAAGATTAAGTTTTGGTGTGTTTTATCAGCAGGGCTTCATGGATGTCACAAAAAATAATTATTTTAATAACATGCAAACAGACCGAAACTCGCGGGGTGGTATCAGTTTGCGCTATAAATTTATCAAGTAAGATGAAAAGTTTTTTAATAGGAGCATTAGTTCTAACAGTGTTTTGTATTAGTTCTTGTCAAAAAAGTGTTGATCCTAATACAACTGGTCAGGTAGCCTTTACGTTTAGTGGTATTATCGATACTTCCATTTTATTGGAAGCGGGAGAAGATAATATGATGATGTACACGGATTATATTGACAATGGCAATACGGATGTATTGCTAATGAAAGGAGAATTTAGAGACAAAACAAATCCGAATAGTCATTTTTTACGTTTTGAGTTTTATGGTTATGATTCTGCACAGAATAATGATATTCAGCAGAATGTGTTTAATAAAACGGATTATTTTTCATATTCAACCGATAGTCTAAACCAGACAACGGGTAGTACCATTCTTAAGTTTTATACATTGTATGGAACTGGGGCAACCATAAACTGGGATTTTGGTGATGGTACTTTTGGTTCGGGTGATACGGCGATTCATACCTATCCGGCTTCTTTAAATGACGCGACGGTTACTATGAATTCATTTTACGCTGCAGCTTCTTGTGGAGATACTGTTTCTAATTTCATAAACTTAGCTGATCCTGTTAATGGTCAAGTACAGTTTAATATTAGTTATCTCAGTACAAGTTTAGACAGTTTTGCTTTTAGTGCTACATCAGGTTTTACTAATTATCAATGGGATTTTGGAAATCAAACGACTTTGCAAGGTGCCAATCCATTTGGTGGTGTAAATTATCTGGATAGTTTAAAGAAAACCATTGAATTAACCGCGACTAAAACATCAAGTATTTCTCAGTGGAAAGCCGTTGTTTCTCCCAATCAATTGACACCATGTTTTGCAGCTTTTGTTTATGATATACTCAATACGCCAGTTACAAATTATTCTACCCGGGCTCCTTTCAAATCTTGTGTTATTAGTTATATGAAAAACGGAGACCTGTATCGTTCATATAAAACAGGTCATTCTAATCAGTCGAATCGTAAAGTTTTTGAATTATACAAAACGAGTATTTTTCAGAAAAATGCAAGAGGTCAAGAAACGTTGAAGCTTGATGGCTTCGTGAATACCTATTTGTATAATGTAAATGATAATACCGACTCGATACAAATGGTAAGTAATGCTTTAAGCATTGCCGTGGCGCATCCATAAAAGGTGTAGCATAATTTTTGAGGCAAAGATTAAATACTATTACATTAATTGTTTAAGGTAAAAAGCGGTTAGCGCTTTATTCCCAAACCTTGGTCCCATCACTACAGTTAGCACAGATATCAATTTTGTCTCTGCCCTGAATTAGTTTAGCACGGAATTCTTCATACTCTTTTTCGCGCCATATTTCTTCAAAAGAGCGTTTCTTTAAATCACCCAAGCGGTGCTGAGCATCTTTATCAAAACAACAAGGCACTACTAAGCCATCCCATGTGATAACACAGGCATGCCAAAGCTTCCAACAACTATTAGCGAGTTTGTTTTTTATAGTATAGGTTCCGTTCGTTTGTTTTTTATAACGGCTGTATTTATCAATGGTTGGAATGAGAGCGTTGCCATTTTCATAGTCATAAATCTGTGCAGTTTTAAATCGTACATCGTCTACGCCAATTTCTGCACCAAGCTTTTTTGCATCTTTTATTTGATGCTCATTCGGTTTTACTACTAAGAACTGAAAAAAGATATACGGCGTTTTACTCTTTAGTTCTTTTTTCCATTTCACGATATTTCGCGTTCCGTCTAAAACTTTTTCCAGGTTGCCACCTATTCGATATTGCTCATAAACTTCTTGCGTAGTACCATCTAATGATATGATTAAACGATCTAAGCCACTTTCTACGGTACGCTTTGCATTTTCATCATTCATATAATGGGCATTCGTACTAGTGGCTGTGTATATTTTTTTATCAGAAGCGTATTTTACCATATCCAAAAAATCTGGATTTAGGTAAGGCTCTCCTTGGAAATAGAATATTAAATACAGCAATTTTGATTCTAGCTCATCAATCGTTTTTCTAAAGAAGCCTTGATCTAACATGCCACGATCTCGAGTAAAAGAGCGTAAACCACTAGGGCATTCCGGACAGCGCAAATTACAAGAGGTTGTTGGCTCAAATGAAATAGAAAAAGGGGCGCCCCACTGAATTGTTTTATTGGTCCATTTCGTAAGAAAGTAACTACTAAATACTTTCAAGCCATTCCAAATGCGCGACGCATTTAGCTTGCCTATGAAGTTGATACTATCGTTTATATTAATTCTGGACATGATACGTTAGACGATAGTTATAGAAATATTTTAATTTAATGAGACAACAGAATTAGATTCTCAGTTTATAAAACTGAAGCATTTTATCGACCTATTGCAAGACCATATTGTGCTGTTTACGGTCAATAGTCACGATGGCCGTTTCGTTACAATCTCCTTCGCCAAAATCAATACTTCTAAATGTTCTACCTTGCGGTTGTACTTCTAAAATACCTGCGGCAAAAAATCGACAAACAATTGGCATTCTTTTCTGAATTGGTTCTAATGTATTAAAAGCATAATTGTTGCCTAGGTTATTGATGCCTTGTCCGCTACCGTCCAAAGAATATAAGTCATCGCTCCATTGTACTGTGCCACTTCCAGCTTCCCAGGTTCGAACCATTTCAGCTTTATAAGTAATCGCTCCCAATGTATCTAATACATCAATTACACCATCAATTTCTACTTGATAAGCCGGTTTTGTACCGCCTAAACCCGTAATTATTTCTGTTCCGTTTATCCGATGATCGTTTACGTAATAATCTTGAAATGTTATGGTTCTTGTTTGATTGCTATCGCCGTAATTGCCAGTGTAATCAATAGTGAAATTCCCTCTACGAGTTCGTCCGTCAATACATAAGCAATTCACGGTATCAAAATTTACTACAATCTGATTCGGGTTTTGAGTTACTGTTCCACAATACCCAGTGGTCAAGTACAAAGTGTCTCCTGTATTTAAAATAGAAGCTTCATTCGCAATATTTATTGCATTATCATACACCCATAAGGCAAAGGTCGCATCCTCAGCTGCTTGGATGTCATGGTCTCTTTCTTTGACACAAGAAGCCAAAAAACTTAAACTCACAAATAAAACAGCTATTATACAAGCTCCAAAAAAGTTCCTCGTTGATTTCATTACTTACTTAAGAAAGCCTAAAGTTAATGTTCTTAGGCCATTTTGCGTTACAAATCTTCGCAATATTTCATTCATAGTGATGAATATCCTCATGTATTCTTGAGACGAATTCACATTAAAAAAGATTTAGAACTACTTTATAATTAAAAACACCAATAATTCTTCGAAGGTGGTAATTTGAAGCTAATTTTGTCGCTCTTATTTTATGAGCAAACGCATAGCAATATACGGTAGTACGGGTTCTATAGGCACACAGGCCTTGGAAGTCGTGGACGAACATCCTGATCATTTTACGGTGGAAGTACTCAGTGCACATAATAATGCAGACTTACTGATACAACAGTGTTTAGAGTATAAGCCCAATATTGCCGTCATCACAAACGATAAGAAATATGAACAGGTTAATCAAGCCTTGGCTGGTGAAGATATCAAAGTATTTGCCGGAGAATCCTCTTTAATTGAAGTAGCCGCAGGTGACACTTATGATGTTTTAGTGGCTTCTATTGTTGGTTTTGCAGGCTTATCTTCTACTTTGGCTGCAGTGGAGCAAGGCAAAATTGTAGCCTTAGCCAATAAAGAAACCTTGGTGGTGGCAGGCGACATAGTTATGGCAACAGCGGCGAAAACAGGTGCTAAGTTGATACCCGTGGATAGCGAGCATTCGGCCATTTTTCAGTGTTTAGTAGGTGAAAATTTAGATGAAGTCAGTAAAGTTATTTTGACGGCTTCAGGTGGTCCTTTTTTAGGTAAAAAACCAAATTATTTGGTGAACGTCAAAAAAGACCATGCCTTACAACACCCGAATTGGGAAATGGGAGCTAAAATTACAATTGACTCCGCCAGTTTGATGAACAAAGGATTGGAAATGATTGAAGCTAAATGGCTCTTCAATCTTAAAAACGATGAAATTGACGTGGTGGTGCATCCTCAGTCTATTGTGCATTCTTTTGTAGAGTTTATAGATGGTTCTCAAAAAGCGCAAATGGGTTTACCCGATATGAAACTACCGATTCAATATGCATTGGGTTATCCCAAAAGATTAGCTAATAATTTTCCGCGTTACATTAATTATAAACATAGTATCTTGACCTTCGAAGCACCGGATATCAAAACGTTTAAAAATTTGGGAATCGCTATAGAAACTATGAAAAAAGGTGGTAATGCTCCTTGCATAATGAATGCGGCGAATGAAATTGTGGTAGCCGCTTTTCTTAAAAATAAAGTAGGCTTCTTGGAAATGAGTGATCTTATTGAAAATTGCCTCGAAAAAATTGATTTTATTGCAACACCCAGTTTGCATGATTATAAAGAAACAGATGCTGCCACTCGTCAGTATTGCCAACGACTAATAAAAGATTAATATGGATATATTAAATACGGTTCTCGCGATTTCGCCCATACTGATGAAAGTGATTCAATTTTTTGCAGCACTTTCTATACTTATCATTATCCATGAGTTTGGTCATTTTATGTTTGCCAAACTTTTTAAAACCAGAGTCGAAAAATTTTATTTGTTTTTTGATTTCTTTTTTCCTTTTGCCACCTTTATGAATTTCTCTTTATTCAAGAAAAAGTGGAAAGGCACAGAGTATGGATTGGGGTGGTTCCCGCTTGGGGGCTACGTAAAAATTGCCGGGATGGTTGACGAAAGTGCTGACAAAGAAGCAATGAAAGGTGAACCTCAGCCCTGGGAATATCGGAGCAAAAAATCATGGCAGAAACTATTGATTATGCTCGGTGGTATTATCATGAATGTATTGCTGGCAATGGTGATTTACGTTATCGTTTTTGCAAACTACGGCGAAAGTTATTTGCCTCCAGAAAATGTTACCTATGGGATTCACCCGGATAGCTTGGGTCGCAGTATTGGCCTTCAAGACGGTGATAAAATCATGAAAGTCGGTGGCAAAGAAATTACCGATGCGAATAAGGTTGTTTATCACATGATATTTAGTGATAAAAATACGCTAACCGTTGATAGAAATGGAGCGGAAAAAACAATAACGATACCAGAAGGAACGGTAAATAAAGCCATGAAAATAATGAAGGCGAAACGTAAACCGCTTTTCAGTATTCGAATGCCAGTAATTTTAGATTCAATACCGCCAACGAGTCCCAATGCAAACATTTTTAAAGAAGGTGATCAAATCCTTGCTTTGAATGGAGAAAGCACAGTTTATAGAAATGATTTTATGAAAGTGTTTGGTAAAGTCAGAGCAAAAAATTCGTTAGATCGACTTCTAGTTTCTAAGTCTGAAGCTTTTATTCCAAAAAGAATTCGAAGTTCTATGTTGGCTTCTGCAGACTCTGCAAAGATTGGTACCATGCAAATGAGTGTATTGCGAGCTAATGACACCTTGCCCTTAGTAAATAAGTTCAACGAGGATAATAAATTGAATGTTTACTTTCAGGTACACCCAGATTCGCTGTTTGATATTACCCATATTGCTTACAATGGTTTTAGTTCAGTACCACGAGGCTTAAAAGAAACGAAAGAAAAACTAAAAGAATATATGTTGCAACTTCGATTAATTTTCACTTCACCTGAGGTGAAATTAAGTGAAAGCCTTGGCGGATTTGGTTCCATTGGTGGTATGTTCCCAGGTGAGTTTGACATGTATATGTTTTTACAATTGACCGCGTTTATTTCTATCATATTAGCCTTTATGAATTTGTTACCCATTCCTGGTTTGGATGGTGGTTATGTACTTTTCCTTTTGTTTGAAATGATTACAGGTGTCAAGGTTTCTGACAATGTAATTGAAAAAGCAAACGGTGTTGGACTAGTTTTATTATTGGCTTTAATGTTGTATGCCAATGGTTTAGACGTTTGGCGTGCAATCGCAGGCTGATAAATCATTTTTTTTTCGTATCTTATAGCTCAGGATAGCCAACCAATAGACAGTTTTTACCGTCTATCTAAATACTTGAAATTGTATTTGTTGATTTTCAGCAAAACTTTCTTTACTGTATTGCATGGACTATTAGAACTTCTTTGAATTATCCCCTGTCAAATTAAAGAGGCTGGTTATACTGTTGGAAAAATTACTTTTTCAAAATGAAAAAACACAGCTGCTATGGTTATTAATGAAAACGCATCAAATCGGTTTATCCTAATTCCAGAAACTACATTTATTCATTCGGAAACAATTATTAATGGGGAATTTATTATTGGAGAAAAAAGTAGAGTAGGAGAAGGAACCAAAATTTTCACCCGTGATAATATGGTGATGGTTGGTTCCAATGTCGTTATAGGAAAAAACGTCAATATTGAAGCTTACGGAAAAGGGCGCAAAACATTTATCGGAAATAATACGAACGTTCAAGATGGCGCGCGAATTTTAAATGCCTGCGTTGCTGATTATGTTCAAGTTGGAAAGAACGTTACTATTATGAAAAACAGTTATGTAGCCGACAGTGTGATCCTTAAATATGGTGCGATAGTGGCACCGAATAGTATTCTAAAAGAAGGACAGATTTGCGAAGCAAATACAATTTATTCAGGTGCCCCAGCAGTTAAAATTGGCAAGATAAAAATGAATATGAATGATCGATTAGATGATGTGTTTGACAAAACAGCCTAGTTCCCTTAGCTAATTTCTAACCAATTCGTGCTGCCCTTATTACCGGCTAAATAATTCTTTAATCCTGAGTTTTCGGGATGTACTAGTTGAGCATCTTCATTTAATATCTTTAATGCATACTCTCTGGCTGTTGTCATTAGATGACTATCTTCCATGATGTTTGCTAGCTTGTATTGCAAAATGCCGCTTTGTTTGGTGCCATGCATATCACCTGGTCCACGTAGCTCTAAATCTTTTTGACTAATGTCAAAACCACTACTATAATTTACCATAGTAGAAATTCGTTCTTTGCCATCTTTACTTACTTTTTTTCCTGTCAATAAAATGCAATAAGAAGCCGCCGCACCACGTCCTACACGACCGCGTAATTGGTGTAACTGGGCTAAACCAAAACGTTCTGAACTTTCAATTATCATCACGGAAGCGTTGGGGACATCGACACCCACTTCTATAACAGTAGTTGCTACCAGAATTTGCGCTTCCCCTTTAATAAACCCTTGCATATTATGTTCTCTTTCTTCAAGCGATTGTCTTCCGTGCACCATAGCTACTTTATAAGTATGACTTGGGAAGTAAGTTGTTATTAATTCATAACCTTGTTCTAAGTTTTCATAATCTAGTTTAGCACTCTCTTCTATAAGTGGGTAAACTATATAAATTTGATGCCCTTTTTCTATTTCACTTTTAATAAAATGCATGACCTCACTTCGTTTACTATCCGTTCGGTGTACCGTTCGAATGGGTTTACGACCCGGAGGCAATTTTTTTATAACACTCACTTCCAGGTCACCGTAAGCCGTCATTGCTAAGGTGCGCGGAATAGGAGTGGCGGTCATGACTAAAATATGTGGAGGGGTAGAATTTTTTTGCCACATTTTTGCTCGTTGCGCTACACCAAATCGGTGTTGCTCATCAATAATGCATAAACCTAGGTTATTAAAAATGACCTTAGGTTCAAGAAGTGCGTGTGTACCGATTAAAATATCTAAATTGCCATCTCTTAAGTCGGGTAATATCAACTTTCGCTCAGCTGCTTTCGTGCTACCCGTGAGCAATGCAATTTTTATGTCTTGCGCGTAGAGCATTCTTTTTAGACTGGCAAAATGTTGTTGAGCGAGTATTTCCGTTGGTGCGATTAAACAGGCTTGAAAATCATTATCCTTTGCTAATAGCATCGCTAATAAAGCAACTATTGTTTTTCCACTGCCTACATCGCCTTGTAATAAACGGTTCATCTGAAACGAAGTATTTGTGTCTTGACGTATTTCTTTCAAAACTTGTTTTTGATCATCGGTAAGGTCAAAAGGCAAATCATTTTTATAGAAGTCATTAAAGTATTCTCCTACTTTCCCGAATAAATGCCCCCGCGTTTTACTTCGATTCATTTTTAGTTTGCAGATATTCATCTGATCAATAAAGAGTTCTTCAAATTTCAATCGTTCTGTGGCGGCATGAAGCATTTCTTCGTTTTCGGGGAAATGAATTTGTTGTAATGCCGTCAATCTTGGTATGAAAGACAATTCGGTTGTAATAGGATTGGGTAAGTTTTCTATAATATCCTGTGGTAAGATTTGCTGTAATAAGCTTGCCATTAGTTTGGCAAAGACCTTTCCGTTTATGTGTTTCGCTTTTAGTTTTTCAGTACTCGGATAAATCGGGAATAATGGAAATTCTTGCGCATTACTTTCTTCACCTATTTTTTCTAACTCAGGATGAGTTATAGAAAATCGACGGTTGAAATAAGAGGCTTTACCATAGACTTGTACTTCCATAGCATGTGAAAGTGTTTTTTTGATCCAGGCAATACTCCGAAACCAAACAAGTTCCATAGTTCCTGTGCCATCTTCTAGATAAGCTATTAGTCTTTTTTTTCGCCCAACACCGATTTCTTCAAAGTCAACTATTTGACCTCGAATCAAAACATTTTCTTGATCGGTTACTTCATTAATTTTTTTAAGATTCGATTTGTCCTCGTATCGAAACGGAAAGAAAAATAGTAAATCGCCAAAAGTTGCAATACCTAATTCTTTTTTGAGGAATTGCGCACGTATAGGACCAACACCTTTTAGGTATTCAATCGGAGTTTGTAATTTTTGGCTTGGTTCAAACGGCATGCAGATTTCAAAAATAGTACATACCGATAGGGTATTTTACACCTTGATGTTGATTAATTATTTCTCAATTTACCATAAAAAGAGTATATTGCTAATGATTTGTTAGGGACCCCCGTTATCTAATCAAACTTATGCGCTATGAAAAGACTATTATCATTAATTACCATACTATGCTGTATATCTTTCACTGCTTCTGCGCAGTGTAATATTGCTAATTATCCAGCGGCTTTTAAAATTCCACCAGCCTCTTTTCCATATACGAATGGAGCTAATATTACGGTGAATGCAGCTTTAGTAAACGTAAATCCACTAACCAATTTCACTTACAATTGTAATAATGTGCCTTACACTTGTTCTAATCCTGCATGGTGGATTAATAACTCCAATGCTTCCATTATTCTTACATTTTCTCAACCCGTTTGTAATTTTACGGTTGTAGTAAATGGTACAGGAAATGGTGAAGAGTTTTATTTTACACCAAACAATGGGACAATTTCCTGCTCAAATATTTGTCCGCAAAGTTTTGCCTATACGAATGGTGGCACTTCGGTTTTGTGCACTGCGGGTAATGCGTTAGGCTCCATTATTACGGTAGATAATCCCACAGGCGCCACTCAATATACATTAACTCATAATGGCTTAGCTTCTGGGTCGAGAATGACGCTTTTAGATTGTTACGTCGGATGTGGATCTGTTTCTCCTGGCATCACTTGCACGGTCCCGAATCCTGGATATTGTGCCGGCGATACGACAACTATAAATTATAGTGCTGTAGGTACTTTTAACGCAGGTAATTCCTTTACTGTTCAACTATCCGATGCCTTGGGTAGTTTTGCAATGCCTACAATTATTGGTTCAGTTTCTTCTACTGCAACTTCTGGCGGTATTCTTTGTACGATTCCTGCAGCGACACCAACAGGTGCTGGTTATCGTCTTCGAGTAGTTAGCAGTAATCAAGCATTGACCGGGAGCGACAATGGGACCAATATTACAATCAATCAATTTCCGATGGTCATGGCTTCTGCCGTGCCGAATGATACTCTTTGTCAAGGTGATAGTTTAACTTTAATTGGAGCCGGAGCAACTACGTATTCTTGGTCTGCACCGGCAGTTAACAATATACCTTTTGTACCGGCTGGAACAGCTACTTATTTGGTAACTGGTAGTGATGCAATAGGCTGCACCAATACTGCAACTATAGAAGTAGTGGTTAATCCAAATCCTATCATCACCATAACGGTTTCACCGGATGACTCTATTTGTGAAAATGAATCTGTTACCTTAACAGCATCAGGCGCAGCGAATATTAATTGGACAAGTGGCGTGTTGAACGGAGTTCCATTTATCCCAACCGGCTCCGCCATTTATACCGCCACCGGTACTGATGCGAATGGTTGCAGTAACACAGCATCGCAAGCTGTGACGGTTAAGCCATTACCAATTGTGAACTTAGGACCCAACGTTCAAATTTGTGATGGAGATTCTTTGGTGTTGAATGCTGGCTTGCCAGGAGCCACCTATGTTTGGCAAGATAATTCTACAGCACCCACTTTTATAGTCAAGCAAACTGGAACCTATACTGTGGCTGTCACTCGCGATGGGTGCACGGCAACCGATAATATTTCAGTATTGGTCAATCCGAACCCAGTGATTGATTTAGGACCTGATGTTTGGTATTGTGAAGGTGAGTCAATAACCATTGGTGATAATTGTCCAAGTTGTACTTATTTATGGAGTACAAACGAGACCTCCTCAATGATTAATGTAAACCAAGAAGGTAATTATATCGTCACCGCCACTGCCAATAATTGTACTTCTTCGGATGAGATTTTTGTAGATGAAATTCCCTTGCCACTGGTTGATTTAGGACCGGATACCACCTTCTGTTTTGGGGACGAAATTTTATTAGATGTTACTCGTGCGGGTGGAACTTATTTATGGCAGGATAATACTACGACACCTACATATGTCATTAGAGATATTGGCACTTATGAAGTAATCGTCACAGAAAACGGATGTGATAATAGTGATGATAAAATCGTTACGTATGATGATGACTGCGAATGTCCAGTAAACCTACCCAATGCTTTTACTCCGAATGGAGATACGCGAAACGATGTATTTAGATTAATGAATCCAATATTTATAGAGTTAGAGTATTTCAAAATTTATAATCGTTGGGGGCAAGAAGTATTCACTACCACAGATCCAACGAGCTCTTGGGATGGAAAACTGAATGGTGTTGAATGCGAGATAGGAGCTTATTATTGGGTTGTAGGTTATAAATGTCTTTATAAAAATACGGACCATCAACTTAGAGGAGATGTTACCTTGATTCGATAGAATTTTTGGTGAGTAATTTCAGTATCGTTCTTTTCCGTTTATATTTACCGAATGCTTTCAAAGTTATATGCAAGTGCGGTTTCAGGAGTTGATGCGATTACAATTACCATTGAAGTAGATGTATTAGATGGCACACATTTTCATATAGTAGGATTGCCAGATAGTGCGGTAAAAGAAAGTTCGCATCGGATAGAAAGCGCCATAAAAAATATAAAATTTAAATGGCCTCGCACTAAAATTGTGGTCAATCTATCACCTGCGGATATCCGAAAAACAGGAACTGCTTTTGACCTGCCAATTGCTATTGGAATTTTAGCGGCTACCAATCAAGTTGAAAAAGAAAAGCTGGAGAAGATTCAATTCATGGGTGAGTTGGCTTTGGATGGAAGTATCCTGCCAATTAAAGGATCGTTGCCAATTGCGATACAAGCACGCAAAGATGGTTTTGAAGGCTTATTTGTTCCCAAGCAAAACGCACGTGAGGCTGGCATGGTAAATAATTTAAAAGTATATGGCGTAGAGCATATAACAGATGTCATAGAATTTTTGAATGGTAATGGAGATATAAAACCAGTGGATATTGACACGAGAGATGAGTTCTTTCATTCACAATATGATTTTGAGCAAGATTTTTCAGACGTTAAAGGTCAAGAAAATATCAAACGTGCCATGGAAATTGCGGCAGCGGGCGGTCATAATTTAATTTTGATTGGTCCGCCTGGAGCCGGTAAAACTATGTTGGCAAAAAGGCTTCCATCGATACTTCCGCCTTTAAGTTTATTAGAAGCTTTAGAAACAACCAAGATTCATTCCGTGGCAGGTAAGCTACCAGAAAATTCTACCTTAATATCCAAACGACCTTTTCGATCGCCTCACCATACGATTAGCGATGTGGCTTTAGTAGGTGGAGGAGGTTTTCCGCAACCTGGTGAAATTTCGCTAGCTCATAATGGCGTTTTATTCTTAGATGAATTGCCCGAGTTTAAGAGAACAGTACTCGAAGTAATGCGCCAACCCATGGAAGAAAGACGGGTGACCATTTCGCGAGCCAAAGTTTCCATTGACTTTCCATCATCCTTCATGTTGGTAGCCAGCATGAATCCTTGCCCCTGCGGTTACTTCAACCATCCAGAGAAAGAATGTACTTGCCCACCCGGGACCGTACAGAAATACCTAAACAAAATTTCGGGTCCTTTATTAGATCGTATAGACCTACATGTAGAAGTGACCCCTGTGCCTTTTTCAGAATTGAATACGCAGATTGCCTCACCCGTAAAAAGTGAAGGGATCCGAGAGCGAGTGATTGAAGCAAGAGAAATTCAAACGAAGCGCTATGCCGATAAAGAAGGGATGCATGCCAATGCACAAATGAGCAGCAAACAACTGAGAGAATTATGCCAAATTAATCAAGCGGGACAGACTTTATTGAAGACGGCTATGGAGCGTTTAAGTCTTTCGGCAAGAGCCTATGATCGTATTTTAAAAGTTAGCCGCACGATAGCTGACCTAGAAAAATCAGAAGAGATTAAAGTAGAACATTTAGCTGAAGCCATTCAGTATCGTAGTTTAGATAGAGAGAATTGGGGGAGTTGAACCTAATTTATAATGTTACGCTTATGAAGTGATATTAACGTTTATGAAATTGTTTTGCCTGCTTCTTTAGATTCCTTTATATTGCCTTGTACTGAAGATGTGGGAAGTAACTAATATGAGCACTGCTGCAGCCAGAATTAAAACGGCTAGAATTTTTCGATGGGCTTGCTCCACATTGTGTTTGATCATTTTTTTTATCACATCCTTATCTGCCCAAAATTATATTCATTATACGATTGACAATGGGTTGCCGTCTGATAGATTATACAATGGTTTACAAGATGAGAATGGGTTTATTCTGATTAACTCTGAAAACGGATTGATACGTTTTGATGGAACTAATTTTACGCTTTTTGATGTTGAGGATGGTTTGACTAATAGTGATGTAATTATTAGTGAAATTGACAAAGACGGTAAAGTCTGGTTATCTCCTTTTAATGGAACGGTTTGTACTTATAAAGATGGTGTAATAGAAAATGGAAGTAATAATCCTATACTTAAAAAATTAAATAGTCAATTTAATCACTCAGATTTAGTACATAATGGGAGTTCTGAGAGTGGTTATGTGATTTTTTATCAGTTACATAGCACTAAGTTTTTGGTGGTTCAAGGAGATATAATAAAAGAATTTGAAGTGCAAAAGCCAATTTCTGGGGTTTACGAGCTTGATGACAAGTATTATGTTTCGGTTTCTCTTTTAGAAGAAGCTAATCCTGTTAGTATCGTATGCTTAAACAAATCAGGAAAGGTTATTTACGAAGGAGTTGATTTTAAAGCTAAAATTAACCATCCGCACCGTTTAAATGGTTCACATTTTATGCTGGAACCTTATTTGCGGAGACTATTACAATTAGATGTTGGTTCTGGTAGAATGAAAATTATAGACTCCTTAAAATTGTCAAGTAGTAAAACGGTTCTTTGTCCTTATTTAGCTATCGGTAATGATAAGATGTTCTTTGTTAGCGATAATGTAATTTATTCCTCTACTGGTGATTTGAATAATGTAGGAGTCCTTCATAAGTTTAATAAAAATTTTGAGGTAAGGGGTTTATTTTGTGATCGGCAAAATAATTTATGGGCCATTACTTGGGAGGATGGGATCTACCTTTTCACACAAGACAACGGGGACTCTAAATTTACTAATCTTGATGATGAAGTGAAAAGTTTTGATGTTTACAAGAACGAAAATGAATGGTCTCTATTAACGAAGAATGAAGTGAAGTGGGAAAGCGAGGATGGTAGATTTCAATCTTATTCCTTGCCGCCGCTTTATGATTTTTATGAGGTAAAGGTAAATGCTACCCGTTTTTATTCTATTGGTAGCAATAATTCTAGTTCTGTACCGTATCAACTGCTTGTTGTAGATAAAAAAACGGGTGTTGCAAAGCAGATTGCGATACCATTAGCATCTCAAAGCGTCAAGGATATAGACCTGCAAGGAAATTTTGTTGGTATTGCCTATAGATCGGGTATTCATTTTGGACCCCTAGGACAATCTAGAAGTTGGGCTATTGGACGAACTACTGCAATAAACGTTTCTGAGAATGGGAGTGAAATGTTTATTGGTACGCTACAGGGTGTTCTCAGATTATCAAAAGAAAATGGCAAATGGGATACAACAAGAATTAAGGCTTTGTCGGGTCGACATATACTTTCTTTAGAGCAAGATCAACATGGTATTCTTTGGATTCATGAGCAAAACAGGATTATGGCTTTTTACAAAGGGCACGTAGTTGCAACTTTAAATAAATCGAAAGGTTTAGTAAGTAAAACAATAAATGGGATAAGTATAGGAAAGGATAGATTAGTAGTATCAACTAATTTGGGCGTATCCATTGTGAATTACGAATTGGTAGCCGACACAGTTCACATTAAAAGGATTAAAAATTTTAATAAGGAAAACGGTCTTTATGCTGAGTATAATTCTGCTGCAGCCGTGTTTGGTAAAGAGTTGGTGGTTCAAACAAAAGCAGGGCTTAGTTCTTATAACTTATCTAAGGAGATCAGAACCGCAGAATATAAACCCAGAATAATGGAATTTCGGGCTAATAACAAAGCAGTAAAATTAGATTCGCTTCAACTGAGCCATGAACAAAATTTCATTTCAATAGATTTCGCATCACTCATTTACGGAAGTCAGCCGCAATCTTATTTGTATAGGTTGGTTGAACAAGGAGATCAATGGCAATCAACAACTGACAGGACCTGTAATTTTTTAGCACTCCCTCCTGGCAATTATACTTTTCAACTGAAGGCAAGTTATAACATGGGTTCAGAATTTGGAGAAGTAACTGAATTAAAATTCTGTATTGAAGCGGCTTTTTGGCAGACACTTTGGTTCAAGATAATAGTGGGACTTATATTATTATTCCTTTTAGGCTATCCGCTATATGTTTATATAGTGGGTCGAAAAAAGTCATTAGAATCCGAAAAAGACTTGGCGCAACTAAAAATGCAAGCACTCAAAGCACAAATGAATCCACACTTTATTTTTAACTCTTTGAATTCAATTCAAAGCATTGTGAATAACGGAGAAGTTGAATTGGCTAATGAATATATTGTTCAATTTTCAACTCTTATCAGACAGTCTCTGAATTATTCCAATGTCGACTATATTTCATTAAAAGATGAAGTGGATTTCTTGCATAATTACATCCAATTGGAACAATTGCGATTTGAAAATATTTTTGATTATTCTATCATTGTATCTGATGAGATTAATTCATCCGAAACACTCTTGCCACCAATGATGCTTCAGATTTATGTTGAAAACGCCATAAGACATGGCATTGTTCCATTAAAAGAAGGAGGTTTCGTTTCTGTTTTATTTGAATTAGAAGACGAATACCTAAAATGTAGTATTGAAGATAATGGTGTGGGGCGCAAGGAAGAAAAAGTAAACAAAAACAAGGTATACACTTCGAGAGGAACACAACTCAATGAAGAGCGGGCAGAGATGTATCAAACTATTCTTGAAAAAGAAATATTCATAACTTGGACAGATAAATTAGACCAGGATAAGAATAGAAAAGGCACAAAAGTTCAAATTAAAATCCCAATAATATGATTCAGGCAATACTGGTAGATGATGAAAAAAGAGCAGTGGATAATCTAAAAAGTTTATTAGATAGGCATTGTAGCGAAGTAACAGTTTGCGGTACAGCTAATTCTATTGAAGAAGCTGAACCATTAATAAGGGATATTGTTCCTGATGTTATTTTTTTAGATATAGAAATGCCTGGTGGAAATGGTTTTGACCTGTTAGAAAGGATTCGGGACCTGAAGGTAAACGTAGTTTTTGTCACGGCTTTTGACTCTTATGCTATTCAAGCTTTTCAGGCGAATGCCGTTAATTATATTTTAAAACCCATTGATTCAAAATTACTCAAGTCCTCTGTGGAGCATCTCAAGAAATTCATTGGGGTGGACAATACCAATTTGAAAGACGTTTTAACTTCATTGGATAATGTCCGAAAAGTTGCACGAATTAAAGTGCCGACCATGAATGGTTTTGAGTTTCTGCCGATTGCGGATATTTTATATATTCAAAGCAATGGATCATACTCTCAAGTCATTCTCAAAGGGAGTAAAAAAGTCATGTTATCAAAGAATATTGGCAAAGTTGAAGATGACTTAGATTCGGATAGTTTTTTCAGAGTGCATCGTGAGTACATGGTAAATGTAAAAGAAATACATAGGTATATAAAAGGTAACGGCGGTCAGATAATTTTAAAAAATGGTCAGGCGTTGCCCGTGGCTGTGCGCCGAAAGAATAAATTGATGGAATTATTGTTACATCGATAGTTTCAATTTTACACTTATAAATATTTTTTCTACGCTTATGAAGTTTTTACCATCGTTTATTCAAACTGATATCTAATCCGTTCATTGCCCTATTAATTTTACCCTAAGAATTATGCTATTTTAATTCTAGTGGGAACCGAAAACACTTTTCTAGAGTTGGAAAAATTAATTTAAAATGAAAAAATAATAGCATCAATCGTATGTAAACTCGTGGTATGCTCCATGGCTTTTGCTCAAGTTAATCCAGTAACATAAGGAAGAGTATTGGAATTAGCCCCTGCGAATTATAATGTAGATACTGGCACCTCATTTTCGCTTTACTGAAGAGTATTTTTAAAATCTCGAAGAAGTACATTATGAAATTAATATCAATAGATTGATTAAATAAATTATAAGTCGGGGAACTGTAATTATTGTACGTCAATTCCTAATAATTTGACAATCCCCAATATCCCTTAGGTGTTTATTTCTTTAATTGAATAAAAGCCAATAAATTCGCACCTTTACCACCTATATTGAACATTAATGGGACTATTTGACTTTTTTACTAAAGATATTGCGATTGACCTCGGTACCGCAAACACCTTGATTATTCATAATGACGAGGTTGTTGTGGACGAACCTTCCATTGTAACGGTGGATAGGCAGACCAACAAAATCATAGCTGTAGGTAAACGCGCCATGATGATGGATGGTAAAGTACATGAAAATTTGAAGACAATCAGACCGCTAAAAGACGGTGTAATTGCCGATTTTAACGCTGCTGAGGGTATGATTCGTGAAATGATTAAGTTGATTTCCGAAACCAAAAAATCTTTCTTCTCACCTAGTTGGAGAATGGTTATTTGTATTCCGTCTAGTATTACTGAGGTAGAAAAACGTGCAGTACGTGATAGTGCCGAGCAAGCAGGAGCCAAAGAAGTTTACATGATTCATGAGCCAATGGCGGCCGCTTTGGGGATTGGTATTGATGTAGAAGAACCTATTGGAAACATGGTGGTAGATATTGGCGGTGGTACAACAGGTATTTCAGTGATTTCTCTTTCCGGAATTGTTTGTGACGAGAGTATTCGTGTAGCAGGTGATGAATTTACAGCTGATGTTACAGAAGCCATGCGTCGTTATCATAGTTTGCTAATTGGTGAGCGTACGGCAGAACAAATAAAAATTCAAGTAGGAAGTGCCTTGAAAGAATTAGATAATCCACCAGAAGATGTAGCGGTCAATGGTCGTGATTTGGTCACGGGTATTCCAAAACAGATTTTGGTGAGCTATACTGAAATCGCGGATGCATTGGATAAGTCCATTTTCAAAATTGAAGAAGCTGTTCTAAGGGCGTTGGAAAAAACACCACCTGAGTTAGCTTCAGATATTTTCCGTAGAGGTTTGTACTTAACCGGCGGTGGTGCTTTGCTTCGTGGTTTGGACAGAAGAATTTCTTCTAAAATTAAAATGCCAGTGCATATTGCTGATGATCCATTACGTTCGGTTGTTCGCGGCACAGGTATGGCACTAAAGCATATTGATAAGTATCCTTTCTTAATGCAATAAGTTGCGTCTTAGCAAGTGCGGAACCTAATTTTAATATTACAGACTTATCAAAAGTTTTTCTTTTTTCTATTTTTAGAAATAATATGCCTTTCTGTTTTTATTAGAAATAATAATTATCAGTTTCAGTCTTATTTAAATAGTGCCCGTGGAGTAAGTGGTAGTTTATATTCTAAAAAACAGCGGTTAACCTCTTATCTCAATTTGACGGAAAAAAATAAAGCACTTCAAAAAGAAAATGCGCAACTAAAATCGAAACTTGGCACTAAGATTGAAAAAAATCCACTGCGGGACAGCAGCTTTTCACGTTCTGTAATAACGAGTACGGGTACCAAATCAATTTACTATAATTATAAGCCAGCTCGAATTTTAAATAATTCGTTTGATAAAAAAAACAATTTTATCACGTTAAATCTTGGGCGTAAAGCAGGCATTAAAAAAAATATGATTGTTCTAGGGCCGGATGGCGTTGTTGGTAAAATAACACATGTGTCCGCTAATTATTCATTGGCGGCCAGTTTGCTGAGTAAAAAATTTACGGTTAGCGCTATCACCCCAAAGGGTACGATTAGTAATGTGAAGTGGGGCGGATTGCGGAATCCATATCATGCGGTTCTCTCAGGGATTTCTCAATCAGAAAAACTGAAAAAAGGAGATTCTATAGTAACCAGCTCTCACTCTAAGTTTCCTCCGAATGTCATGATTGGTAGAGTAGTCAAAAAAATGAAAGGTGGATCGAATAGCGGAGGAAAATATATCATTAAATTAGGGACAAATTTTAAGAAATTGCAATTTGTCTACATTGTGATGGATGAAGAAAATGTTGAGATTGTGGAGCTTGAAGATTCGGTAAAAGCGATTGAGAATGAATAAGCTTGTTTACTATATCGGTCAGTTTTTGTTTGTCATGATTTTTCAGATATTTATTCTGAACGACATGAACATAAATAGTAGTATTAGCATTTTAGGTATTCCTTCTTTTATTCCCATGTTGTTTCCCGTGCTTATTTTGTTGCTTCCTATACGGTCAAATTATTATGTGATGATGGCTTATGCAGTCGTTATTGGATTCGCTTTAGATTTGTTTTCGAATACGCCGGGATTACATGCTGCTTCTTTGGTGTTACTTGCCTTTTTGCGTCCTAGATTATTACGTTTATTTTTTCAGCAAGATGAAAAAAAATTAGGCTGGGCTCGCCCTACGGTTTATCGTTTGGGTTTTATGCCTTTTTTGTTTTACATATGTTTTAGTATTGGGATTCATCATTTGTTTTTCTTTTTATTACAAGAGTGGAGTTTGATGAACATTCTTATTATTCTATATAAAACTATAATATCAGGCGTTTTAAGTGTGCTGTTAATACTGATTGGTCAGTTTATATTTTATAGCAAACCTAAATTCGTAAGCTAGTAATATGGCTGATTTCGAAATTCGAAAAACAGAAGAAAAGGGTTGGGGCGTTTTTGCGTTGCGAGATTTTCAGGCGGATGAGTTTGTAGAAAGCGCTCCCGTTATTGTAATGTCAGCGGCAGAAATGGAACTCTTGAATCAAACTAAATTACATGATTATATTTTTCATTGGGAAGGTGATCAATGTTGTATGGCTATGGGGAATATTCCAATTTTTAATCATGCAGCTCCTTCTAATTGTGAATATTTTCAAGATTATGAAGCGGGAATCATCGAGATTAAAACCGTTCATTTTGTTCAGAAAGGTGAGGAGCTAACTATTAATTACAATGGAGATGCTTCAAGCCAGCAATCTGTTTGGTTTAAAACAAATTAGCTGCTAAGCTTTGGATTGTTTTTGTGTCGGTCTTGGTCTCTCGTTTTTTTCTTTTCCATGTTTTTTTGAATTGCTTCAGTGAGGTTTATATCACATTGATTTGCTAATGCCGTTAACACCCACAATACATCAGCAAATTCATCAGAAAGGTTTTTATTCTCATCACTTGCTTTGTTACTTTGGTCGCCATATTTACGCACTAAAATGCGAGAAAGTTCGCCAACCTCTTCCATTAAGATGCCCAAATTGGTGAGCTCACTAAAATATCGAACACCAACTGTTTTGATCCAACTATCTACATCTTTTTGATACTGTTCAATTGTAATATTATTTTTCATTTTAATTTATTCTCTATTTTTAGAATCGATAATAATCGTTACCGGTCCATCATTCGTAAGTCCAATTTGCATGTTGGCTCCAAATACTCCTTTTTCTATTTTAGCCTCAGAAAGGGTCCCAAGAAAGGCACAAAATTTTTCATACAAAGGCTCGGAAATAGCGGGCGGTGCTGATTTTATGAAAGAAGGTCGATTTCCTTTTTTAGTACTTCCATGAAGCGTAAACTGACTCACCACCAAGAATTGTCCTTTTATATCTTGTGTCGATAAGTTCATTTTACCATCAGCATCATTAAAAATGCGTAAACCGATTAGTTTTTTACACAACCATTCTACGTCCGCTTGGGTGTCGCTTGCTTCGATGCCTAGTAACACAAGAAGTCCATTTGAAATAGAACTAATCATCTTTTCTTCTATAGTGACACTTGCTTCTTTGACTCGTTGGATTACTACGCGCAATTTTATCTATTTTTGAATGATATAAAAATACAGCTTTGGATTTAAGTAATGAGATAGAATATAGTTTTTCGCGCAGTGGTGGCAAAGGCGGACAAAACGTGAACAAAGTGGAAACGAAAGTACAATTGCGTTTTCATCTTGCTAGTTCTATGGTTTTAAGTGATGAGCAAAAAGAAATTATCTCCTCTCGCTTAGCTAGTCGCATAACCGATAATGGTGAGATTGTATTAAGTTCTCAGAAGACACGGTCTCAATTAAAGAATAAAGAAATCGTTACCCAAAAACTCTATGAATTAATACAAAAGGCTTTGTTGCCGATAAAAAAGAGAAAAAAACGACGCTTACCAGCCAGTGTAAAACGTAATCGATTAAAGAATAAGCGGTTTACTTCGCTAAAAAAAGAAAATCGTAGACGAGTTCATCCGAATGATTAGTCGATTATATTATATTCGTAGAATAATATAATATAATTATGGGAAGAGGTGATAAAAAAACGCGCAGAGGTAAAATAGCGATTCAGTCTAAAGGGAAGTATCGTAAAAACAAAGCGTATAAAAATCCTGAAACTAAGAAAGACGACGCACCGAAAAAGGCCGAATAGCCTAAAGGTCTAAGTAGCGCATTAATAAATTATAATTATCTGTGAGGGTTTCCTCATTGAGTAGTGCATTGTATGCTGCTTCTATTTGATACTCATAACGCTCCAGTGTTGCAATAAACGAACGAAGATCTGTTTTGTTCGTTTTTATCGTTACTGATAGCATATTGCTTTCTTCAAGCTGTCGAACCAAAACACCTTGTAGCAGAATATTGTCACTTTCTGCCAAGCGAGCGATTTCTGCTAAGCTATATTCTATAGGACTCACTCTTAGTATTACAATACCACCTTCTTGCGTGAAAGAATTGGTATTGGTAATGAAGTTAAACAAATTCTCTACTGTAATTCCTCCAATAAATTTTTTCTCTTCATCTAATAGTGGAATTAGCGACAGATTAAATTCCTTCACAATTTTAATCGCTTCAATAGGATGCATATTGTCAAAGGCCGCTGGTCTAAACTGAAGAAATTCTGCTTTAGATAATGACTCTTCCGGTGTATCCCAATCCAAAATATCCTCTTCACTAATAAGCGCGAGGTAATCATCACGTTCTATAATTGGCAAATGATAAATGTGAAAATCTCGCATTAAGGCTAATGCTTTCGTTCCACTATCTTTCAAGCTTAAATTTGGTAATTCGTATAGGACTAAATCTCGGATGTTCACAATCTAAGCATCTATTGAATCACCAATTTTATGTTTGACTAGAAAGCCATCTAATATGGTATTAAAAGTTCCTGGAACCTCCATCATTGGGGCGTGACCGCATTTGTCAATCCAGTGTAATTCTGAATTCGGTATGAGTTTCTTAAACTCTTCAGCCACCATAGGAGGCGTAATAGTATCGTTTTTACCCCAAATTAGACAAACTGGAACAGCAATATTCTTTAACTCTTTTCCTAGGTTGTGTTTGATAGCGGATCGGGCTAAATAAATTATTTTTAGTGCTTTGAGTCTATTATTTGTAATCTCAAATACTTCATCTACTAATTCTTTGGAAGCAACTTTGGGATCATAAAAGGTGAGCTCTGTTTTTTTCTTTACGTATTCATAATCGCCACGTTTGGGATAGGTCTCGCCCATACCATGTTCAAATAAACCACTGCTACCCGTGAGCGTAATAGTCTTAATATGTTGCGGATAGCGCAAAGAATAAACTAATGCAATATGACCACCCAACGAATTGCCTAAAATATGGAATTTTTTTAAGCCTTTAGCTTCTACAAATTTATCTACAAATTTTGCCAATCCACTAACTGAAGTATCCAGATTAGTTAGTTCATACAAAGGCAACATAGGAATAAAAACACGGTGAGTTTCTTTGAAATGGTCTATCAAATCTCTGAAATTACTCAATGCGCCAAACAGGCCATGCAACAATACGATATCCTCGCCTTGACCTTCTTCGATATATTTTATCTTACCGATTTTTTTTAATTTGTATTCCATAGAAATTAATGGTGCTAAGTTAATCTTTTGCTTTAATAAACGAAAATATTCTTTTCCCTACTCCTTCTCAGACACTCCCATGCCAAATAGAGCAAAATCATATTTTACTGGATCAGCCACATCAAATCGACGTAAATGATTTGTAAGTTTTACGGCTATTTGCCAATTTGTTTTAGTGTCTTTTAAAAGCCCTAATTTTTTTGATACTCGACAAACGTGAACATCGAGCGGAATGATTAATTCGCTGGGTTTTATTTTTTTCCAAAGTCCGAAATCAACCCCTTTTTTATCCTGGCGTACCATCCAACGTAAATACATATTAATGCGTTTGCAAGCCGATTTCTTTGCCGGAGTGGCAATGTGTTTTTCGGAACGTTTTAGATGATCTGAATCAAAAACATAATCATAAAAATTACGTAATCGGAGTTCTTGAATACAGGAACTGTCAGATTGAGTTTTACTAAATGCTGGGTGAATTTCCTTTGAAGCACTTTTGGCTTTCTTTTTAGGTTTTGGAAGGTTATTTGCTTCTGTCGAATTTATAAAAAAAGCTTCTTCTAAACTTTTATGTTTAGTATAATGACGTTTCAGAAAATCAACGAGATACAATAAATCTACATCTTGCAATGTACGGTGTTTAAAACCAATTAATCTTTTTAAATCGTTGTCAGTATGATACCTTATAAATTCATAAGGAGCACGATCCATGCGTTGCATTAAATCATTGGCTTTATTGATTATAGTGGTTCGCTGACCCCAAGCAAAAAGCGCGGCAAATAATCCAGAAATTTCGATGTCTTGTTTTTTACTGAATTGATGCGGGATACTTATTGGGTCATTCTCTATAAAATAAGGTCGATTATAATAATCGACTTTTTCGTCAAGAAAATGTTTAAGTTCTTCCTTAGTCATTTAGTTCAAAGCAGTTTCTAAATCATCAATCAAATCATTCACATCTTCAATCCCTACCGAAAGACGAATCATGGAATCTTTTAGACCATTGGAGATTCGTTCTTTACGAGGAATGGAAGCGTGTGTCATCGTAGCCGGATGACCGATTAAACTTTCTACACCTCCTAAACTTTCTGCAAGTGCAAAGAGTTTTGTTTTACCCATTATTTTGTGCGCGGCTTCGGTAGTATCTTCTTTGAGTGTAAACGAAAGCATGCCGCCAAAGTCTCGCATTTGTTTCTCAGCAATCTTATGATTTGGGTGATCTTCAAAACCACACCAAAATACTTTTTCTACTTTATCGTGTTGACGTAACCATTCAGCAACCGCTTTGCCATTAAGACTATGCTGTCGCATGCGAACGTGCAGTGTTTTTAATCCACGTAATACCAAGAAGCAATCTTGAGGACCCGGAATTGCACCACAACTATTTTGTATAAATCTTAATTTTTGGTGTATTTCATCATTATTGGTAATCACACATCCGTGCACTACATCAGAATGACCTCCGAGATATTTTGTAGCCGAATGCATCACAATATTAGCACCCCAATCTAATGGATTTTGTAGGTAAGGAGAAGCAAAAGTATTATCCACCACTAACAACAAATCATGCTTTTTAGCTATGCTTGCACAAGCTTCAATATCAATTATATTGAGCATTGGGTTGGTAGGCGTTTCCACCCAAAGCATTTTTGTTTTTTCAGAAACAGATGCTTCAATTTTTGACGCATCTATCATATCAACAAAGTTGAAATGGATGCCAAAGTTTTCAAATATTTTAGTAAAAATCCGATACGATCCGCCGTATAAATCATTTGTACTCAGCACTTCGTCGCCAGGTTTTAGCAACTTCAAAATCGCGTCCGTAGCGGCCATGCCACTGCTGTAACAGCTAGCGTATTTGCCATTCTCTATTATAGCCAACGCTTTCTCTAAGGCTTGGCGCGTGGGATTTTGTGAGCGCGCGTATTCGTATCCTTTATGATGGCCGGGTGTGGATTGTACAAAAGTGGAAGTTTGATAAATAGGCGTCATAATAGCACCTGTGCTTGGGTCGGGTTCTACACCGGCATGAATGAGTTGTGTATCTATTGATAATTTTTTTTCTTCCATTGATTTCGTAAAGATACTGTAAAGGAAAATCTGAAATTAATTGCATTAAAAATTAGTTCGATTCTATTGGTTTCCATTCACCTTTTTTAAAGAACATATTATTGAATTTCTTAGATTTAAAAACAAGATAGAAACTACGCCAAGCTCGATAGGTTGTTGGGTTTTCATTTAGAATATGATGAGTAGGCGAGTCTACTTTTAGAACTAAACGAGCTGATTCGTAAGGCGAAATGGTTTCTATTCTTCCTTGCCAAGTTTTTATAATTTTTTCTTCTTCAGTTTCATAAAGTGAAAGGGTGTTATCCGTTTTAATTTCGAAACGAAAATGATTGTATTGCCAGTCGGCCTGTTTGCCTGGGAAGTACGAGCGATCAATTATATAATGGCCGTAGTAGTCGTCTTTTTCTAGCACGATTTTCTTACTAAAGTATTGAACCGTTAAAGAAAAAATGACAAGAAGAATAATACCGCCCCACATAGTCAACAAGGAATTGGCAAAAAGCTCTTTCTTGCTTGTGCCCCATAACACGGCTAGTATTAATGTTAGCGGCATCACTATAAATATCATTCCTAAGTTGAAGCCGAATCCCATTTTACTTTTTTCTTGTAACTAATTGAGCAATGAAGATAATAAGGGATGCAATTATCCAATAATAAATGGTCACAGCCAGTACATAGGCGAGCCACCATCTAAAATCTTGAATTATATATTCTAACCAATGATCTCTGCCGTATTCTACCCAAAATCCCCAATCATCATACACCATGTAAGGGATAAAAAAGAGTGTATAAAATATTACCACATACTTAAATATCCTCAGCGCTATTTTAAATTTTGGTTTCATTTTCGGCCTCCGTTTTTATGTGATGTAAAACTCTTTTATGTATTTTATGAATTAAAAAATTGCTCCAAGATTGCCAATACGTTGCAGGTGCGATATCAATTTGATACCAGGTCGTTCCACTTAGTTTTGTATCGCCATTGGCTAATTCTGTTAGCGAAAATTGCCCTTTTTTAGATTGGAAATAGCCGTCTAAATGTGGAGGGTGAATATCCCAAAAAGGATTCCATTCATTCATAGGTATCGGTTGTTCTTTTACAGAAAATGCCAGCAAAGTAGGTTCTTTCCAGGTAGTAATAGGTTCTACAAAACTGCCTGTAGAAAAATTACAATATCGCACGGCACCCACACCGGATCCTTTGATATGCGCATCAATTGGATAAGCAATTCCTGTCTTCAGATACCAATCTAATGGCTGATTAATAGTATCGAAATGAGTCACTTGATTCCACACAGATTGTATCGGAGCATGAATAATTACACTGGTTTCTACAGCCACGTGTTCTTTATTTTCATTATAATAATCAAAGCTCATACTAAGTATTGCCAAGAAGGGTAGCACATGAAAAAAATCTCTGACTTTGAAAACTCGGCACTCATTTATTCTAAAGGCAATGTAAGAGGATAGCCAGACTATTGGAATGGCAAGTGGAAGAACCATGGCAATACAAATCATACCTTCAAAAGCAAATATTAGGAGGGCTAACAAAGCGAGAATTAAACTTAAAAAACTTAGTTGATAGCTTTCTTTTTTAGTCAATGCATGTTTGCCGCCGGCAATGAAAGGCGGTAGAAAACCAATCAAAACAGGTATCAAGCAAAACGCGGTCCAGCCATATTCGCCAAAATAATTTATAGAAATAGAAATAAGTAGACCACTTATAAGAAGGGTTGTAGCTACGCCGGTTATTTTTAATTGTATCTTATTCATGATATCAAATTTTAAAAAAGACCTTTATCGCATGTGCACGATAAAGGTCTTTGGGGTTTATGATACAGTTGGGATTTTTATTTTTTGCTCATACATTTTTCGGTCTCTTCGTTTTTGCCCAGCCACTTTTTTTCCGCGGAAGAAAAGGAAAAGATTAGCAAACAGCATGACGCCTAGGTAAATGGCAAAGAATCCAATCTTGCTGGATAAGGCCTCTATCAATTGTTTAGATCCGCCGATATGACTGATATAAAGAATTTTTAGCGCGAATCCAATATTGATTAAATAAAATCCAAGTTCAAAAAGTTTGTTGGTTGAGTGGGCAATATCTTCTTTACCATTGAAGATATCCAGCATAAATACTCTGCCACTTTTAAAAAGCTTGTGCGAAACTATGGCGGTAAGCAGTATGGCAATCGGCAGATAAATAAGATAGGCTTTTACAACATAACTATCGCTTTGTTCTTGTGCGACCACCGCTGCTGCCTCTCGGGCTACTTGTATAGAATCATATTGTGCCGCGACGAGTGAGTCTTTTATGGCTTGTACTAGAGAATCGGTTTTGTAACTCATGATATTTGATTTTTGTGTTTAAGAAAAGAGCTTATTGATAAAAGGTAGAGCCAGAACATATTGAGATAATGCATTAGGGCTACTACGATTATATTCAGTGATAAATTTTGAGCAATGAAAAGAATGGACTCGTTCCAATTACTTAGGGTGTTGATTTGTTGAAGGAAGAATAGTATGAATCCAAGGTTCAATAAATAATAACCCAAGAGTAATAGTCCGTTTAGTAGTTTGGCGGTTTGTGCATCATCGGGCATGAGCATAATTATATAAACTTCGCCGTAGTGATAGAACCAATAACCTACCAGTAATACAAGAACTGCCGAGAGCAGAAGATAGAGGACATATGTGATTATAATATTCATATTGAAGCTTCAGTAAATATTGAAAGTTTATGATAAAAAAAAGGTCGTATCATACTGTGCTATTTTAAAAGGTTCATCATTTTCTTGAAGATTATATTTTTCTCAGCCTTAAGCATAAGCTCACTCAATTGATCAATTCTACCCAGAAAATCATCCATATCAGAAATTGTTTTTTGAATATGTTTGCTTTCAGCATTATTCTCAGCTAATTTTATTTTACGAATGTCTTGCGCCATTTTTTTTGCGGGTACCAATTCGCGCTTTTTTCGCTCGTTCATAATGCGGGTAGCCACTGTCCAAATGTCATGCTCTGCTTTAAAAAACTCTTTGCGCTCACCGGGCACAAAGTTTTTATAAACCAGATTCCAATTAATCAATTCTCGGATGTTCATGTTGGCGTTTCCTCGGCTTAGTTGCAACTGATCCATTATATCTTCAGTAGTCAAGGTGCCGGGAGTTAAAAGAAGCAAGGCGTGTATTTGCGCCATAGAGCGATTTATTCCCCACTGACTGCCAAGTGCGCCCCAGAGGTTTATAAATTCTTGTTTTGCTTCTTGATTTTTCAAAATAAACTATTTTGTTTCTTTCTTACGAACAAAGTTATTACAAACTTTTTAAACTTTCAGTATTTATTGAAAGTTTATTGATTATTTTTCGCATAACAAGATATTTCCAACGGAATTTGGCGTTTAAATTTTTCACAAAAGAGACGCTTATATCTTACTTTTGATAGCAAATTTTAACCCAATGGCTGAAGTGATAAGAATGCCCCTGCTGAGCGATACCATGAAAGAAGGTAAAATCGTGCAATGGCTCAAAAAAGTAGGCGATGAAGTAGCAAGTGATGATGTACTCGCAGAAGTGCAAACAGACAAAGCTACTATGGAAGTAGTGCCTTATGTAGATGGTACTATTTTGTATATTGGTGTGCCAGAAGGTGAAGCCGCAGCCATTAATCAAATTATAGCCATCATAGGCGAGGAGGGTGAAGAGTTTGAAAGTTTGTTAGAAGATGCGCCAGTTGCTGAAGTCGGAACCGAAACAACTGCAGAAAATAATGAAGTCGCTGAAAATGTGGCAACATCTGAAGAGGTTAAACCAACGGCTAAAGAGTTGCCGAGTGATTTAGAAGTCGTGCGTATGCCATTATTGAGCGATACTATGAAGCAAGGAAAAATTGTTTCTTGGTTAAAAAATGTGGGTGACGATGTCACGAGCGATGATGTACTAGCCGAAGTAGAAACGGACAAAGCAACTATGGAGGTCATAGGTTATGTGGATGGAACGTTGTTGTACCAAGGAGTTCCCGCAGGAGATTCTGTTGCTGTGAATGGAGTATTAGCAGTAGTTGGTGAAAAAAGTATAAATATCGACGAGTATCTTCCGACTATATTGGCAGAAAGCGAAACGCAAGAAGAAGAAATTGAAACTGCTAAAGTAGCAGAACCTGTTAAACAAGAAGTGTCTGCTCCGGTAGCGCCTACTGTTCAAAAAGTTGATACCGATGATAGCCGAGTAAAAGCTTCGCCATTAGCGCGAAAAATGGCCAAGGACAAAGGCATTAATTTAAATAGTGTGCAAGGCACCGGTGATGGCGGTCGCGTTATTAAAAGAGATATAGATAATTATAAAGGTGGTAATTCTTCAGCAACTCATGCTGCTATACCGGCTTTTGATGCGAATGCTGCAACAGAGAGTTTTACCGATACGCCACTTTCTCAAATGAGAGAAATTATAGCACAACGATTGGGTGAAAGTAAATTTAGCGCGCCTCATTTCTATTTGAAAATTTCAGTAGAAATGGACGATTTCTTAAAAGTGCGTAAACAAATTAATAGTGTTAGTGATATTAAAATATCCGTTGGTGATATGCTAATAAAAGCGGTGGCACTTTCTCTAACTAAACATCCTGCGGTCAATAGTTCATGGTTAGGTAATAAAATAAGAACGAATAATCATGTTCATGTCGGAAGTGCGGTGGCTATTCCTGATGGTCTTATTGTGCCTGTGATAAAGTTTGCACATCAAAAAAGTTTGGCTCAAATCGCTGCTGATGCCAATGATTTATATGATAAAGCTAGAAATGGAAAATTGCAACCGCAAGAATTTAGTGGCAACACATTCACTATTTCTAATTTAGGAATGATGGGAATCGATGAGTTTACGGCAATTATCAATCCGCCGGATGCTTGTATTTTGGCAGTTGGTAAAACAACGGCAACTCCGGTCGTTGAAAACGACCAAATCGTTGTAAAAAATATTATGAAGCTAACGCTAAGTTGTGACCACAGAGTGGTAGATGGTGCTGTTGGGGCAGCGTTTTTATCTACATTGAAAGACTATATAGAACAGCCTGCTCTCATGTTGCTCTAGGAGCAATAATATCGGTGTTTTTCACCAACTATTTTTACTAATTATAAGTCTTATATTCGTACAAGACTTGAATCTTATGAAAAGGTATGCAGTTATAGTTGTTTTATTGTTTGTCGGATTGCTATCGCAAGCCCAAAATATTCAGGGCATTATCAATATTTATACGCCAGTTACCGCTATAACACCAGCTAGTGTTACGGTAGGCTCTACCTCTGGTTTCGCGGTTGGGGATCAGGTTTTTATAATTAAAATGAAAGGAGCCACCATCAATCAGACGAATACGGCTGCTTATGGTGATACACTTGCACTCAATGAAGCCGGGCGATATCAGTTTTCCAGAATTACTAGTATCACAGGGAATAATGTGACTCTTTTTCCGTTTTGTAATATTTATGGCAGTACAGATTATATTCAAATGGTTTCCGTACCAGAATATCCTAACCCCACAGTTGTCAATAATTTGACTTGTGCACCTTGGAATGGAACGGTTGGAGGCATATTAGTTTTTGAAACTCCTGGAACGCTAACGCTAAATGATTCTATTGATGCCAGCGGAAATGGTTTTAGAGGAGGCCAATTTAATGGAGGTTCTTTCAGTTGTACCTCAAATATGTTCGTGACCAGTTTAGCGGCAGGAACCGATGGAGAAAAAGGAGAAGGAATTGCGGATTATATTCCGGGTCAAGAATGTGGAGGCGGTAAGTTAGCCAACGGAGGAGGCGGAGCCTATGCGGGAAATGCAGGTGCTGGTGGTGGTGCAAACGGTGGTGCTGGTGGTCAAGGTGGAGATCAATATAGTGGATGCAATCCTACGAATAAAAATGGAATTGGCGGTTTAGCATTAAACCAAGTAAATAATCATATGTATGTCGGCGGTGGCGGTGGTGGCCCTGAACGCGATAATGGACAAACTGTTTTTCCTGGAGGAAATGGTGGTGGACTGATTTATATAACAGCAAATAACATCGTGGGAAACAATCAGGCCATTATTTCTAATGGTGATAGTGTGCAAACATTCGGTGATGAAGGTGGCGCTGGAGGCGGTGCTGGTGGTAGCATTTATCTAGTAAGCCAAAACTTTACTGGAAACCTTAATGTAATTGCTGAAGGCGGTAACGGTTCTTCTAGTTTAAACACAATTTTTTCAAGTCAATGTCATGGTCCGGGTGGTGGCGGTGGTGGTGGCTTAATTGCTTTTCCTCAAGTGGCAACGCCTGCCGGAGTAAATACGTTCTTAAACGGTGGGCAGGCCGGATTGGTATTGAACCCAGCCAGCACTTGTTTTAATACGAACTATAATGCAGCATCGGGCTCAAGCGGACAAAATGTACATAATTTTGTATGTTATTTAGTACCGCCCATTGTGGTTGATTTAGGACCAGATCAGCCGATTTGTAGTGGTCAATCGTTAGTATTGGATGCGGGTGCAGGTTACGTTTCTTATGTATGGGATGATAATTCGATCGGTCAAACCAGAACGGTTACAGCTCCGGGAACATATTATGTTTTTGTTTTAGCAGCAGACGGATGCGCTGGAAGCGATACGATAAATATCTATCAGGACAGTAGCGCAATTGCATCATTTAATTATTTGATAGATTATGGGTGTGATCGAGATACTGTTTATTTTACGAATACATCAGTTGGTGATTCTAGTTACATTTGGCTTTTCGGTGATGGAAATACTTCTACTGATCCTAACCCACGTCATATCTACGGAGCACAAGGAAGTTACACTGTGCGTCTTGTAGCCGGAACAGCTCCCTGTTTCGATACGGTAGATGTTCCCATTTTCATTAGTCATTCAGTTCAAGCCGTTATTGGTTTATCTGGAGATTCCATTTGCCTAGGAGATCAAATTGCCGTTGACGATTTTGGTTCTTTGCCAACGATTGCGCAAGGCACTCGTACTTCTCTGTGGGACTTTGGAGATGGAACAACATCTACAAGTAGCACTTTTACACACACATATTCCCAAGCAGGAATTTATACGATAACTCTTATTGTAACAGATAGTATTGGTTGTATTGATACATCAACGGTATCCGTTTTTGTAGATCCTGGTCCCTATACTAATCTTACAGTTAGTGATGATACGGTTTGTGTGGGCGAGGTAGTTCAGTTTACTGATAGTGTTGGAATTGGCGCTATTACTTACACTTGGAATTTTGATGACGGAAATGTCTTATCCAATGTTCACAACCCGTCTCATAGTTTTAGTCAAGCTGGAGTGTATAATGTTGTACTATCTGCCATTTATAGAATCTGTCCAATTTCAACGCATGACACTATTATAACTGTACATGATTATCCTTTGATAAATCTGGGAGAAGACAAAACATTTTGTCCCGGACTGGATAGTGTGGTAGTGATAAATAATACAGAAAATCCTTCTCAGATTATGCAATGGAGTACTGGTGTAACGGCCAGTGAAATATCTACAAGTCAGACCGGTCGTTATTGGGTAAATGTTTCCAGTAATGGTTGTGCATCTACAGATAGTATATGGGTCAAAAGACATTGCTATTTAAATATCCCGAATAGTTTTTCTCCGAATGGAGATGGGCGAAATGATAATTTCATCCCGCGTTCTTTATTGGCAGCGGGCTTAAAAGAGTTTAATATGAAAATATTTAATCGTTGGGGCGAATTGATATTCCAAACCGATAAAATAGATGGTCGTGGCTGGGATGGAAAATATGGTGGGAAAGATCAGCCGGTAGGAGTTTATGTTTATATGATAGATGCACAATGGATTAATAATTATCGTAATTCGTTCAAAGGAAATATAACCTTATTGCGATAGTCCGATAATTTCATGAAATATTTCTTGATGTCAGTCTGAAAGGTCGAACTTATAATTAACTTTGAGAGTCATGAGTTCGCTTTCAAAAACAGGTAAAATTGATTTAGTCAATATTGGTTTACTGATATTTTCTTGTGCCTTGGCATTTGTAATTCCTTTTGAACTTTTCTTATTTGTGTATGCTGTATTAGGGCCGTTGCATTACCTCACTGAAATATCATGGTTGCATGACAAGAATTATTATACTAAGAGTAAGAAGGATGTTATTTTATTAGTGGTAATTTCTCTGTTTTTAACTGCTCTATTTGTTTTTGGACAACATTTTCCGGAACAGTTGAATGAATATGTCCCTCGAGAATTAAATACGCTTTTGAATTCACACTTGACGTTTGTGGCTTTTGGGGCGGCTTTATTTATGGCGCTCATCAAGAAACCAGTTATTCGGGCTGTAGGAATTATATTGACGGTTTTATTAGTATTGTTAGTCAATAAGTCAATTCCGTTCTTCACTGTTTTTCTTCCAACCTTGGTTCATGTATTTTTATTTACCTCCCTTTTCATGCTATACGGTGCGCTTCGGTCGAAGTCTAAAATGGGCTTGTTGACTGTGGCACTGCATATAATTTGTCCGTTTTTATTGTTCTATATGTTTCAAGGCGGAGATTACATTTTCCTTAGTGATGGTGGAAAAGATATGTATGGAAATAGCATGTTCGCGGGTTTAAACTTTCATATTCTACAAGAAAACTTGGGTGTTGAGATTAGAAGTGCCGAAGAATTCACGAATATTATGTTTAACTCAAACTTGGGTGTAGCCGTTATGCGATTTATCGCTTTTGCCTATACCTATCATTATCTAAACTGGTTTAGCAAAACTGAAATTATCCGTTGGCATAAAGTACCTAAATCTAGATTTGTTGTAGTAATTGTCGCATGGATTGTATCCATTGTATTGTATGCTATGGATTATTCACTTGGTTTTCAGTGGCTCTTTTTATTAAGCTTTATGCATGTACTGTTAGAGTTTCCATTGAACTATGTGAGTGTGGTAGGAATATTTCAAGAATTACGAAACCGTTCTGTAAAAACAGCATAATGAAAAAAGTTATATTCATTTTATTTATTTTTTTATCGGTTTCGCTTTCGGCGCAACCTCCGGGTTATTATAATAATGCGCTGGGTAAAAATGGAGCTCAATTACAATCAGCATTGAAAAATATTATTGATAATCATGCCATGCAATCCTATCCGCTATGGAGTGCGTTTCCGAGCACAGATAATAAAGGTGGTAATGTACTTTGGGATATGTATAGTGATGTCCCTGGTGGAACATCTAGTTACACTTATACGTTGGGCACTGACCAATGCGGACAATATAATAGCGAAGGAGATTGTTATAATCATGAACACGTTTGGCCAAAGACATATTTTAATGATGTGCTACCGATGAATTCGGACTTACATCACATTATACCTACTGATGGTTGGGTGAATAATAAGCGAGCCAATTTTCCATTGGGCAATGCTAGTGGTCAGGGCTGGACGGGTAGCAATGGAAGTAAAACGGCATCTTCCAATTCTTACTCGGGTTATACGGGCAATGTTTTTGAACCTATAGATGAATATAAAGGCGATTTTGCTCGTATGTTTTTTTATATGAGTACGCGCTATATGGGCGAAGATAATAGTTGGAAGAATTGGGAGATGGCTAATAAGGCAGTTTTAACCTCGGATGCTGTTCAGCTATTAATGCAATGGCATTCAGACGATACAGTAAGTCAAAAAGAAATAGATAGAAACAATGCAATTTATGCAATTCAAGGAAATCGGAATCCTTTTATAGACTATCCGATTTTTGCTGATTGTATTTGGGGTACTACCGATTGTACTCCACTGTCAACAGAAAATTTCTTACAAGTTCAATTGAAAGTTTTTCCTAACCCGAGCGAGGATAAACTAAGTATAGAAATTCCAAAGCGTTTTCAATCGCAATCAATTGATGTAGCTATTTATAATACCTTGGGTCAGTTATTGATTCGTTCGAGCGAACTAGAAATAAATATTGAACAGTTACCTGCTGGTGTTTATTCTTTACAAGTTGGAATAGATGCAGAACGCAATCCGGGTCATCGGATTCAATTATCTTTTATAAAAAAATAGTTCTATGAGTGTTTTAGCATCGCTACTTGATGAATTACTGCTTACAGATACGCAACTTATTGCGGTCTCAAAGACTAAGCCTAATGAACAAGTTTTAGAACTTTATAATCAAGGGCAACGAGTATTTGGTGAAAATCGAGTGCAGGAATTAGTAGGGAAGTATGAGGAACTCCCAAAGGATATAGAGTGGCATCTAATCGGACACCTACAGACGAATAAAGTCAAATACATTGCACCATTTATTTCAATGATTCACTCGATAGATAGTCTGAAACTTCTAAAAGAAGTTCAAAAGCAAGCAGTAAAATCTGACAGAAAAATAAATGTACTCTTGCAAATGCACATTGCCACAGAAGAAAGTAAGTTCGGACTAAGCAAGAAAGAGTTGATTGAGATTTTAGAGTATTATACAGCCGACCCAAGTCCATTTACGCACCTAACTATTTGCGGATTGATGGGAATGGCTACTTTTACTGAAGATCAAGCACAGGTCAAAAGTGAATTTGAAAGCTTGAAGGATTTATTTGATTTCTGTAAATCGTCTTACTTATTAAATGAAAATTTTAAAGAAATTTCTATGGGAATGAGTGGCGATTACAAAATTGCTATTGACGCAGGCAGCACTATGGTTCGGGTGGGCAGTTTATTGTTTGGTAAAAGATAATTAACCTTCATCGGGCTTATCTGCATAGCGATCTAAATAACTGCCAACATCTTGATATAAATCTTTCAAAAAAGGGAGTACTTCGCCACCGAGTTTTATTCCTTGTGGTGCAATGGGTTCAATAGATTCATATAGCATAGATTCTTGTTTCCCTTCTTCGGTTAAAATTCCCGCTTCATTCGTTAGCCAAAAAATTGAGCTGAGCATGAAAGCAGAAAAGAGAATATAAAGAGCGCCACCAGCCAAACGATTAGCCCACCCCAGCATTAAACTTTTTAAAAGCTTTTCTATCATTTTTATTAGAAAGCGAAGCCCGTACATGACCAAAAGGAATAAAAGTATGTAGGACAAAACCAAGGTAAATTTACTATCTACAATATTTTGTTCTTGAATAAAGGCAGCAACTTTATGTGCTAACTTCAGACTAACCAAACTGCCCAATATAACCGCTGCCAAGGATGCAATCGCCCAAAGGAGACCTTTTTTCCAACCTCTAATAAAAGCGAGTGCCAAGCTGACCCCTATAATTCCGTCTAGTATCATTTATCCAGCCAGAATAGATTTCACCATATTGGAAATAGTTCGTCCGTCTGCTTTTCCAGCTAATTCTTTGGAGGCACGACCCATAACTCTACCCATATCAGCAGGTGAACTGGCACCAACTTCTGAAATCACTTTTTCCAAATAAGACTTTAATTCTTCTTCACCCATTTGTTCTGGTAAGAAAGTTTCAATTACGGCTAGCTCTTCTTTTTCTTTAGTGGCGAGGTCTTCTCTATTTTGTTTTTCAAAAATTTCAATCGACTCTTTGCGTTGCTTGGCTAGTTTTTGTAAAATTTTATTTCCAGCTTCCTCGCTGACTTCTCCATCTCCTTTACCCGAAGTTTTTTCTAACAATATTGCGGATTTAATTGCTCGCAAGGCCCGCAAAGAAGCTTCTTCTTTAGCACGCATTGCGTCTTTTATCTTATCATTTATTATTTTTTCTAAACTCATATTTCAAATTTTTTATAGTTGATCTTTTTGCATTTCCGTTTCCATTTTGGTTTTCATATCTTGTGCAAATTGCTTCATTTCACCCACGAGGTTCGTGTTGTTAGTGGCACGTCCATAGGTGTCTGCCATCGTCATCATCGTCTGAAAAAAGAAATCATTCATTTCATCTACCATCATTTTCTTGGTCCAAAGATCTATGCGTAGCGCTGTGTTTTCTTCTCCATCCCAAATGCTGAGCATAAAAGCTTTAGCTTCTTTTGGCTCTTGTACACCACCATCTGCTGCTTGCCAATCTATTTTTTGAGGGACTTTGTCATCGTCTAAACCAACGATTAGGATAATTTCTGATTTATTTGCCATTAGGCAAAGGTAAAAATTTAAAAGCCCAATTCTGAGATTCTAAATGTCAAATGTGATGTAATTTAATCAGGACTTAGAAACGTGGACAAGCAAATGCTTGGTACGTTGTAGCTCCTTGATAGGGTCTCTCCATTATGAGCGAAATCTCAAAAGCACCAATGCTTTGATTGGCTCGCTGAAAATCAGAAACGGTATGATCATAACTTACCATGAGTTGATAGTGCTTGTAACGATATCCCATAGAACCTATGACGGCATCGTTTAGGCGATAGTGTGTCCCTAAAACGAGTTCATTGGTCGCACCACCTACTGAACCTCCATTCACATTCAGACTATACAAACTACCCAATACAAGCTGACTGGCTTTTTTCTGCATTGTATAATAAACCGAAGGCGTTAGAATAACTGCGGGACTGGCTTTGTAAATACCTTGAATATGAATTTGAGGTCGAAGCCCTAATTTATTGCTTTCACCATAAAAGCTCTCTATCGGTCGATTAATATGCATAGCTGCCGCACTAATCGTCAGAGAAAAATCATTTTGGTTAAAGTAGGTATAACTTGCCCCAACACCTAAATCCGCAAAACTTGTTTTAGCGCGTCTTGCATTTTCGCCATTGTCAATAGAGGTATTAAAACTAAATTCATCCCATTGCCTTTCAAAAGTTAGTTTATTTAAATCAACACTTCGTTGTGAATAGGCACCCGACATTCCCATAGAAAATGTGCTATTGTCGTCTAATAAAAAATGATATGCCAAATTGAGCTGAGCTTTGGATAATGCTAAGTCGCCATTACCTGCTTTGTCTTGCCAAAATGCAACACCTACTCCTAACCAATTTCCTTCTTTTTCCTTATTGATGCCGAAATCTGCGAAAGCACTTGTGGTATTGTAAGGGACTGGTACGGTTAACCATTGACTTCGGTAATTTATACCCACACGCATATCACCACCATTGGTGTGCATTCCTGTGTTAGCTGGGTTTAAAAGTAAGGGCGCATTATAAAATTGTGAGAAATGCATATCCTGCCCTACACTTAATAGTGGTATACAAAACCCGATAATGATAAGTACTTTTTTCATTTCAAAATAATTTAGCGCAACAGCGTTACATTCCCTTTTTTCAGTTTCTTGCTTCCGTCAAAGAATTTTACATCTAATAGATATCCATAAGATTCCATTTCTTGTGGTTCTCCTTTATAGGTTCCATCCCAGCCTTGATATCGATCGCTTGTTTCAAATACAAGTTCCCCCCAACGATTGTAAATTTTAAAAGTCATGGTTTCAATGCCGTAACCTAATACATTGAGTATATCGTTTACGCCATCTCCATTTGGAGAGAATCCAGTAGGCACATCTACTAGCGGTATCACATATCCGCGTACCGTTTCACATATTGTGTCTGGACATCCAAACTCATTTATCGCACGTAAACAAACCGTATAGAATCCATTTTGCTCATAGATTTTGGTTGGGTTTTCATCTTCAGTTGTTGTCCCATCGCCAAAATCCCATTTGTAGGATGTTGCTCCTACTGATCTATTTTGAAACTGAAGAGCTGTATTCGGCGTTGGTGGATTTGGAGTATAATCAAAAGCAGCTGTTGGATTTCCAAAAACCGTAATGGTTTTACTAAATGAATCTAGTAAATTACAAGAAGCTGGATTGCCGGATACTAATTTAATGGTATAAACTCCAGGTCCGTTATAAGTATGATTTGGATTGACTGCATTCGAAGTGCCTCCATCGCCAAACGTCCAGTTATTAGTCGTTGCATTCGTACTAGAATTTGTAAAGCTTACATTAGCCGGCATACAGACAGAGTCTGGACAATTGAATCCGGCTAAGACCACACTGGTAGAAAAGTCTACAGTTGCACTTATAGTATCCGGACTATTACAAGCATTAGTATCTGTTACAATTAAACGCACAGTATAAGATTGTGGTGCTGGAAAATTGTGTAAAGGAGGAGTCATTCCTGTGAAGGTAGTTCCATCGCCAAAACTCCAACTGAAAATGGTGCCTGGGTTGGTTGGTCCTCCGTTATAGGTGGTTGTATTTGTGAAATTTGCCGTATACGGATTACAACTATCTACTTTAGAAATAGTGAAGCCAGCGCTTATGGAATCATCGATTACAATAATCTGAATAAAATCAGTATCTACGGATTGTGTACAACCACTCGGATTTAAGGCGATGAGCATGGCAATAAACGTTCCGGCCTGCGTATAAGTATGAGCTGGATTAATCGCGGTACTCGTTGGGCTGCCATCTCCAAAATCCCATATATAACCGGTTGCACTCGTACTATTATTAATAAAGTTTACAGTATGCGGTACACAACCTGTTGTGTTTCCAGCGGCTTCAGCATCTGCATCGGGGTCTTGTAATTGAAAATCAATTTTAACGGCTCCTAGATTACAGTTTACATTGGCAGCTTTGGTTGGTGCATGCGATCCGGCCGTTGTGGGAAACCCAGTGGCAACACCACATGAAGCGCACATTGCTTGATAAATTACTCCATTCGGATCAAAACGACTTGTACCACCATCTACATGTTCACCACCTAATGCACCCGTGGAGTTTATACCAAAAAATGCTGCGTAAACTAAATTGGCCATATTATTATCTACTACAAAAAAGTAAAAGTC
>CAYMFF010000008.1:0-32893 GCA_964389575.1 uncultured Chitinophagaceae bacterium
AAAGTGGTAGCTGGTATAGCTATGGCGAAAATAAATTAGGCCAAGGACGCGACTCCGTAAAACAATTATTGATTGACAATCCTGAGCTAAGCGATGAGATTGAAAATAAAGTACGCCAAAAAATAGCTGGTGCTGATGAGGTTATGGCTTTAGAAGAGGAAACGGAAGAAGTAGCGGCTGAGTAAGCTAATTTTATAACGTAAACCTTCCATGTCTATTGCCTTTAATTAGTTAGACATGGAAGGTTTTTTAATTAAAAAAAAGTGAAAAAATATAAGGAGTTGTCAAGCGAAAAACTTTTTTCCAACTTAATTAATAAGAATTTGGAAGAGGATGACTACTGGGAAAATATCAGAGAATTACGCACTCGACCTTCTAATAATGTATATGAAAAGTCCTATGAACTAGCTACCTCAAAAAATCTAAATCATAAATCAGTTGGAATACTTATTCTTGCTCAACTTGGTTTTAACCCAAGATTTAATGAATCGAAAACAATTAGTCTTTTTTTTAATCTATTAGATTCCAATCAAGAAAATGAAATTTTAGAAAATATCCTTTACAGCATTGGTCATAATAATAGCAACTTGACCCAAGAACAAATTAATATTCTTTCCAAATTTTACAATCATGAGGTTATTAAAGTAAGAGAAGCTTTGGTTAGTTCCCTTCTTGCGGTGAATAACCCAAAAGCAATTGAAGTTCTAATTCATTTGTCACAAGATAGTGAAGATCAAATCAGAGATTGGGCAACTTTTGGTATAGGTTCTCAACTTGATAATACCTCACCAGAAATACTTGAAGCTCTTTGGAAGAGAACAAAAGACTCCAATGATGAAGTAAGAGCTGAAGCAATTGTAGGCTTAGTTAATAGAAAGGTTCCTGAAGTGAAGAAGATCATTCTAAATATATTAATGTCTGGCAACTTTGGAACACTTGAAATGGAAACAATTCAAGATTTAGAAGACAAAGATTATTTGCCTTTGCTAAAAATGAATTTCGAAAAATATAAAGAGGATAAAGGAATTTCTGAAGATTGGCTATCCGCTCTACAGAGTACAATTCAAGATTTAGAGGCTTAAGCTACTTATTATCCACCACCAAAACCATTTCCCCTTTTCCAGGCTTTGCTTCTAAATGAGCCAAAACTTCTACCACACTACCGCGGACATGCTCTTCAAATTTTTTACTAATTTCTCTTGATAAAGAAACTTTTAATCACCATCTACACAGATCTGCAAGAAAAAAAGTAGTAGTAACACTAACATTAATATTTTCAAACCCGTCAATTATTATATTGTTTACCTATGAATAAACCCCTGTATCTAATCTCCTATTTTCTTATGACCGTTCTCTTTAGTTCGTGTGCTTCTATTTTTAATCAACCCAGTTGTACTACGAGCTTGATGACAAAAGAGCCAGCACGAGTGGTCATCGGAACCGACACTATGGAAATCGAAAACAACCTAATAGAAATCCCATTTCTTAGAAAAAAAGAATCTGAAAAAATTACTATCCTCACTGATAGCGTCACCAAAAGGATTACATTACTCTCCAAAAACTCAGCGGCGTATTGGTCTAATATTTATTTTAATTGGGGAATTGGAATGCTTGTGGAACGAAAAAAAGATAAACGATATATGTATCCTCGGAATATATATGTAAATACAAATAATAAGGATGACAAATATTATGGTTACAATCCATTTGATAAAAAAGGTACGATTCGATTACATCTTTCTATGCCTTGGTTAAATAATTTCAACTTCACGCCTAATAGAGAACGCTCTAAAATAAATACAGGATTTATGGGTTTATCAGCGGGTTTGGACTATTTCCATTCACCCAATCAATTTGTACAGCTTACGGGCAGCGGAATCATAGATTTCATTATCCCTTTTCCTGCTTCAGTCACTAAGGGTGGTGAATGGGAAAATATGCGTTCATCCTATATCAGCATTTCAAATAATCATGCAATAGACCGATTTTCATTAGGATATGGACTATCATTTTCGCGCAATACATGGATTTTTAATGATTATGACCGATTTGATCCTACACATGAAGATCGAAGCATAAAAAAATCTAGCAATGCCATCGGTTTTGTTTTCAATTCGTATTTCCAAACCAGTAAGCATTTTCATGTTGGCGCTATCTATCGACCTTCTTTTTTCCGAACCAATGTGCATGAAGTGCTACGATATGAACATATTATTTCCTTGGATCTAGCCTGGAAATTTATTCTCAAACGTTCTTATCAATAAGAAATAAATTTTAAAAACGTATTACTTATTATTTACCACCAAAACCATCTCCCCTTTTCCAGGTTTAGTTTCTAGACGTGCTAAAACTTCAACAACCGTTCCACGGATATGCTCTTCAAATTTTTTGCTAATTTCTCTGGATAAAGAAACTTGAATTTCTTCGCCTAAATTTTCTTTCAACATTTCCAACGTTTTATTTATTCTGTGAGGGCTTTCGTATAAAACAATCGTTCGCTTTTCATCTTTTAATTTTTCAAAAAAAGTTTTACGACCTTTTTTTACCGGAGGAAACCCTAAAAATAAAAATTCATTTACCGGAAAACCACTACAAACTAATGCCGGCACAAAAGCCGTTGCCCCTGGTAAACATTCTACTTCAATATCATTTGTAATGCATTCTCTCACTAATAAAAATCCTGGATCAGAAATGGCAGGCGTACCTGCATCGCTAATCAGCGCAATTTGTTTTCCCCCTTTCAATTCGTTAAGTAAACTTTCAACTGCAGCATGCTCATTGTGCATATGGTAGCTCCAACACTTGGTGCTGATTTCAAAATGCTTCAATAATTTACCCGAAGTGCGCGTATCCTCCGCTAAAATAATGTCCACTTCTTTCAGAACATGAATAGCTCTAAACGTCATATCGTCGAGATTACCTATTGGCGTCGGTACAATGAACAGTTTCATGATAAGTACAAAGTAAAACAATCAATACTTCTTTCAGCCTTTTCGATACCTTGAAATAAATATTGTTTTAACTTAGTAGCTGATAGCATGGCAAAACTTTTATCATCATATACCGAAAGCGAAGAGGAAGACAAAAAAGTCATTCTTCGTGCCTATCGCTCATTATTGAGATCGACCGGAGACCATGTTACTAAGAGTGATAAAAAACGTATTCGACAAGCTTTTGAAGTATCAGCTGAGGCGCACAAACATATGCGACGGAAAAGTGGTGAACCTTACATATTACACCCAATTGCTGTGGCAAAAATTGCCGCCACTGAAATGTATTTAGGAGCAACTTCTATTATCTGTGCATTGCTTCATGATACGGTGGAAGATACTGAAATGACCTTGGATGATATTCAATTTGATTTTGGAAACACCGCTCGTGAAATAATAGATGGCCTCACTAAAATATCAACGGTTGCATCCGGTCAAGACACATCTTTACAAGCAGAGAATTTTAGAAAAATTCTACTCACACTAGCAGATGACCCACGCGTTATTTTAATTAAAATTGCAGACCGATTGCACAACATGCGCACGCTTCAAAGCATGCGCAAAGACAAACAATTAAAAATTGCATCGGAAACATCTTTTATCTACGCACCAATTGCGCATCGCCTCGGGCTTTATGATATCAAGTCTGAACTAGAAGATTTAAGCTTACGCTATTCGCAACCCGAAATTTATTTTGACCTAAAAGACAAACTAGCCAACACAAAAAAAGAACGCAACAAATACATTCGTGAATTTATAAAACCCATTAAAGAAGAATTAAACCTCAGCGGATTTGACTTTGAAATTGCAGGTCGTTCGAAGTCCATTCATTCCATATGGAACAAAATGGTGAACAAAAATGTAAGCTTTGAAGAAGTTTTTGATTTGTTTGCGATTCGCATAATTATCGACTCTAATGAGGCTAATGAAAAAAGCGATTGTTGGAAAGTCTTTTCAATTATCACTGCACTCTATCATCAAAACTCCGAGCGAATGCGAGATTGGCTCAGTGCACCTAAAAGCAATGGCTACGAAGCATTGCACACTACCGTAATGAGTCCAAAAGGAAAGTGGGTAGAGGTACAAATACGTTCGAAACGAATGAACGAAATTGCCGAGAAAGGGTTAGCCGCCCACTGGCGATATAAAGAAGGAACGGATAAAGGTGACAGCAAAATTGATCTGTGGTTAAAAAACATTCGTGAAACACTAAAAGATCCTGACAAAAATGCGCTGGAGTTAATCTCCGATATCAAAACAGACCTTTTCAAGGATGAGATTTTTTGCTACTCGCCTAAAGGAAAGGTTATTACTATGCCAAAAGGGGCAACTGCATTAGACTTCGCTTTTGAGATTCATTCTGAACTAGGAAAAACGTGTATTGGTGCTAAAGTGAATTATAAATTGGTACCCATAAGTCAAGAAATAAAAAACGGTGATCAAATTGAAATCATTACTTCAAGTAAACAAAAACCAAGTAGTGATTGGCTATCATTTGTGAAAACCGGTAAGGCTAAATCGCGGATTAAATATTACTTAAACGAGGAAAAAAGAAAAGTAGCAGAAGATGGCAAGGTAGCGCTTCAACGAAAGTTAAAAACACAGAGCATTGAACTAACTGATCATAACGCCATGGTCATCATGAATTATTTAAATTATGATTCGCATACCGACATGTACTTTGCTATGGCGCAACAAAGTTTTGATTTTAAAATATTAAAATCTTTTGAAAATAAAACAGGTCATTTAGTTGCTCCTAAAAAAAGCACCGACCCAAAACGAACTCAGAAAAAAACAAAAGACGAAACGCAATTAAAGAAAAAAATATCCTCCAAAGAATTTGAGCTGGTCTTGTTTGGCAGCGAGTCCTCAGATAGAATACATTACACATTGGCTAATTGTTGCAAACCAATACAAGGTGACGATGTTTTTGGTTTTGTAACTACGGGTGAAGGAATGAAAATCCATACCAACAACTGTCCTAATGCGGCCTCTCTTTTGGCACAGTACAGCCACCGTGTGGTAAAGGCTAAATGGGCTAATAATAAAGACATTTCTTTTCTTACCACACTTCGCGTAACAGGAATAGACGACGTGGGTATTATTAATAATATTACCAATATCATAAGCGGTGAGCTAAAAATCAATATGAGAAGCATGAGTATTGAAAGTACAGAAGGACTTTTTGAGGGAAAGATTAAAGTTTTCGTGAAAGAGAAAAAAGAATTGAAAAAACTGATTGATAAACTAGAGCGCGTCTCAGGCATTCACAAGGTTAAACGCATAGAAGAAGCGCAGTAATAAAATTTACTTGGATTGTTTTTTTGTTTAGTAAAATGGACAAAAAATCAGTTACAATATTTCATATTTACCCATTAATGGATAATGATCAGAATACGGAACTTTAAATTTCTCAAACGCTTTCAATCGAACCTTATCGCTAAAAAACATATAATCTATTCGCAAGAAAGATACCTTACCGTTATAAGTTGGTCCAACGCCATTGCCTCGTTCTAGAAACGCATCTTTTAGTTTTCCTCTGATATTAAAATAGCTGTACGAACTAGGTAGATCATTTAAATCACCACAAACAATAGTAGGATACAACATATTTTCTTCGATAACAAAAGCCGACAGATTCGCCTCTTTCCCGCGCTGTTTATAGGCGCGTAACAGTTTATCAAAAACTGATTTTGAATTCTTCAAAGCCTTTTTTGCCGTGCCTAAAACATCGTCATTTTTATCCCAGGCAATATCACGACCAGACAGTTTATTAGAATGTAAATGGATATTATAGATGCGCACCTTCTGACTATCTTTTTCAATAATTGTTTCTTGAATTAAATTCTTGTCCTCTTCATTGATAACCACATTCGTATTTTGAACAATGGGAAAACGTGAAAACACAACACTTCCCCATTGTCTATTTTGGTGACGCTTCAACGCACAAGTTTCGGCATAATCATAGCCGCCAATTTTTTTTATGGCATTGATATTATCAAGTCCCGTACCATCCTTTGTGTAAAATTCTTGTAGGCACAGAACGTCTGGAGACTTTTTCTGAATAAAAGACAATAATTTTTTCCGGTTATTTTTATCGCCCGTCCAGTCATATAAATCCAACAATCGAACATTGTAACTCATGACAGTAAACTCATGATTATTTTTAACCAGTGTATTCTTTTTTAAAAAATTAAATCCGAAACAAACCGATAAAACATTCCAAGAGATGAAAAAACCTAATGCCGCAATCCCAGCCCAAAAATACTTTTTTCGTATAATCCAAAACAATAACAGGGCAAGATTAAGAACTGCTAACGTTGGAGTCATCAAACCCAGAACGCCCATAATTTGGTACTCATCAGGGCTAATAGACGGAATATATCGTATAATCACAAACAAAACCAGCAAAACAAGTTGTGGCAGATATCCTATTTTTTTTAAGAGCTTAAGCATCAAATTTTATTATGAAACCGCAGTAATTCGTTCTCTTCTTCAGTCAAACTTTCAAAACCATGGGCATTTAACTTTTGCAACACTTGCTGCAATCGCTGATTTAAACTATCCGAAGCCCGTTTGGAGTTGATTGATTTCTCTTTAATAAAATTATCATTGGAAGACACGAACGAACGCAAATTGGCCAACGAAATTTGTATTTTTTGAAAAGGTTGATGCAACAAATTTTGAGACAAAAAACCGAAAAAAGCACCACTAACAAAAAAGACAAGGGTATTGATATTTTGCCAATGGATAAAAACAGTCATGACTAGAAAGAGTATCCCGAAAAAATAAATCGGCACTCCTTTATTGAATATTGAATAAAAAACGGTCCTAGGTTTGTAGGCCATTGCCGCAGCAGCTACTGAAGCGACACCCGCCAAGGTGGACATATACAAACCAGAATCCAACGGAGTAAAACTATTTACCAAGAGCAAAACGCAACCTGCAAAAATAAAACCCAGCCAAAAAATGGGTAACACCCAATTCGTTCCTTTTAAATCTTCAATAACACTTCCAAAAACCCAAAGCCAAATCATATTGGTGAACAAACTCCAAAAGTTAGCATCCAACAAACCAAAACTTACAATAGACCAAGGTTGTTTGCTAAACTCCGAAATTTCTAGAGGTAACAATAAAGGATTTTTGAAATAAGTATAAAAGAATCCAGTTCCCGCCTCGGTCATAAGAAAAGTAATTTCTATAAACCATAGCAACACAAACAAACCACCGCATATCAGTACCAATCTGATAATATCACTTCGATATGCATTTTTAAAAACTGACCTTGCTTGAAATCCACTCATATGCTAACCACTATTATACCCTATTCTCCAAATTTTAAAAATTATAAAGCCCGCCAGCATTCCACCTAAATGAGCAAAATGTGCTGTATTATCTCCAACAAATTTTCCGAAACCGGCAAAGACACCAATTAATGCTAAACCAATAACCACAAATTTCGCTTTCACCGGAATCGCGAAGTATAAATAAAGCAAGGCATTGGGGAATAAAAAGCCAAACGCAAAAAGAAGACCATAAACCGCTCCCGAAGCACCCACGGTAGGATACGCAGGAAAACTTCCACCTAAGTAATGATACTCGATAAACTGAACAATTTGATGAACGACAGCTGCTCCCAAACCACAAATAAAGTAATATTGAAGAAACCGCTTAGCACCAAAACGCCGCTCCAGCAATGCACCGAACATCCAGAGATTAAACATATTAAAAAGAATATGAGAAAACTCAATGCTTCCGTCTGGATAGATAAACGCATGCATGAACATATGAGTAATTATCTGCCAAGGCTTAAAAGCTTCAAATTCAACATAGAACAGACCAAGATATTCTCTTAAATTAATCCCCTGAGTTTTGAATAATACGATAGAAGCCAAATAAAAGAGTCCATTGATTATTAATAGATTCTTTACAACGGGTGGCAACATTTGCTGAGCACTTGGACGTATTTCCATCACAGCAAAGATAATCTCAAATCCGACCTTGGTCATGCTAATGTCTTAGAATAGTCATAAAATTTATACCCATTTTGATTGTTATCAAATGTCATTATCTTTACAAGTATGAAATATTTGGCTTTTCTAGTTCTGACTATAATTACAGCAATGGGCTTAAGTTCTTGCACTAAGAATAAAGTGAGTAAGGTACCATTGCCCGAGGGTTATTATGAAGATGTTTGGGATGAGCCATTGTCTGCGGCCAAAGATCATGATCGTAAAGTTTTTGTTCAGTTCTATGCAGATTGGTGTTCGCTTTGTGCTGATTTCAAGGAAGAAGTACTGAATGACGATGAAGTAGAAACTTATATGCAAGAAAACTTTGTGGGCGTTCTCTTAGATAGTGAAAATGGAATTGGTAAAGATATTTTTGAAGAAAATAATCTTTCCGGACATCCGCTGTCCGCTATGTTTGATAAAGATGGCAATATCATTGCGCATCATAGAGGGAAGATGACCAAAGAAAAATTTCTTGAATGGATTAAGCCCTTTGAATAGCTATTTTCTTCTTGCGAAAGCTATAACATAATTTTTTAGACTCAGAAGATTCCAAACCCCTATATTTGCGCCGATTATGAGAATCTCGTTTGCTATATTGATGATGCTTCTACTGGGCTTTTGCTCTTGTAATGAATTGGAAAAAATTCAAAAATCAAGCAATACTGAATACAAGCTTCAAAAAGCCAATGAATATTATGACAAAAAGCAGTACGGCAAATCCATAGTGCTCTATGAAGAACTGCTCACTATTTTTAAAGGAACGAAGCGTTTCGAGGATATTTACTACAAATACGCAATGGCGTACTATAATCAAAAGAGTTTTTTAGCCGCTTCTTACCACTTTAAGAATTTTTCAGATTTATTCCCAAGCTCGAAACGAGCCGAAGAAACTCGATATCTGCATAGCAAAAGTCTTTTTGAAGATACCAAAGATTATACCTTAGATCAAGCTAGCACAAAGAAAACCATCGAGGAGTTACAAAATTTTATCAATATGCATCCGCAGTCGAATAGAGTGACCAATGCCAATAAAATGATTGATGAATCTCGTGGCAATCTGGAAGCAAAGGATAAATATGCAGCTGAGCTGTATTATAAAGTGTCTAGATATCGAGCAGCCGCGATATATTTTGAGCAAATTATCAATAAATATCCAGATTCTGAAAACATTGATTATTATCAATACAAGGTCTTACAATCCAGGTATAATTACGCCAAGCAGAGTATTGACTCTAAAAAAGAGGAACGTTTTAAACAGGTCATCGAAGATTATGCTTATTTCAAGAGTATTAACCCAAAAAATAAGTATCAAAAGGAAATTGATAGTATAAAAAAGCTATCTTCGCAAGCTCTCTCAAAAATTAATTAGTTATGATGCAACAAGGCAAAAAGCTTCTTATCAACACAACAAACCCTTCAATAGAAGCGCGTAATGTTGAAACTATCAAGAATCCTACGGGAAATTTGTATGAGTCGTTGGTGATAATAAGCAAGCGTGCAAATCAGATAAATACGAAGATTAAAGATGAACTAATTAAAAAATTAGAGGAATTTGGTAGTCACACAGACAATCTTGAAGAAATCTCTGAAAATAAAGAGCAAATTGAAATCTCTAGATTCTATGAGCGAATGGCAAACCCAGCTATACAAGCAACTAATGAATTTATCGACGAAAAAATCTACTACAAAAAACCTGAGGTAGAAGTATAATTCTGCTCCCTTAAGCTGCCCCCATTTCTTGAATCCTACTGCAACCGATCATATATTAGATATGCCAATAGCTCAATTTTTGGGCATTGAAGAATCTCCATTGGAGAATAGATTACTCAAAATTTCATTTGTTAGTAATCACCGAAACCATTTAGATACATTCCATGCTACGGCTATTTATGGCCTAGCTGAGATAAGCACTGGTGTTTTTTTAGAAACTACTTTTCCTAAAGAACGGCAAACAACTATTCCTGTTATGAGAAAATCATTGGTTAAGTACTCCGCGCCTTGCAAGGGTGAGTTGCATTCTGAAGTCTCCATTTTAAGAAATAATCGAGAAGCCGTTTTAGAAAAGCTTTATGATAATGGTAAGATTAGTCTAATTCTTCAGACTGATATTTATAATGAACAAAATAAGTTGGTATTCAAAGGCCAGTTTGAGTGGTTTGTATCGGTTCGGCCCGAATACCTAAAACTTTCTAAAACCGAAGCTAGCATTTAGAAATAAAGTATTTTTGCCTTGTGCAAGGCAAGAAAATCCTTATCGGTATAACAGGCAGTATTGCTGCTTATAAAATACCATTACTGGTCAGATTGTTTATCAAAGCAGAAGCTGAGATAAAAGTCGTTATGACGCCCGCATCAGCGGATTTTGTCTCTCCATTAGTATTAAGCACCCTTTCAAAAAATAAAGTAAGTCTGGAACTGAGCACCGATCATTCCTGGGAAAACCATGTTATGCTAGGACGATGGGCTGATATTATGCTCATTGCGCCTGCGTCGGCTAATACTATAGCCAAAATGGCCCATGGCGAATGTGATAACTTATTACTCGCGTCGTACTTATCATCTACCTGCCCCGTGCATTTTGCACCGGCCATGGATGAGGATATGTATCATCACCCTAGTTTTCAAGACAATTGTATAACATTACAATCCTATGGTAATGTAATGATTCAATCCAATCATGGTGAGCTAGCTAGTGGATTAGTGGGTATGGGGCGCATGGCTGAAGTTGAAGAAATTTTCGAACATGTAAAAAAATACTTAACCCAAACGAAAAGATTAACTGGTAAAAAAGCCTTAGTTACTGCCGGACCAACTTATGAAAATATCGACCTTGTTCGTTTTATAGGTAATTACTCCAGCGGCAAAATGGGTTTAGCAGTTGCGGAAGCGCTAGCGAAAGAAGGCGCTCAGGTTAGTCTAATAATGGGACCTAGTGCACTCAAAGCTAATCATCCTAATATTGAACAAATAGATGTACGATCAGCCGATGAAATGTTACAAGCCTGTACTTCTCGATTTGACGATACTGATATTGCAGTAATGAGTGCTGCTGTTGCGGATTATAAAGCTAAAAATCAATCAGAGGAAAAAATAAAGAAAAAAACGAACGACTTAAGTATTGAACTAGAAAAGACCACAGATATTCTTAAGACGCTCGGAAAGCAGAAAAAAGAGGAGCAACTAGTTGTTGGTTTTGCACTTGAAAGCCAAAATGAGGAGAACTACGCGCTGAAAAAACTCAAAGAAAAAAATGCTGATTTAATCGTGCTGAATTCTCTAAGAGATAAGGGTGCCGGATTTATGAAAGACACGAATAAAGTAACCATTTACAATAGAAACGGTGACAAAACCGAATACGAATTAAAAAGCAAAAAAGAAGTCGGCATGGATATTGTAGAACAAATTATTTCATTAAACAAGGTATGAGAAAAATATTAATTGCATTAGCTGTTTCATTCTTTACTCTTTCTGCGCAAGCGCAAGAAATGCGCTGTAAGGCGATTGTAAATGCGAATCAAATCCAAGGGGTAGATCGAAAAGTATTTAAAACCCTCGAACAAGGAATAGAGACTTTCGTGAACTCAAGAAAATGGACAAACGATGCTTTCGAATCAAATGAAAAAATCGATGTCGTTTTTTCAATTGTATTAAGTAAAAAAATTGAAGGAGTAGAAGGAGGATTTGCAGGAAATATCTCTATCCAAGCTAGTAGACCTGTTTTTAATACTGATTATGCCTCTTCCACGGTAAACTATGTCGATAAGAATTTTGCGATAAAATATATTCAATTTCAACCGCTAGACTTTAATGATAATAACGTCTCAGGGTCCGATGCCTTAGCCTCCAATTTAACTGCTGTTATTGCTTATTACACTTATTTAATCATTGGTTTGGATTATGATAGTTTTTCTTCAAAAGGTGGAACAACCTATTTTAACAAGGCGCTGAATGTAGTAAATAATTCACCAGAGAATCGATACATATCAGGGTGGAAAGCCAGTGAATCGAAAAGAAGAAACCGATATTGGCTAATTGATCAAATCCTAAACAATCGATTTACAAAATTCCGAACTTCATTTTATACATACCACCGATTAGGCTTAGATAATATGATTACGGATCCAGCAAAAGCTAGAAAAAATATTAATAAAATTTTCTATGATTTGAAACGAATTAATCAGGAAAATCCATCCTCAGTGCTTCTTCAGTTTTTCTTTAATGCTAAGAGTGAAGAACTTATGGATTTCATAAAAAATGCAGACCGAGCAGAGAAAGAATTAATTATTCCAATTTGCTCCAGCATAGACGTTCGAAATGCCCAGCGATATTTTAAGCTTATGCGATAATGAAGTTTTATCTAGTATTCATCCTTTTTATTGTTTGCTGTCTTTTTAGTTGCAAAACAGAAGAACCGCCGGTGGCCACTGATAATATGTCTAACTTATTGGCAGACCTTCACATGGCAGAATCCTTTGGTCAACTTATACCAAAAGACAAAGGAGGATATATGACCAAAGACCAAGATACTGTGAATCTGATCCGTTCTCATATTTTGAAAAAATATGGAATGGATACGCTTTCATTTAAACAAGCATTGGCTTGGTACAAGGAGCGCCCAAAAGAGTTTGATGCCGTTTACGAAAAAGTATTAGAAACCCTTAGCATCCGAAAAGAAAGTAAACTAGATAGCGTTATTGAATATTCAGACACAACGAGTCGGAATACTCAAGATTCATTGCAAGATTAAACGCCCTTCAAGCCCTATTTCTCCTCATATTTTTGTACTTTTGCACTCGTTTCAATAACACCTTCTAGCAATAACTATGAATGATTTAAAGCAAAAATTTGATAAGAACGCAACAGAATTAGGCACCGAAATTAGAGCTATGCTCAAAGAACACGGTGATAAAAAAATTCAAGAAACCACGCTAAAGCAGATTTATGGTGGGATGCGCGGTATGATTGGACTCGTTTGTGAAACATCATTATTAGATGCTGAAGATGGTATTCATTTTAAAGGATATTCAATTCCTCAATTGGTAGAGAAGTTACCGAAAGCAGAAGGTGGTTCGCAACCGTTGCCAGAGGGTTTATTTTACTTAATGCTTATTGGCGATTTGCCAGCTGATGCTGATGCTGAAATGGTTTCTGCAGCTTGGGGACGTCGTTCTCATGTTCCGAATCATGTTTTTGAGGCGATCAACAAACTGCCATTGCATACACACCCAATGACTATGTTAAGCATAGGAATTATGGCCATGCAAACGGAAAGTGTGTTTGCTAAAGCGTATAAAGAAGGTATTTCAAAATCAGATTATTGGGATGCAACATTCGAAGATTGTTTGAATCTTACGGCAAGATTGCCTCGAATAGCAGCTTATATCTATAGAAGAAAATATAAAAATGATGAGCATATCCATCCAGATGGAATGCTAGATTGGGCGGCAAACTTTGCCCATATGTTGGGTTATGATGATCCAGAATTTCATGAGTTGATGCGTTTGTATTTATGTATTCACGCCGATCATGAAGGAGGAAATATTAGTGCACACACTTCGCACGTTGTAAGCTCCGCGCTTAGTGATCCTTATTTAGCATTTTCTGCTGGTATGAATGGTTTAGCTGGCCCATTACATGGTTTGGCAAATCAAGAAGTTATTCGCTGGATCAAGGAAATGATTAGCGAGTTAAATACTACAGAACCAACAAAAGAGCAGATTGCAAAATATGTTCAGGATACATTAGACTCTGGAAAAGTAATTCCTGGTTATGGTCACGCTGTTCTTAGAAAAACAGATCCTCGATTTACTGCGCAAATGGAATTTGCTAAAAAGTACTGTGCAGACGATTCTACGATACAAACGGTTTGGAATATTTATGAAGTGGTTCCTGAAATTTTAGGAAACCTAGGTAAAGTTAAAAATCCTTGGCCAAATGTAGATTCTCATTCTGGTGCTTTATTACAACATTACGGATTGGTAGAAGAAGAATTTTACACCGTTTTATTCGGTGTTTCAAGAGCCTTAGGAATCTTGGCAGGAATGTGTTGGGATCGTGCTTTGGGTATGCCATTAGAGCGTCCAAAGTCTGTTTCTACCCGTATGGTAAAAAAATGGATAGCGGGTGAAATTGATTCACTTTAGAATTTCAAGCTTATAAACTTTTAATAAATGTAGCGGCTTGATCAAGTCGCTCTTTTTTTGTTCCAGACACAATAATAAATGGAGTATTTTGTTCTTGTAAATGTGCTAGATAATTTTTAAAAAGTTGTTCTCTGCGTTTTCTATTAGGCGTTTCTCGCAGCGGATCCGCTTCATATGGAATATTTATATCACAAAGAATATAAGCGCTTGGTTTGTAAGTAGCCAAAGTATCTAAAATCCATTGACTGCATGAATTGAACTTTTCTTCGCTCCAAATTTTTAATACTATAAAAGCCGTATCAATTATTACTAAATCTAGCATTTCAATAGCATCCAATCGCTGCTTATGAAATCTGGCTATTTTTTCAATATCCTCAAAGTCGTAAATCCCTTTTTGTTCTGCTAAGAATTCTCTGGCAGTTTCTGAAATGCTCTTGGCCTTAAAATATTTAGACAAATCTTCACACAAGGTGCTTTTACCAGAACTTTCCACTCCAGTAATGACGATATGTTTTGCTTGATGTAGATTGTCCATAGTATCAAAACTTCAACTTAAATTTGGAGAAGCATTATGCGAAGGTACTATTTGGCTTTTCTTTTTCTTACACTATCTGCTACCGCACTTTTTACTTGCTGTCATCAACAAGTGCATTCTCCATTTCGGAATGTAAACAAACAAGAGGAAGCGCATTATGTGGGCATGAGCGAATGCAGAAATTGTCATGAGCCAATCTATCAAACCTATATGCAAACGGGTATGGGCAAATCATGGGGACTTGCTAATCGCGAAAAAAGCGATGCGGAATTCGGTAGTAAGCACCCTCCTATTTATGATTCAAGCTTAGATTTATATTACAAAGCATTCTGGCGAAATGAAGATTTGTATATAAAAGAGTATCGGATTTCGAATGGTGACACTAGTCATTATCGAGAGGAGAAAATTGATTATATTGTTGGAAGCGGACAACACACCAATTCACATATTTATAATGTAAATGGTTTTTTGTATCAGGCTCCCATTACATTTTATACACAGAAAGGGCAATGGGATTTAGCACCGGGATATGAGGATGGACATAATTCTCGATTCGACAGAAAGATTCAAACGGAATGCATTACTTGTCACAATGGCTATCCAGAACATATTGAAGGTAGTTTAAATAAATATGCCGAAATTAAAGTAGGCATTGATTGCGAACGTTGCCATGGACCTGGGAGTATTCATATCGCAGAGAAAAAATTGGGTAAAATAATTGACACTTCAAAAGGTGCAGATTATTCTATTGTGAATCCTAAAAGGTTGACGACAGAACAGCAGAACAATCTGTGTCAGCGTTGTCATTTACAAGGTGTTGCAGTTTTAAATGATGGGAAATCCTTTTTTGATTTTCTACCGACTCAAGAATTAAAAAACACCATGAGTGTTTTTATGCCGAGTTTTAGCGGTAGCCAAAAAGGAATGATTATGGCGAGCCATGTGGAGCGAATGAAAATGAGTAACTGCTATGTAAACAGCGGTAAAATGAGCTGTATCACTTGTCACAACCCGCATGTTAGCGTAAGCGCAACACCTATTGCAAGCTTTAATGCCGCTTGCATTAATTGTCATGTGACTGATAATACTTGTACGGAAAAAGAAGAAAAGAGAATGGCAGAGAAGAACAACTGCAGTGGCTGTCATATGGCAAAAAACGAAAGTATTGACATTCCGCATGTGGCAGTAACTGACCATTTCATTCGCAAAAAGCCAACGATAGAAAATGAAGAAGACATCCGAAAATTCATTGGACTTACTTCCTATAATAATGACCATCCGAGTAATCGAATTAAAGCCAAAGCATTTCTTGAATTTTACGAACGGTATCAACCGAATCCATTGCTCCTTGACACGGCTTTATCCTACCTCAAAAAAAGTAAAAAACAAGCGATTGACAATGACTTAATTCGCTTATTTTTCTTGAAAAAGAATTACCAAAAAGTAATTGACGAAGTCGGAAGTCATGATGAAAATAAAATAAATGACGCTTGGACTGCATATAGGATTGGTGAAAGTTTTTACAAGCAATCTAAATTTGAACGAGCTATTCATTTTCTTAAACGTGCAACAGAATTAATGCCGTTAGGCCTTGATTATAGGATAAAACTAGCCAATGCATATGTTCAAAATACACAATTAGAAGAAGCAAAAAAAGAAGCGCAATTTGTGCTATCTCAAAACCCGAAGTACGCTTCTGCTCATAAAATACTAGGTTTTATTGCATTGACGAATAAAGAATTTGATCTTGCCAGAAAATATTCTTCTCGATCTATTGCGCTCAATCCGGATAACGAACAAGCTTATATAAACTTGGCCGTTGCTTATTACAATTTACAAGAAACAAAAAAAGTAAAAGAAGTTTTAACTAAAGCGGGTAAACTTTACCCTAGGAATGAACAGATACGAGCAATGATTCGAGATATCAATTAACCCACAAACTCATGTTTGTTTTTTCGGTACCACAAATAAGCAAGTGACAATAAAATTGCTAGTGGAGTAAGTGCTAAAAAAATAATCCCATTATTTAATCCTTCTGCGGCATCGTCGCCTAATCCGGCAGCCGTTTTGGTGCACATAGCACATTGAGCTAAAGCGTTTGCTTGAACGAAAATGGCCAAAATCACAAAAAGTAACTTCTTCACAAGGACAAAAATAGGCTTAAATCTCTTATCTACTTTCAATATGAAACATCAATTTTAAAATTTCCGGCTAAAATGCTAAACATTATCAAATCAACGAATTAACGCATTATCAAATTAGCTAAGGCGCTTTTTTTCCGTTAATTTTGAAAGCTGCATTTTACAAATTATGTCATTACCACACATCACCAAATACATCTTTAAAACGGGAAGTGAAGAAGCTATCATAAGAGGAAAAAAGATCTTCCTTACAGAAGGCGTTCGATTGATTCATAACGATGAGGTCATTCAGCAACTCACGTTTCGCGTTCGCAATGATATTTATAAGAACTATTTCAATGTGACCGTTAGCCAATATACCGACGAAGACCAAATGGAGGTAAACTGTAAATGTCCTTACAATATGGGTGATGTATGTCGTCATGAGGCCGCTGCACTGTATTTCTTAAATGAACTAATTATTACTAATTCGCTGGATAGCAAAGACAATTCGTTTGATCAAAAAAATACAGTGATCAAAATGAGAAATCTAGAGCTGAAACTATTCCGCTTATACACCTCAGATGAAAACTTTGAAGAAGCCGGTAATATTGCCAAATTAAATAGTGCAAAAATATTTACGGCAGCTAATGAATATGTAGAAGCAGATCTTCCGTATGACGGAAAAACGTTTGAACTAAAACTAAAAAGAAAAGATAACGGCACCATTAATACCTCTTGCACTTGTGAAGAAAAACACTATCCTTTATGTGTTCACAAGACGGCCTTATTACTGCAGTTGCTAAATAATTATGGAGCTAATTATTTTGACACGATTCGAAACTGGGACAAACAAAAAAACTTATTGTTAGGTCTCTATGGCTATTCGTTAGAAGATGATTTAACCGGCAAATTTGAATTTTATTATAAAGACAGCAAGCCATTTTTAAAGGTGCTGGATAAGACAATAAAAAAAGTAAATCAAACCGAGAAAGTACTTCCCAATCATTTAAAAAAGACCGAGGAGAAAGTCATTAGCCCAAGTGATTTTACAAAATCAATTGGCGTGGTGCTAAATTTAAACAATGAGGCTTTCCCTTATTTTAAATTTAATGTGGTTGAAGGCAAAAAAATGGTGGATGAAAACAGCTTTAATTCTAAAGTCACCGAATTAGACACTACAAAATATGTAAATCTAAATCCATACGCACCCGAAGATCGCGCTGTTGTCAATGCTACTAAAAAGCTTCAAGAAGCTGAGATTAATAAGTACATCTCAAAAAATTCACCTTTTGGAGATTTATGGGAGAGCTTAAAATCAGATGAAGACTGGACCGAGGAGAATAAAAAATTATTTTATGAATATGCCTTACCTCGACTGCATAAACTTTTTGGACTTATCGGAGATCAAGTTCCCTTATACACTTTACCCAAAGGCAAAGCGCTTAAATTTGCCAATCTAAATAAAATCAATATCTCATTTGCGGATATCGAAATGAAATATATCATCAAAGGGAAAGTCCCAAAATCAAAACTTTCAATCCATTATGGCATTGGTCGAAATCATTTTAAACAAAAGGAAAATTTATATCCAGGCTTTGCTTTTTTCCTTACCGAAGATTTAATCTTTTTACCCAAGAAAGGAATTGATGCCAATTGTAGCGACCGTCTCTTTAATAACTTTCCGCAAAAGGCAAATGAATGGGATGAATACATGGAGAAAATTGTATTGCCCTATAGCCGTACCAAAAATATGGAATTGGATAAGAGCTTGGTCAAAACAGCACCAGTCACCACACCTACTCAAGGGCTTTTATTAAATGAGCGTGGAAACATGTTTATCCTTAAACCGATTTTCTTATACGGTCAGAGCGAATTAGATTATAGCGATGAAAAACAGTTTCCGAGTATCGAAGGTGGGCAGATTGTAATGATACAACGTGACAAACCTGCTGAGCTTGCATTTATGGAGCAAATAGAAGCGTTGCATCAGCGTATGAAAAAGAATGCTGCTGGAAATGCTTTCGTTTTAGAATCTAAGTATGCATTAAGTGAAAATTGGATGTACACCTTTTTCCAAAAAATGAAGCAAGGAAAGATACAGCTATTTGGCTATGATAATTTGAAGCAATTCAAATTCAAAAAGATTAAGCCAAAAACTCATCTTAGCGTTACATCTAATATTGATTGGTTTGACACTGAAATTGAGTTAGATTTTGCTGGGGAGCAAGCTGATTTAAAAGAAATTCAAAAGTCCATCCGAACGAAACAGAATTTTGTAAAGCTCAAAGACGGCACCTTGGGTTTATTGCCGGAAGAGTGGATTAAAAAGTATTCGTTACTTTTTAAAATGGCAGATATTAAAGAGAACAAATTGAAAGTTAGCAAAGTTAATTTTCACATTATTGATGAGCTTTATGACAACATTGATCAAGAAGACGTAAAACTAGAATTAGATGAAAAGAAAAAAATGTTGTTACGCACTGATATGCCTAAGGAAGGAGAAATTATCATTCCTGATAATGTAGACGCTGACCTAAGACCATATCAAAAATCTGGGTTCCGATGGTTGAATTACTTGCAAGATGTAAACTGGGGAGGTCTTCTAGCGGATGATATGGGACTCGGTAAAACAATTCAATCACTGACAGTGTTACAAGATTTTAAAAACAAAAATGAAACGCTCAAAGCTATCATTGTTTGTCCTACAACGCTTTTACACAATTGGAAAGAAGAGATTGAAAAATTCACGGCTGATTTGACGTATTATATCCATCATGGATCTTCACGCACGGCGAAATATGAAGTAATAGATGCACACGATATTATTATTACCACCTATGGAACCTTGCGTGGTGATATCGCTTTTTTAAATAAAAATGAATTTGACTACATCGTTTTAGATGAAAGTCAGGCAATTAAGAATCCAACATCTAAAACAGCAAAAGCCGCCATGATTCTTAATGGTAAAAATAAAATTGCATTGAGTGGAACGCCCATGCAGAATAATACCTTTGACATCTATAGCCAAATGCATTTCTTAAATCCTGGCATGCTCGGTAGCAAAGAATTTTTCAAAGAACAATTCGCTGTTCCGATTGATAAATACCAAGAAGTTGAAACAAAAGAACATTTAAAGAAATTAATTTTCCCATTCTTATTACGCAGAACAAAAGAACAAGTAGCCAAAGACTTACCGAGTAAGACTGAAATTACCTTAACCTGTGAAATGGGTAAAGAACAAAAGAAAATTTACGAACAATATCGCAATTTATATCGTTCTAAAATTTTGGGCGAATTAGATACTAAAGGTTTAAATAAATCTCAGTTTTCTATTTTACAAGGATTAATGCGACTTCGCCAAATTTGTGATAGCCCTTCTATTATCAAAGGTGCTGAAAGTAAAGAACCGCATTCAGTAAAACTTGATGAACTAACTTCTCAGTTGCAATCGGTAGTTGGTGAGCATAAAGTGCTTATTTTCTCACAGTTCTTAGGAATGCTTTCTTTGATTAAAAACAGACTAACCCAAGAAGGAATTAAGTTTGAATACTTTGACGGAAGTTCTACCACAACACAACGTCAATCCGCAATTAAAAACTTCCAAGAGAATGAAGAAACAAGAGTTTTTGTTATTTCACTAAAAGCCGGTGGTATGGGTCTGAACTTAACCGCGGCCGATTATGTGTATCTTATGGATCCATGGTGGAATCCGGCTGTGGAGCAACAAGCCATTGACCGTACGCATCGTATTGGACAAAAGAAAAATATTTTTGCTTATCGCTATATCTGTAAGGATACTGTGGAAGAGAAAATCATGAAACTCAAGGAAAAGAAAAGTGCATTAGTGAAAGATATTGTTAGCGATGACAACAAATTTGTGAAGAACCTGAGCAAAGAAGACATTGAGTATTTATTTACGTAAAACATTCAAGCGATTTGCATTATTTTATATCTGTTCATTTAATTCTCAAGGTATTCTTCATTAGTTTGGCATAATGAAATATGTATTCATAATTTCGCTTTTTATTTTTATAGGTTGTCAATCTGATGAAGTTAGTGAGTTAGAAAAACTAGTTGAGAATAACAATTCTAATGAAACTCAGACCAATAAAACACTCATAGAAAATTTACGCATTAGCTATAATGAAACGATTGAGCCAGAGAACTCGAACGTTGCCGTTATCCCTATTATTCTTGAAGAAAAATATAGAGAAAAAGGAATTTCGAATTACAACTATTCAAATATTCTATTTCATAATGCGAATACAGGCGAAAATAATTTCCTGTTTCAGGATAGTATTGATTTTATATCTACTATACGCTACTTTACGCCACCCTCAAAAGACAAAAATGAAGAAGAAGTTTACGAGTCTGACATCCATCATTATGGCACTTTCGGTAATCAAGCATACGGGCACTTATTCTATATTATTAAACCTTGGAAGACAAAAAAAGAATTAAAAGAGATAAACGGAGATAAAGACTTTAGCTACCGTAAATTAAAATCTGGCTGGACGGAAACTGGACCGTCCACTTTATATATGTCTGACTTTGATGGTAAGAATTTGGTCGCTCTTAGTCCGAGTAATGGACGTGTAATTGATTGGATTATTTTAAGAAAAACTAATTTCATTTTGGCCAAAGTTTTAATGGATTCGAATAACGATCAAAAGTTTAATAAAAAAGATGATATTAAGTTGATACGAATCGACTTGACAAAGCCTTCAATCGGCCAACCGATTCTTAGCCTTGAAGAGGAAAATGCAATCAAAAAAAATTTATTAAAAGGTAAAACAGGAATCTAAGTGAAAAATATATTGATAACAGGTGGTACGGGTTTAGTGGGGAGCAAACTGATTCCTACATTACAAGCCAAGGGATACAAAGTTTCTATTCTAAGTCGAAGTAAGCAAGAAAGCAATTTGATTAAAACATATGTTTGGAATATAGCTGAAGGCATTCTTCCACAAGAAGCTGTCGATGAAGCAGATGTGATTGTTCACTTAGCCGGTGCCAATGTGGGCACTAAAAAATGGACAGCATCTCGCAAACAAGAAATTATAGACAGTCGTGTAAAATCAGGCGAATTACTATTGGATAAAATAAAAAAATCGAAAAGTAAACCCGAAGCCTTTATTACAGCATCTGCAGTAGGTTATTATGGTTTACAAACTAGTGAAAAAATATTTAGTGAGAATGACCCTCCTGCTGACGACTTTTTTGGAGAAGTAGGGAAGGCTTGGGAAAGTGTTTTAGAAAAAACAAATAATGTAAATATTCGTTCTGTGGCTATGCGAATTGGTGTCGTATTGGCTCAAGAAGATGGCGCACTGCCCAAAATGTCGATACCCTTAAAATTTGGATTCGGAACACAAATTGGTTCAGGCAAACAATATATCCCTTGGATTCATATTGACGATATCGTTTCTATGTTTTTGATGGCTATTGAAAATGGAACAATGCATGGCGCTTTCAACGCAGTTGCACCAGAGCACATTACTAATAGGGGATTTATGAAAAAACTTTGTCAAATAAGAAAAAGAATTTTTATCCCGATAGGAGCACCTAGCTTTCTTTTAAAATTAGTTTTAGGTGAAATGGCCGGCATCGTATTGGAAGGAAGCAGAGCTTCGTCGAACAAAATTGTAGAAGCAGGCTTTACTTTCGAGTACCCAAACTTATCTGAGGCACTAAAAAGTTTAGCATAGTTTTATCGCTCAGAATCGACAGGCATTTGTTTCGGGCAATACATTTAAGGTTACATGAAAGTCTATTACGTTTTACTATCGGTATTTGTACTTTTTTGCACCTCTTGTAACTCACAAAAAAAAGAAGAAAGCAAATCTGTCCGAATTGGTCAAAAAAATATTACTGATGAAATTGCAGGATCTAACTATCGTAAGAAAGCTACACAATATTTTATCATTAATGAAGGCGACACATCTACTTTCAGACCTATTTTCTCCGAAGCCCGAGATGGTCAACAAGTAAATATATATTTAAGGGCGCACCGACTAGATAAAAAAACCTTAAAAGAGCAATTACAAGAGCTCAAGCAAATACTTCCTGCAGCCGAAAAAGAGTACAACCTAGATTCTCTTAGATCATTTTATGGAGGTTCTTTTATAGACATGGGTGAACATGCCATTCGGGTTACCAATGGATACATTAATAAACATGGACAAAAAAGAGGCATCCCAACAAAACACTATACCGAAATTTCTAATATGCTCGTAAAATCAGTCTCTGAAGAATTGAACAATGCTTTCAAATCAAATAATATTGTTGTAAAAAAAGCAAGCATTGAAAAAGCACATTATGTACCGAAAGAGTACTTCCTTAAAAGAAATAAAACAAAAATAGATACTGCAAATATTCCTAACGAAATTATAAATGCTATGCTTTGGGTTACACTTGGTACCGCAGAAAAATAATTTAGTAATTTAATAATTTTTGAACTTTCTCATGCAAATATTTCTTTGCTAAAAAATTATCTTCAAGCTCTTTGGCAAACGGAATGGGTGTCTCTAAACTACCACAACGCATAACAGGAGCGTCTAAATTTTCGAAACAATGCTCATTAATCCAAGCAGAAATTTCACCACCCAAACCACCAAATAAATTATCCTCGTGTAAGATTAAAACTTTATTCGTTTCCTCTACTACTTCTTTTATCGCTTCATAATCTAAAGGAGCCAAAGTTCTTAAATCTAAAATAGCAATAGAACTATCAGAATGCTCTTGCGCATATTCTTTTGCCCAATGAACTCCAGCACCGTAAGTAATTATGCAAAGCTCTTCGCCACTTTGTATTTTATTTGCTTTACCAATTTCTATTGAATAACTCCCTTGCGGCACTTCATCTTCTACACTTCTATACAAGGCTTTATGCTCAAAAAACATAACCGGATTTGGGTCATCAATACTTGATATTAAAAGGCCCTTGGCATCAGCCGCCGTACTTGGATAAACCACTTTTAAGCCAGCTGTATGTGTAAACCAAGTTTCGTTACTCTGCGAGTGAAATGGTCCCGCTCCTACTCCAGCGCCCGTTGGCATACGAACAACTACATCCGCCTTTTGACCCCAACGATAATGAATTTTTGCAAAATAATTTATTATTTGTGTCATACCGACCGATACAAAATCCGCAAATTGCATTTCAACTATGGACTTCATTTTTTCCAATGATAATCCCATAGCAGCTCCTAAAATAGCGCTCTCGCAAAGTGGCGTATTCCGCACACGCTCCTTTCCAAATTCCTCTACAAAACCTTCTGTGATTTTAAATACACCGCCATATTCCGCTACGTCTTGACCCATTATAACTAGGTTGTCATGTTGCTTCATACTTTCCCACAATCCGTCGCGAATGGCTGCAACCATTTTTTTAGATTCTGTTTTATGATTTGACACATTGGTCGTCATGCTGTTGTGCGGAGCAAATACATCGGTTAATTCTTCTGATGTATCAATTGTTATAGATGGCACATCCAACACTTTTTGAACATCTTGATTTATCGATGCCACAAAATTATCTTGTATTTTTTTAGCTACGTCATCTGTCAGAATTCCTTCTTCTTTTAACCAAGCTTCATAATTTGTAATGGGATCTTTTTTTGCCCATTCGTCAAATAATTCTTGCGGTACATACTTCGTACCACTTGCCTCTTCATGCCCGCGCATTCTAAAGGTTTGGCATTCTAACAAAAACGGCTTTTGATTTTTTAGACAATAACTTCTAGCAGCTGAAACTTCGTCCAGCACTTCTAACACATTATTTCCATCAATTGTTTTGGACGCTATACCATAACCCACTCCTCGGTCAGCAAGATTTTTGGCAATGTATTGTTCACTCGTCGGTGTGCTTAATCCATAGCCATTATTTTCTATAATAAAAATGGTAGGGATATTCCAAACGGCTGCCACATTTAAAGCCTCATGGAACTCTCCTTGACTGGTTCCTCCTTCACCAGTAAATGCCAGCGACACTTTTTTCTCAACACGTAATTTTGCAGCTAGCGCAGCACCATTTGCCACTGAAAGTTGCGGACCTAAATGAGAAATCATTCCACAGATATGATGCTCGGCACTGCCAAAATGAAAACTCCGATCTCGACCTTTGGTAAAACCCGTTTTCTTTCCTTGCCATTGTAAAAACAATTTTTCAAAAGAAACATTTCGACTTGTAAAGACGCCTAAATTACGATGCATGGTCATCATCCATTCATCAGCTTCCAATGCACAAGTGGCACCAATCGCAATTGCTTCTTGACCAATACCACTAAACCATTTACTCACTCTTCCTTGACGAAGTAGCTTGAGCATTTTTTCTTCTATCGTTCTTGGATAAACTAGTTGTTTATAAACATCGATTAAATCTGCGTCAGAACGATTTCCTCTTTGGAATTTCATTAGGATGTAAATGTACTATTAAGGAATTAGGAGTTAGGCAATAGGAGTTAGGGTTTTTTATTAATGTTAAAAATCTAACTACTTTCCGAAATAGTCGTTATTTAGCCGATTTCCTAATGGCTATTGGCTCACCCCTAAAAACTAAACTCCAAACTGCTGTAAGTGATGATCCAAATGTTTGTAGAACATAGTATTCCATTGATTGGTATTCAATTTACCTAAGGCATGAGATTCTTTGCCATCAAAAGTAGATTCGCCATCTTTTTGTACTTGCCAAGTATGGTCTTGAATATCTTGTTTTTGTTGTTTAAAATCCTGTTCTGCTGGAACAATAAAATCAGGAGCTGTTCTTCCGTTTTTTGCATATGGTTTTGTTCCTACAACCGTATTTTTTGCGAACAGCTTAATCATTACCTTAGCCAATCCTCCTGGTTTTTTGAACCTGGTGGGCTCATACACCATTTCGTATGGCACATTACAATGTTTAAGCATTTGAGATACATTCATAGTACCCCATTCCGCTTTGGTTTCTGGGTTTAGTTGATTAATCCTGTCAATCAAGTTTTGACATTCTTCTTGGGTAAAAATGTTGGGAAAGTCCATGCTACAATGATAATAAAAAAAATTCCAAATGTCTTTGAACTGAATCATTGACATTTGGAATTTTGATACTTATTGTCCTTAGGCTGTTACATCATTCCTGGCATTCCACCACCCATGCCACCATGATCATGGCTATGAGGAGCTTCTGGCTCAGGCTTGTCAGCGATAACACATTCTGTAGTGAGTAACATACCCGCTATAGAAGCAGCATTTTCTAGTGCCACACGACTTACTTTAGTAGGATCTAAAACTCCTGCTTTTTGTAAGTCTTGATACTTTTCGGTACGAGCATTAAAGCCATTCCAAGCTTTAGCCTCACGTACTTTTTGAACGATAATACTACCTTCTAAACCTGCATTAGCCACAATTTGTCGTAATGGTTCTTCCAATGAACGACGAACAATTGCAACACCTGTAGTTTCATCAGCATTCTCACCTTCTACTTTATCTAATGATTTAATCGCTCGGATAAAGGCTGTTCCACCACCGGGTACAATTCCTTCTTCTACAGCAGCGCGTGTTGCATGTAATGCATCATCTACTCTGTCTTTCTTTTCTTTCATTTCTACTTCTGTAGCTGCTCCAACATAAAGTACTGCCACACCACCGCTTAGTTTAGCTAAACGCTCTTGTAGTTTTTCTTTATCATAGTCACTTGTAGAAGTTCCAATCTGTGTTTCGATTTGCTTGATTCGCGCTTTGATAGCAGTTCCTTTACCTTTACCGCCAACAATAGTAGTATTGTCTTTATCAATAGTCATACTTTCACAAGTTCCTAAAGCGTCCATATCAGCCGCCTCTAGGTTGTGACCTGTTTCCTCACTGATTACCGTACCACCGGTTAGGATAGCAATGTCTTGCAACATTTCTTTACGACGATCACCAAAACCAGGTGCTTTTACTGCAGCGATTTTAATTGTTCCGCGTAATTTATTTACTACTAAAGTCGCTAATGCTTCACCTTCTAAATCTTCAGAAATAATGACTAGTGCTTTACCCGTTTGAGCAACTTTTTCTAAAATATGAAGGATTTCTTTCATGGTAGAAATCTTTTTATCACAAATCAAGATATAAGGATTTTCTAATTCAGTGTTCATTTTCTCACTATTCGTAACGAAATACGGAGATAAATATCCACGGTCAAACTGCATACCTTCTACAACGTCTACAGAAGTATCTGTTCCTTTTGCTTCTTCTACGGTAATAACACCGGCAGTTCCTACTTTTTGCATTGCTTGAGCAATTAGTGTTCCAATTTCAGCATCATTGTTAGCTGAGATTGTTCCTACTTGCTTAATTTTTTCATTGTCGCTTCCCACTTTTTGGCTTTGCTTAGCAAGATTAACAACTACCGCTTCAACGGCCTTGTCGATTCCTCTTTTCAAATCCATTGGGTTAGCGCCAGCCGCTACATTTTTCAATCCTTCTTTGATAATGGATTGAGCCAATACAGTTGCTGTTGTGGTTCCATCACCAGCAACATCAGCTGTTTTACTAGCAACTTCTTTCGCCATTTGAGCACCCATGTTTTCAAATGCATCTTCTAACTCGATTTCTTTTGCTACGGTAACACCATCTTTAGTAATTTGAGGTGCTCCAAATTTTTTCTCAATAACTACATTACGACCTTTAGGTCCTAAGGTAACTTTTACTGCATCTGCTAGTTTATCTACACCCGCTTTCATTTTGTTGCGAGCATCTAGGTTAAATTTTATTTGTTTTGCCATTTTATATTAATATTTAATTTTTGAGTTTTTAATTTTTAATGTCCCTGGTTATGTCCCAAACCAATTTTGGAATTTGACATTTGAGACTTTGGAGTTTCTTGCTATACAATAGCAAGGATATCGCTTTCGCGCATGATTAAATAGTCCGTTCCGTCTACGTTCAGTTCTGTGCCAGCGTATTTGCCATACAATACCGTATTTCCAACCTTAACCGTCATTGGTTCATCGGGTTTACCGTTACCAACGGCTACAATTTTACCTCGTTGTGGTTTTTCGGTTGCTGTGTCTGGGATAATAATTCCTCCTGCAGATTTTGTTTCTGCTGCTGCTGCTTCAACCAATACTCGATCGTGAAGCGGTGTAATGTTTACTTTTTTTGCCATAATAGATTTTCTTGTTTTCTAGAATTAAAATTCAATATGTAGTGCATGTAAATCACAGAATGTGCCAATAAAAAAGGAGTCCGACAATTTTGCAGTATAAGCCCTACGGCGCGCAAAAGTAGGACATTATTGCAAGCATATATTCTAATTCCTTATTTACTGACAGTTTTGCTGTATTTCTTTACAAGATAAACACCCAAAAAAGTAACTACTGTTCCTACGGCCAGATTTAAGGTAAAAGGTTCATTTAAGAATAGTATACCTAATAAAAGGGCAACTATTGGATTTATGTAGGCATAAACCCCCGAAATATCTGAGGGCAAGTTTTTTAGCACATACATGAAACAGAGAAAACAAAGAATAGAACCTATGAAGATTAGATAGAGCAATTCTAACCAGCCATTACTAGTCACAGCACTTAGGTCCCAGCTTTCGCCCACTAAACTAGAGAAAATGAATAATTGTAACCCTCCAAAAAGCATTTGATAGCCAATTCCTGAAAGGCTATTTCCCTTCAATACTTGCCTTGACGATACAAGGGTGCCTAATGTCCAACAAACTACTCCCAGCAGGCATAAAAAAATACCAAATAAGAAATCTCCTATAAACAAATCACTGAGGTAGCTGTAAAAAATTAACCCTACCCCTGCAAAACCAATGACTAAACCAATGGTGGATTTTGGATTTATCTTTTCTTTATAGATTATTGCGTTTAACAAGATTAATAAAAACGGGAACAAACAACCCAATAAAGCACCTAATCCGGACGGGATATACTTTATAGCCCAGGTGGTTAAACCATTGGCTCCAGTAAATATTAGGAAACCAAGAAGTGCATGAAGTCCTAATTCTTTGGCAGAAGGTCGATATTTATTTTTGATAAAGAAAAACAGGATTAATAAAACACCAGCTATCGTTTGTCGTATGGCACTCATATGTAGCGGCGAAAAATGAGCAATGGCGAGCTTTGAAACAAACCAAGAACCACCCCAGAACAATGAAATAGTAGCTAACGCCCAATATGCCTTTGATTGTTTTGACAATACGGCACAAAGTAACGCTAAAACGTTTGAACTTGAATATGTTAAAAATTCAGCACGAAAACAAAGATTTCACGATAGGATGCCCTAAATCCGTTATATTTGTGATTAATTCTAAAAAGATATTAAAAATGAAAAAGTTTATTTTATTAGCCCTTACCGTAATGCTTTCTGCAGGTGTTGTAATGGCGGACAAAAAATGTTGTAAAAACAAATCAAAATGTACAAAAACAGCTTGTGCTAAAAAATCTTGTAGCAAAACAGCTTCTAAGAAAGCTTGTTGTGCAAAAAAATCAAGTTGTGCAAAAGCAACAGCAAAAACATCTTGTAGTAAAACAGCTGGAAAGAAAGCTTGTTGCAAGAAAAAAGTAGCCGCATCTAGCGTTGAAAAAAGCAACGACGAGACAATGAAAATTGCGGAAGACGGAACTGTTTTAGAATAGTTTTTAACTAAAATAATTTAAGGGCACCGTTTTAGAGACGGTGCTTTTTTTATGGCTTATACTTTGCATCTTGTAAAAACTGTTGCGCTGGCAATTTCAAAGTCATTAAGGCATGCAACGGTAAATCTGAATGCTTTTTCATGTATTTTCTTACGATTTGCCAACCCAACCAAGAGCCGATATTTCCAGGAGATTCAATCGGCATACCTGCTGTGCTAGGTCCGTCATTTACATAAGGCATGATGTCTTGCCAAACTTTAGTATATAATAATTTATGCTTCACAAAGAAAAAATAAATCCCCTCTTCATTTTCATTGCACCAATTCAGTTTTTCCTTTTCATAACCTACAATGATATCGTCTGTTTTTTTTCTGCAGACTTCTTCTACGAAATAAAGTTCCTTGCCCTTGTAAAGCATCATATCCAATAATGATTTGCCTTCATATTCAAAGGGATATTTAGACTGAAAAACAGATCGTGCCATATCCACTTGAATACGATTTGCCTCACGCAAATGCAATTCATAATCATTAATAGGTTCGGGTAATGATTTATAATGCGGGAAATTCTTACCTAAGTACATATCTAAACCAACACCCACCACCGTGCTATCAATGGTGATTGCGCTCCATTTATTCAAGCCTGAAATGAAATAATAGACCTTTGAAATTTTCTCTTCTGGAAAAAAATAATTGATATTCCAAAACAGCTCTTTGAGTTCATCATCTGTTGATTTTATATCGGGGAAATGTTTTTGTACAGTGTCATATAAATCGCGATAATCCTTTAGTTGCAAAAAACGTTTTACAGATTGATCAAGATCTGTTTTAAAGGCATTTTGTCCCACACCTAGCCCAGTTAAGGTATTGACATATAAACTGGTAAAGTCAGGATATTGTTTGCCTAAGAAGTCCAAACTAGTGGCAACATTCATGGTATCCAAACCAAAAAATAATTGATCGTAACGAATCGACTCATATGGTAGTTTCAAATCGTCATCGACTAACGGTTTCTTGGCACTTTCATTGGTGCAAGATGTTAATAATCCACATAGGAAATAACATATTATTAAAGCCAAAATAGGTGTTGTACGGTATGGAGTAAAGTATTTTTGCAAAGTCCTAAAAGTATTAGAAAACAAATAAACGATAAAGGACAAAATAAAATTAAAAACTATGAGAAAACTTATTTTACTTACCCTAGTAGCCTCTTTAATGGCAAGTAGCACTTTTGCTCAAGATTCAAAAGTTGAAGATGTATTCAAGAAGTACCGTTTTGGCCTTTATGTAGGACCAACTTTCAATTCATTAAAAAATACAGTAGATAAAGCTGAAGATTCAAAAGGTAATTATGACCTAACCAAAGGTTCTGGTCGCACTAGTTTTAGCGTTGGTCTGAATGCTGAATTAGGATTAAATGAAAAATACTCGTTGTATTCTGGTATTGGTTTAGACTGGAACGGTGGTGGCATCAATGCTTCACATGATACTTCTTCGGTATTAGATCCGGAATATGCAAGTTCGGCTGATATTAATTACAAAACTCAGTTTCTTTCAATTCCTTTAGGATTGAAAATGTATGCAGCCGAATTAGGTGATGTTAAAATTTTCGCTCAAACTGGTATTGATGTTTCTTTGTTACTAAGCCAAAAAGGTGATTATACATTAAAAGGTGCAGCAGTAACAGATTCTACTGGTGCGAATCAAAAAATTAATGACGTAGCTCGTGTTGTGCCTATTAACGTAGGTTGGCACATTGGTGCGGGTGCTGAATATCAATTATCTAGTGGTAGTGCTGTTTATGGTGCCATCCTTTACAGAAATGGTTTCACCGATTTCACTACACCTAGTTTAAACGAAAAAGGAAATCGTTTTTCTGATGGCAACATCAGATCTAACACGATTGCTATCCGTATCGGATACTTCTTCTAAACAACGATTTAAAAATTTAATCAAAGTCCCCATGCACAATGCATGGGGACTTTTTTATTACATTTGTACGACATGAAAATATTCTTAGCACAACAGAATTATATCATCGGAGACTTCAATTATAACCTATCCAAAATAAAAGAAGCTACCCAAAAAGCAATAGCGCTAGGTGGTGAACTCATCGTATTTTCAGAACTGTGCATTTGTGGTTATCCTCCTAGAGATTTTTTGGAGTTTGAGGATTTCTTGTCGCGCTGTCAAGATGCAGTTCAAGACTTATTACCCCTATCTAAACAAATTGGAATTATCATTGGCGTTCCTGAAAAAAACCCAATCCCAGAAGGAAAAGATTTGTTTAACGCCGGTTTTCTATTATACGAAGGTGAGATAAAAGGCCGGGCGCATAAAACCTTATTGCCGACCTATGATATTTTTGATGAATACCGTTATTTTGAACCGGCGTACGAATGGAACTGCATTGATTTCAAAGGAAAAAAACTGGCCATTACGGTTTGTGAAGATATCTGGAACCTACATACTGCCAATGTGGACATGCCATACAATCCGATGTATCGCACCTCTCCCATGGATGAATTGATAAAACAAGAACCCGATGTAATGATTAACCTCAGCGCATCTCCTTTTGATTACACCCATGCCGAAGATCGCTTGGCGATGGTCAAGGCCAACGTTAAAAAATACAAGCTCCCCATGTTGTATTGTAATGGTGTAGGATCCCAAACAGAAGTTGTTTTTGATGGTGGCAGTTTAGTTTTTGATAAAAATGCCAATCTGATAAAAGAAGGCAATTACTTTAAAGAAGATTTGATAGAAGTCAACCTTCAAGAAGATGGAACATTCTCAGAACCTATATTACAATCGGTGCGAGATGTACCTAGTGAAGAATTAACACCACCTCATTACGAACCCGATTTAAATATTGATAGAATGTATGAAGCCTTGGTTATGGGAATTCGTGATTATTTTGAAAAACTCGGTTTTACCAAAGCAACGCTCGGTGCGAGTGGCGGTGTAGATAGTGCATTAACTCAAGCATTGGCCGTTGCCGCATTGGGCGCAGAGAATGTTCATGCTATTTTGATGCCATCACAATTTTCTAGTGATCATAGTGTGAGTGATGCTGAACAACTCTCAATTAATTTAGGAAACCACTACGATACGATTGCAATAGAACCAATTTATGACGCCTTTATGCAACAGCTTGAACCACATTTTAACGGACTACCCTTTAATGTAGCCGAAGAAAATATTCAAGCACGCAGTCGTGGAAATTTACTTATGGCACTAGCTAATAAATTTGGTTATATCCTATTGAACACATCTAATAAAAGTGAGCTCTCTGTTGGCTATGGTACATTATATGGAGATATGGCTGGCGGCATTTCGGTGATAGGCGATGTTTATAAAATGCAGGCTTATCGTTTATGTGAATACATAAATGAAAAAGCAGGTAAAGAAATCATTCCTACTAATATTATCACGAAAGCTCCATCAGCAGAGCTTAGGCCAGATCAAAAAGATAGT
>CAYMFF010000008.1:32993-61164 GCA_964389575.1 uncultured Chitinophagaceae bacterium
TAATATTATCACGAAAGCTCCATCAGCAGAGCTTAGGCCAGATCAAAAAGATAGTGATTCATTACCGGCCTATATGGATTTGGATACGATTCTGTATCAATACATTGAGCTAAGAAAGGGGCCCAAAGAAATTATGGATATGGGTTATGATGAAGCGATGGTAAGCCGAATATTAAAAATGGTTAACCGCAATGAATATAAGCGTAATCAATTTTGCCCTATTATTCGAGTTTCTTTCAAATCTTTCGGCGTAGGTAGACGTATGCCAATAGTTGGGAAATATTTGGGTTAGTTTTTAATTATTGGGCTGCTGTTCGTAAAAGCCAAAATAAATTTATCTGCCATTAAACTAATCCTGTTATTTCAGTGTCAAACAATCAAATCAAAAAACAAGTAGACATGAAAAACAAAATTTTATTGACCATTTTGGTTGCACTTATTGGACTTTTTTCTTTTAGTACATCAGCTGAGGCTCGACCAATTCATGGCAAGCGAACGAAGAAAATAATTAAAACACGCAACGGTGGCAGAACGGTAATTATTAAAAAACACCGACGAGGTCGTACCGTAATAATTCGTAAGAATAGAAATGGACGCACTCGCACGATTGTTCCTAATCGGGGAAGAAGAAATTCTTGTAATGCACCTATAAGAGGACGACGCCTTCGCTAAATCTAAAGACTTTTTCTTAAGCCCTCTACTTCATGAGGGCTTATTTAATTACAAGAGCTGTGCCACTTTCTAATTTGAACAAATCAGAATTAAAATCAGGAACATTTACAAAACCTGGGTACGAACTGTCAAAACTTCCTAGCTCTCTCTCCAAACCAAATAGCTTTGCACCATTGCTTGTTGCCCATTGCAAAATATTTTTCAGTGGGATTTCTGGAAAATGATCTTGAATCGTCTTTACTTCCGAAAGTATATTCAAACTATCATTAGACGCTAAGCTATCCGTACCCAAAACTATTTTATCGTAACAATCTTTAAAAATTGGAATATTGGGTAGTTGATTTTCAATATATAAATTAGCCTTTGGACAAAAACAAAACCATGAGGTTGTGTCCGCAAGTTCCAAATCTTGAGTTCTTGTATAAGTATTATGAACAAACAGTTTTTTACTATTGTTAGACAGTAATCGTTGTGAATTTTCAAAACTAGAATAGTTTGTTGACTCTTTTACTATCTCATTTTTGTCTAGCTTAAAGTGTTCATAGAAATTATCAAAGGAACCCTTTTTACGTTCAAACAATTGGTTTTCGGCTTCGCTTTCTTGATTATGAATACTGATAAAATCAGAATGCTGATCTACGAGTTTGTACAAATCCGCATGACAAGTGTAAGGCGTGTGCAAGGAATAGGTAGTTTCTAATTCTTCTTGCAATTCTTCATACACTTTTTGGTACGCTGCAAATCGATTTTGTACATCTGCTTCTTGTATTGCGATGCACTCTACAAAATTGTGATAATGAATCTTGCTTCCAATTTTAGCAGAAAGGGTTTTAGCAGTATTGCAAATATCTCCCACCGCCATGATTCCATTCTTCTGCATTTCGGCATCTGCCATAATTATAGCATCTTGTACGACTTGCTCGTCTGTTTTTTTAGGAAGAATCTCATTTACCTTTTGTAAGAATTTACTTAAACCCGTTTTCTCCGGTATAAGTCCTTTTGTATAACTCAGCTCTAAATGGCAATGCGCATTTACCATACCTGGCATAAGTAAACCGTCCAACTTCTTAATTGTATAATTCGGTTTTTCTCTTTTAATTTGACGAATCCTTCCAGTATTATCCACTTGAATAAAATAATTCGAGTGAAATTCATATCCATCAAAAACAATATCTGCTGTAAGCCACTGCATAAAAAGAAAATGGTTATTTTCGTTCTTCAAAATTACGATAGATGTTATTCAAAGCCTCCATACAAGTAATGCCAATTAAAGGTTTATTAGATCCTCAAGGAAAAGCCGTGAATGCCAGTTTGCACAACATAGGTCTTTCAGGAATTAATAATGTGCGCATTGGAAAAGAGATAACCATGGAAGTAGAAGCCAACGATGAAGCAGGTGCTAAAGCGCAAGTAGAGGAAGCCTGTACGAAACTATTGCACAATGCGGTAATGGAAGAATATAGCTATGAGCTCAGTGAAGCTTGATCCAGGCCATTTGCTTAACTAAATTTCAAAAAAATCGCTTCAACGAAAGAAGTTAATTTGAGAATTTACTTGATTTAGATTATTGATATTAGTTCCGTCTATCGATGCCCCAATACATTTTATTGCGCAGTGTTTGTAAGAAATTCTGACCTTCCAATCGAACTAAGTTTATACCAAACTTCTCTTTTTTAACTGCCAACGAAACATCGGTACTTATTGGAGCAGAACGAGCATCCATAGTACATAAGAATTGTTTCGCTCTACCCTCAATCTCAAAAGAAATGATTTGATCATCAGGCACCACAAATGGTCTAATATTTAAATTATGAGGCGCAACCGGAGTAATGACAAAATTATTCGCTTGTGGAAATATTATTGGACCACCACAACTTAACGAATATCCTGTAGAACCAGTTGGGGTTGAAACTATAATTCCATCAGCCCAATACGTCGCTAAGAATTCTCCATTTATATAAGCATGGATAATTATCATACTCGAACTATCTTTTCTATGCAGCGTAAATTCGTTGAGTGCAAACGGTGAATCTGGAAATAAAGGTTCGCTAGAATCTAAATGAACCAAGCTTCTTTTATCAATTATATAATTATTACTCTGTAGTTGTTGTATCGCTGACTTTATCTCCTGAACGCTTGTACCAGCAAGAAAACCTAATCTACCCAGATTAATCCCTAATATTGGAATCCCTTTATCACCCACATAAGTAATAGTATCTAAAATAGTACCATCACCACCCAAACTTAATAAACATCGAACCTCTTTGGTAAGCGGTTTTTCTTTAGAAAAAGTAGTGAAGTTTTTGGGTAAAAAATCATGCAACTTCAAAAAAGGAATCATACCCTCAAAAAGAATGACCTCACATTTATTTTCTTTGAGTTCGGCAAATATTTGCTTCACAATTTCGATATCGCCATCATCAAATACTCGATTATAAACTGCTACTAGCATGGATTCTTTTATTCGTTACGAAGGTGTAAAAATAGTCCTTTTTCTTTTAAGCTGTTAAAGCTATACTCTAAACGAAGTTTTACGTAGTACGAAAAAACAATATCCATGCCAAGTCCATATCCAAACAGTTTCTTGTTATTTAAAAAACTGTTTCCAAAATTATTGGACCAAACATACCCGGCATCTCCATAAATTTTGGGGTAAAAATCAATAGGTACATGCTTTAGAATGGGTAGGATATTCTGTTTAAAATTGTACGCAAAAAGTTTATACCGTAAATCGGTGCGCAATAAGGCATAATGGCTACCGTCTACAATGTAATACTCAAAACCTCTGACATAATCGTTTTCATAACCCATGGCCCGATAATTGAAATAAGGTTGTTTATCCGGTCCAAATAAACGTCCACGAAAATGCGCTGAAGCCGAAAGTCTTGGAGTGATGGTTCTATAATTAGCTAAGTGCAAATACAATTGCCAATGATCAAAATCTTTTACCAAACCCAGACCTTTATGATCTAGGTAAGAATCAATTTCCCAGCCATCGGTTGGATAATTTCTGTCATTGGTATTATTATATCGGTAGCGATACATAATTTCTGGAATGCTCATTTTTTGCCGGCCTCCCAAATAATCAGATTGTAAGGCAAACATTTTATCGCCCAATGAATAATGGTGAAAGCTAAGGCGCAACTCATGAATAGTAGCATAAGCTGGTCTGTATAGATACGAAAATTCAGCTCGGAACCAACGATACGGATTTTTATCTTCATCTCTATAAAACACCTGCTTGTTAGAATCTGTAGCCGCTTGGACTTCTTTACCCGTGTTATAGGCTATACTGGTTTTAATCCCGTGTTTCAGGGATTTATCGATGTACGGATTAGAGTAATACAAATACAAATGCTTATTAAATCCCACTTGACCTTCAATCCCAATCTCTTCTCCTCTTCCTCTGAAATTTTTTCTATTGATATCTGCACCAATATTGAGTCGATTTAATTTATGATTATAATCATACCACCAGACATTAAAGTTTCGATCGGCCAAACTTACAAAAGGATGAGCGTTCCAATAAAAAAGCTCCTTTACAGTATAAACAATATCTAAACTGTCTGCTTTTCGATTAGTTATTTCTGCTGTTGACTCTAAAAATAATTGACAGTTCATTATTCGCAAACGATTAAACTCAACCACTTCATCAATTTCGTTTGCCTGAATAGAGTCACCTTCGGTAATATTCATTTCACGACGAATCACGAATTCTTTGGTTGTCTTATTTCCTTTAATAATAATATCTCTGATAAAAACAACTTGATTCTGCTTATCTTGAGCGTACCCAATTTGAATACTTAAAAAGCCCAAAAGCCCCATCAGAATTAAATATTTAACGTTCATCACTTCTGCTGAAAAGAATAAATATCTAATTGATTTGAACGCAAAATATAAACCTGATTTTTTTCCAAGCGAGCATTTACAATATCTTCAGGATTTGGGAGTTCCATTTTAGACGCGCGCAATGACTTTACGTTATAAGAAAACAGATTCCCTTTTTGATAATACACTATATAATTATTGAGCACATTGCATTCAGCTGTTTTAAATCGATAGGTTGTTCTATAAAATCCGTATCGATCAAACTGTAGAATTCCTTCACTCGTATCCGTCATGTATAAGGTGCGGTCACGCTCTATTAAATGACTGGCACTGACCACATCGTCTATCATATTGCGTAATTGATATGAATGTTTTATCTGCAATCTATCATCAATCTTTAATAAATTACCGGCTGGATCAAAAACCCAAATATTCCCGTCCATACTATTAGCAATCGCAGGAATATTAAAAAGGCCCAACTGACTTAAGTCTAATTTGTTTTTAAGACTTAACATATTATCTAATATTTTTATTTGGCTAAAACCAGAATAAAAAACAAGCACTCTTAATGGATTACTGGCATCAATTGAACTAACTGGACCTGAGCTTATATCATTAAAAACAGCCAGGCTATCTCCTTGCACATTATATTTAATAATAAAATTATTATCCCGTACTACATAAATATTCCCGATAGGATCGGTGGTAAAATAACCATTATCAAGAACGATGCTCTTTTTATGCGTTAGTGAAAATTCTTCAGCCTGCACCAAACTAACGGACAGCAAGAAACAAGAAAACAAGAAAAATATGCGACTTAGCATAGTTTGAAAATAACAATAGACGAAGAATACGCCTAAAGTTAACACTTAAAATTACTGTAAGGTAGAATACTCACCAGGTCGAACTAAGCGCCAATCAGAACCTGCAGACTCCTGCTCGCTCATGTATAGCCCTACATCAGTAGCGCAGAAATAGAAGTAACGCTCCACACCTGTTCTAAAAACAATTTTCTTGCTTTCAACATAATGCACTTTGGCAAACCAAGGAATTCCGGTACTACTGGCTTCAAAGGAACCACTACCTTGATTTAGTTTAAATAATCCTAAACTATCTCTACCGAGAAAAACATCCTGGCCGCCTTGATTGTTCTCTACGGCATTTACAAATAATATGTTTTTTCCGTTCCCGGATACACCACCGTATTTTGTCCAATCTGCACCTCCATTTGTGCTGTAAAAACAACCCAATTCGCCTTCATAATCTGTGGCAATTAACGTATTTCCCAGACTGGATAAAAAGTAATTTGTGCCAGCTGCCAAGGTACTTGCTCCAGGAGCTACTTGATTCCAAGCGCCCACTCCGCCAGAACGAACGTGAATAGTGGCATCATCTTGAATGGCAAAAATATCGTCATTGTCCAACTCTATGATTGAAGTTGGAGAACTTCCAAGAGTAGAACCTGCAAATGTTTTACCCAAATCACTGCTTTGATCCAAGCCACCATTCACACAGAGGTAAACAAGTCGTTGGGATTCGTCATAAAGCATTTGATGCGGAATAAAATATTTTTTGAATAAGGTTTCGTAATAGGGACGCGCATTTGTGTTAGTTACATTAAACGCTCTGCCGTCATCATCGCTCACGTAACAATTACCTTTTAAATAGAGAATATTAGAATCAGCGGTTATTACCTGACGAATCGTTGCATCATCGAAAGGATGCAAGGGCTTGTAATAATTCACATCATTTGTTTGATGTAATGAACCCAAAATACCACCTATGTACATTACATAGGGAGTTCTTACAATTCCAGTATTATCAATTTGATTATACTTCTCGCAAGAAGAGGTAATAACCAATACAAACAAGCATATCCATACTAAAGAAGGTCTCTTCGTCATATATTTAAATATCAAGTCTTTAATTAAGTGAAAATAATACATAAATAGCATATTAACTCACTTTTTAAGAGTAGAAAATCGTTTTATCATAATAATAGACGCAAATTTGTAGCCAATCGTTGATAAAATATGAAGATTTCTTTTCACGGGGCTGCCCGAACCGTTACCGGTTCAAAACACATAATACATTTAAATAACGGAAAAAAAATATTGTTAGATTGTGGTCTATTCCAAGGACTGCGTGAAAAAACGCGCGAATACAATAGTGACTTGGGTTTTGACGCTCGTGAAATTGACCATGTTGTTCTGTCGCATGCACATATTGATCACTCCGGCCTTTTGCCCAAACTGGCAAAAGATGGTTTTCAAGGAAAAATTTGGTGTACACCAGCTACTGAGAGTTTAGCTAGAATTCTATTAGCCGACTCCGCTTATATACAAGGAGCCGATGTTACTTACGTAAACAAAAAAAGAGCGAAGCAAGGCTTAAAATATATTGCACCCATCTATACAATAGCTGACGCGGAAAAAGTATATCCTATGTTTAGGAATATAGATTACGATAAGAAAGTAAAAATTGATGACGACATAGAATTATTATTAACCGATGCCGGACATATTCTGGGAAGTGCCTCTGTTCATTTGTCCATTAAGGAAAATAATAAGTCGGTGAATATTTCTTTTAGCGGCGATGTAGGTCGTTATAGAGATATCATTCTAAAATCACCAAGCACATTCCCGCAAGCGGACTATATAATTCTTGAAAGCACCTATGGTGATTCATTGCACGCCAACTTTAGATTGGCAAATGAAGAACTACTGGATCATATAGAAGAGGTATGCATAAAAAAAGGTGGCAAGATTATCATACCCGCTTTTAGCGTCGGCAGAACCCAAGAAATATTATACGATTTAAATATGTTGGAATTAGAAAACCGACTTCCTCAAATTGAATATTACGTGGACAGTCCACTTTCTAATAAAGCCACAGCAGTAATAAAAGATCACCCGGAATGTTATAATAAAAGAGTTCAAGAGATCTTAAAAAAAGATAGCGACCCTTTTGGTTTCAAAGGACTGAAATTTATTACAAAAGCTGATGACTCTAAAGCACTAAACGGTCGAAAAAATCCTATGGTTATTATTTCGGCCAGTGGTATGGCTGATGCCGGTCGGGTTAAACATCACATTGCCAATGCTATCAGCGATGACCGCAATATGATATTAATTGTAGGCTATTGCGAACCCAATTCCCTGGGCGCTCGATTGGCAAGAGGGGAAGAAAAAGTTAGAATCTTCAGAGATGAATATCAAGTAAAAGCAAAAGTCGCGAGTATCAGAAGTATGAGTGCTCATGCTGATTATGATGATCTTTGCCAATATCTTGCTTGTCAAAATCCTAAATTAGTTGACAAACTGTTTCTTGTTCATGGCGAATATGATGTTCAAAAAGAATTTGCACGCAAACTAGCGAAGAAAGGTTTTCGCGATGTTGTTATTCCCGATATGCATGAAACTATCGGCTTAGGCGTTTAGGTGAAGACCGCGATAGAGTTTCTGATTTAACTTCACATTTATTTTTTAATATGTGTATAATGCTGTTCGACAATATTTTTTGGCACGCACTTTGATTATATACTATTAGTAATCAATGCATTATGTCAATTCAAAGAATAAATAATAATTCTATCGTAGTGTTAGGAGCTTCTCCGAATCCAAATCGAACAAGCTATTTGGCCGCCAAAGTGCTTGTACAAAAAGGCTATGACGTGGAAGCCTACGGTAATAAAATAGGAGCTATAGATCAATTAAGTATTTCTGATGCAATTCCGACTAGCAAAAATCAAAGCATAGATGCCATCACCATATTTCTGAAGCCTCAAAGGCAAAAGAAATATTATGATTACATACTTGGGACAAATCCAAAAAGAATCATTTTCAATCCCGGGACAGAGAATCCAGAGCTTATCCGGTTGGCAAAACTGAGAAATATTAATATTATTAGTTGTTGCACGATTGCACTCAGCGCAGTCGGTATGCTGTAAGTCTTTCCACATTCGTTTTAAAAGATAACTTTGTTGTAACACGATCCGTTCCTAACTTAGGGCGAGATGAAAAATTGGAGACACTTTAACGGTGACAAGATAGAATTGGATATTTATGAAGCAGTAGAAAAAGCCATCATACAAGAATCAGAAGCAGGACACAAATTAAAAGTATGCATAGGCACTGACTCCCAACAAAAAGGACCAGAAACTGAATATGCCACAGTAATTGTATTTCTGCGAGAAGGCAGAGGTGGCTTTATGTTTATTCATAACGAAAAAAACAATAGAAAAATAAGCATTAAAGAACGCATGCTATTGGAAGTAGCAAAAAGTATCGAAATTGCTTATGAACTTTGTGGTCTGTTTAATGAATATGATGTTGAGATGGAAGTGCATGCAGATATCAACACGAATCCGCAATTTAAAAGTAACGTTGCTCTCAGTGAAGCTACAGGCTATATATTGGGAATGGGCTTTGCGTTTAAGGCTAAACCTGAGGCATTTGCAAGTAGCAGCTGTGCCAATAAAATTGTAAATTAGCGATCATAAATGAATAAGTGCAAACACATTTTACCTTTCGTTTTGGTCGTTCTACTTTTAACTTTCGGTAGTTGTAATACCTATAAATGGGAACGAAAACGTTATTATAAGAGTAATCAGAACAAAAATTGGAACAATTATAATCAGGAAAAAACCAAAAAACAGCAAGAAAAAGAGATAGATAAATATTATAAAAAATATTAATGTTATATATTTTTATTTAATAGCTCGTTAAAGCACTGACTACTCTCGTTGATATTTCTTTATCTTCGTGACCTAATTTTTGATTATCATGAAAAACTCTCTACTACTTTTGGCCATTGCAATATGTGCCATTTCTTTCACTTCTTGTAATTCTTACAAAAGCATTCGTACTGCAAAAAATGTACGTCAGCTAAGTGCAAATCCGTTTACACAAAAAGTTGCCCGTTCCGTACTTACTAATATCAGCGAGGACGTAATTGGAAAAGGCTTAACCTCATTCAAAGGAAAACCCTTATTCAAATCTTCACTTGGTTCTTTATTTAATACCAGCCAAAGCGTTTCAACATTTAAAAACATGGTAAGCAATACATATGGTATCTCAAAAGACAAGGTGGAAACCAATTATAAAAGCTGGGGCACAGTACGTGACGTAATCAGTTTTGTAGCACGAAATGGTCAGCGATTTGACTTCAATTCTTATTCTAATAAACTTTTTTAAACCCTACGTTTATTACTATACGAAAGGCTGTCTTTTTGGACAGCCTTTTTACTTTTTTAGCAGTTCAGCCATAAACGCAAGCATATCATCTCCTCCTCGTTTTTTGACAGCCGATGTAAGAAACATAGGTGGCAATTCCTCCCATTGTTTTAGCAGTTGGGCGTTAAAAGCATTTACATTTTTCATAACATCAGATTGTTTGCTTTTATCAGATTTTGTAAAAACAATTGCAAACGGAATTTGACGCTTACCGAGTTCATTAATAAAATCTAAGTCAATCTGTTGTGGTTTATGCCGACTATCAATCAAGGCAAATAAATTCACTAGGTTTTCACGTTGCTCCAAATAATTCCAGATCATACTATGGAACGATTGTCGTTGTTTTTTAGAAACCTTGGCATAACCATAGCCCGGAAGATCTACCCAATACATCTCATTACGATTGACCTCAAAATGGTTTATCATTTGAGTTTTCCCAGGTGAGCTAGATGTTTTGGCAAGATCCTTTTGATTGGCCAGCATATTAATCAAACTACTTTTTCCCACATTACTTCTACCAATAAAAGCAAATTCAGGTCTATTCGATGCAGGGCATTGCTCTACACGCGGACTACTGATTAAATAATTGGCTTGCTTGATCATCACAGTTGAGCAAAAGTAGCAAAAAGGAATTTGTGGCTCCTACATTTATTCATTATTCATTCGACTATATTCATTTTATCCGGTTTTATCTTTGCTATGTGAAAATGCAAGTAGTTCCCAATTCATCTTCGGCAGATAGTAAGAAAACTCAAGTCGAAAATATGTTTGATGATATAGCACCGCGCTATGATTTATTAAACCGTATTTTATCATTGCGAATAGACACACTTTGGCGAAAACGAGTACGCAAACTATTAGCACCTCATAATCCAAAAAAACTATTAGATATAGCAACTGGTACTGGAGATTTAGCTATTGAACTGGCCAAACTAAATCCTGAAGAAATTGTTGGTTTGGACTTATCTGCCGAAATGCTTAGTTACGGAGAAATAAAAATTAAAGACCGAAAACTAGATCATTTAATCTCAATGCAAAAAGGAGATAGCGAGAATCTTACATTCCAAGACAACACCTTTGATGCCATCACTGTGGCATTTGGTGTTCGCAATTTTGAGAATCTAGAAAAAGGATTGAATGAAATTCATCGTGTCTTAAAACCGAAAAAACATTTCATTATTCTTGAATTTTCAAAAGTTAAAACTTTCCCATTCAAACAATTATATCATGTATATTCTCGTTATATAATTCCAACAATTGGTAAATTGCTGAATCAAAGCAAGGAGGCTTACAGTTATTTACCAAATAGTGTAGCCGTTTTTCCTGAAGGCGAGGAAATGTGCTTAATTTTAAATAAAATAGGTTTCAAAAACGTAACATGCAAGAAACTCACATTTGGCGTAGCCAGTATATATTATTGCGAAAAATAACGCTGACGTTATTTTTAGCCGTAGCATGCTCAGCTCAGTGTTGGGCGCAAGGTGAAGGCATGAATAATACGTTGCATGATAGCAAGAAATTCTATTTTGGTATCACCGTTGGTTTTAATACATCACAATATAAAATAACGCATGATAAGTGGTTCATTGATCATGATAGCATTACTGAAATTACACCGCTTTGGAAACCAGGATTACAACTGGGCCTCATGGGTAATATGCGCCTGAATAGTTTTATTGATATACGAACGATTCCTTCTTTTGTACTGCGTGAGAAATCTGTTCGTTTTCGTTTAAAAGATAGACAAGACCCAACAAATAATGTTTTTCAGACTTCTTCTTTTGAATCTATACTTTTTCATTGGCCGTTTGAAGTAAAGTTTAAAAGTGATCGACAAAATAACTTTAGGTTTTATGCCATTGCTGGTGGTAAAATTGATTACGATTTTAACTCTAGTGTAAGCAAACGACGTCAAGAAGAACTGCTACGAGTTAAACCCTGGGATTTAGGAGCCAATGCCGGCCTTGGTTTTGAGTTTTATTTTCCCAATTTTATATTAGCACCAGAGATTAAATTTTCGCAAGGCCTAATTAACGTCCTAGATAAAACAGATGCGGACGAACAGACAGCGAAAGCTATAGAACGTTTGAATACTCGTATGATTATTTTGAGTTTGCATATTCAGGGGTAATGAATTTCCAATCTTAAATGTCCAACTATTCTTACATTATACGTGCACCACTTGATGAAATAGAATTGAAAAGTGGCAGTCATCATATTGACAAAATGGAACAGTTAAGTTCTTCATTGGGTTTTGCAAAGTATTTAGACGGAGGACCACCGGAACCCAATTATTACAGTTATCCATATATTTATTTAAAATTCGTAGCGATAATTAATGGTAAAGAATATCTATTTATAAGCAAGCCAATGCAAATTACAAAGGATCAATTTCTTTTAAAAGTATTACCTCCAAGCAAATCCAATATTCTCATTTATGCGAATCCGTATAACCTACTCGAATATCAATTTGAATCTTTTAATTACTAAATATTCTTTATTTCTATAAAAAGAAAACATTGAAGTAAGTTTCATGAAACTAAAAACGCCTCCTAAAAAGGAGGCGTTTTTATTCCATAAAATCATAGTTTAAAATTAGTCAGGATAATCACCATTCAAAAAGTTATTCAATGTGCTGATATTACTATCCAATGAATTCTTTTTATCACTTACTTGTGTTCCAGAAATATGTTCATCTTCCGAATTTGGATGGTCATCCAAGTTCACATTATTACGCTCAAAAGCAGGTATCTCCTCATCTTCTTGTTGCTCTTCCGGCTGATTCACATTAAAACTTAATGAACGCAACTTCGATGCACGTTCGTCAAAAGCTCGCTTCTGCAGTTCAAAGTTGGCCTCTTGTTCTAATTCATAATCTGTTAAAATACGACTCCCCTTTTTTCTCGCTAAAGTGATACCATGTATTGTCACAAAATCATTTTCAGGTTCTTCTTCATTTGCCATTGGCACTTCCTGTTGTGTTTCAGCAATTGGCTCCTGTACTTCTTCTGTCGTTTCTGTTATCGCCAATGGATTTGTTACTTCAAAAACAATCTCATCTTCTTCAGGAGTTTCAGCAACTACTTCTTCTTTTTCTACCAAGGTAAAATCAGTGGTTGGAGTTTCTTCAACAATTGAAGAGGTAACTTCTTGCATTTCTACTTGTTTTTCAACCAACGTAATCTCTTCCAAATGATTAGTTTCTGTTGGCGCATCCTCATTTTCTAAAGATTCAACGGTCTCTTCTTTATTAAACAACTCTTCAATCACATCTTCGACATTTTCCTTTTCCTCATGCGAAGTCAACGTCATCTCGGAAGAATCATTTACCACCGATGCAGTCATTTCTTCTAAAGAGGGCTCGTAGTTTAATACTTCTTCCTGAATATCATCACTTGACAACTCAATGACTTCTTTCTCAATATCTTCTTCTGTTCTCATCCCACCAAATCCATGTTTAATCGCCGATAAATCTGGTATAGCTGGCGGTTCAATTTCAAATGAAGTTGGCGACAAATCCATTTTATCTACTATGCCTTGATTAGGATTTTCGGTGATAACGTTTTGCATAGAGTCAACAACTTCTGTTGAAGCAGCCGCACTATTTAATGAAACAACTACTTTATTCTTCTCTTTATGTAAATCTTCAAAAGAAGTTTTTGTATCATTTGTTTTAAAACCAGTTGCAATTACAGTAATACTTATTTCATCACCAAGATCTTCATCATATCCCATACCTAAAATCAAATCACAATCCTCACCAGCTTGCTCCTGCACATAGGCTTGTATCATTTCCATTTCATCTAACGTATGCTCATGTTCACCTTGTGAGGAATTTACATTTAATAAAATCCATTGTGCTCCTTTAATATCTCGATCATTTAATAAAGGAGAACTTAACGCTTCCTGAACTGCAATGGCCGCACGATTTTCACCGCTGGCATTTGCACTACCCAAAATAGCACTACCTCCATCGCGCATTACTGTGCACACATCGGCGAAGTCAACAACAATATGACCTTTTGAAGAAATTACATCCGTAATACATTTCGCGGCAGTAGCTAGGATATCATCCGCTTTTGCGAATGCTTCCGAAATTGCTACATCTCCAAAATGCTGACGAACTTTATCATTTGATATTACCAATAACGTATCCACGTTTTCTTGCAACTCTTTGATACCTTCTTCGGCATACAATTTTCTTTTTCTTCCTTCATAAGAAAAAGGTGTCGTTACAATACCTACAGTTAGTGCTCCTGTTTCTTGCGCTAACTTAGCCACTATTGGCGCTGCACCAGTTCCAGTTCCACCACCCATTCCGGCAGTTACAAAAACCATTTGCGTGTTTTCGCCAAATGCTTTTTTAATTTCTTCTATACTTTCGTTACTGGCATCTCGCCCAACATCGGGCTTGGCACCTGCTCCTAATCCTTTGGTAAGCAAAGGACCTAATTGCACTTTAGTTGGCACTGGGCTCTGGCCTAGCGCTTTCATATCAGTATTGCAAAGTATAAAATCTACGTCTTCAATACCAAGTTGGTACATGTGATTAACTGCATTACCGCCACCACCGCCGACGCCGATGACTTTGATTATGCTTTCATTGTTTTGTGGTAATTCGAATTCTATCATGATTTATGGGTTTGTTGAATTTTATATGGATATTTTTTATTTAAATTTTATTTTATCTTTTCGTCTTCTTCGTCATCAAAAATTTTCATTATGTTATTCCCTATGGTACTAAATACTTTTTTTAGCCCATTCGTTCTTTTTTCAGTTGGCACATCTTCCTTTTTAGGTTCAACTTTTTCCACTGGCATAGGATCGCCCAAAGTAAAAAAGTCAACTAAATCTTGCGCTAAATGATCATTATTGTCATCTACATTTGGTTCTTCAGTAATAGGCTTAACGGTATCTTCTTTTTCTGTAACTACTTTAATTTCATCATTTTCTACAGGAAACAAAGTGGCTAGTTCATCATAAACCGCGTCGTTGTTATCAACCACAGCTTCTCGAACTGTTTCAACACTTTCTTCGTATAACGTATTGGCCGCAAAACTGGTGAAACGATTATTGTCCACATCATCGTAGCCACGTAATATCAATCCAATACAAGTTGCAAACATCGGTTGATTCAATTTTGTAGCTTCTGTTCCAGCTATATGTTGATCAGGAAAACCAATACGGGCTGGCAAACCAAGCTTGAACTCTGTTAATTGCTTAAGGTGTTTTAATTGAGAACCTCCACCAGTTAGAATTACACCTCCGTGCAACTTATCTTCTAAATTTAACTGACGTAAATGATGCTGAACGTGATCCAAAATTTCTTCCATTCGAGCTTGAATAATTTTAGCTAAATTCTTTGCAGAAATTTCTTTGGGCTTATGCCCTCTAATACTTGGAATAGAAATAAACGTGTTGCTGCTAACCTCATCGGCAAGTGCTACACCAAATTTCTTTTTCATTTGCTCAGCTTGTGACTTAAGAACACCTAAACCACTTTTAATATCTTGAGTTATATTGACACCAGCTCTTGGAATAACAGCTGTATGCTTAATAATACCATCATGAAAAACAGCTAAATCTGTAGTACCGCCTCCGATATCAATAATAGCAACTCCCATTTCAATATCTTCGGCACTCATTACAGCGGCAGCGGAGGCTAGAGGCTGTAACTCAAAATCTTTAATGGCAATACTTGAACGTGTTACCGCTCGATTGATATTCTTAATTGCATCTTTATCCGCAGTAATAATATGAAAATTGGCTCTTAAATTATTCGCACTCATTCCCACAACATTTTCTCTAAGAAAAGGTCCATGACTATCTACCATAAACTCCTGCGGTATCACATCAATAATTTGATCGCCCGGGTGGATCGATGTTTTAAACTGCTCTTTAATAAGCATCTCCACATCTTTTCGTGCTACCACATCATCTTCATTTTGTATTACTCTTTTACCTTGTGTTTGAATACTACGAATATGGTGCCCTGCAACACCGACATAGACTTCATTGATTTCAAGAAAAGGATTTTTTGTTTTACAATCGAGTAATGCCGCCTCTATGCACTTGTTACATTCTTCAATATTTAGAACCATACCATGGTTTACACCACTACTATTAGAAAATCCATGACCTAAAATTTCAATTTTGTCATAATCATTTCTTCTACCAGCAATAGCCACAATTTTAGTAGTCCCAATATCAAGACCAACAATAATGGGTCTAGATGTTGGTTGAGTCAGTTCGTTTTTTTCTTCGTTCATTTTCAATGCTTATTTTTTAGTTACGGGTTCTGTATTAATTATTATTTCTCTTTTTTTCTTTTTGGGCTGTGGCGCAGATTTTTTGATCGTGCGCTTCGCAGTTTTAGAAGCTGTTTTTGTTTTGGCTACTATTTTTTTCTTGGTCTTCTTCTTTTTAGCAGTTGCGACTTTGGTTTTCACTTTTTTGGCTACACGCTTCTTTTTTGATACCACCTTTTTCTTCTTTTGTTTTGCAGTCACCTTTTTAGCAACTTTCTTCTGTGCAACTTCATCTTGCTTCCAAACTTTTTTAGAAACTACTTTTCTGCGCTTCGGAATCAAAATATCTGACTTCTTAACGGTTGTTTTTTTAGCTAGGGACACCTTCTTTTTAGCTACCTGTTTTTTAATAACCGTAGGTTTCGTTTTTGTTTTCACATATAGGCTAGGTGATTTACTATCTTCTATATGTTTCTCTTTGTGATAACGACGACAAACAAGTTGTTTATCAAAACGCAAGTCTAATTCACGAACATTGGACCAATTGATTCGGTTAATACCTTTTTGATAAAACTGAAACAGTCTATTGAACTTATCTTCCTTATTAGCTACAGAGCCAAAACGAATATTTGTATTTCCGATTATAGAGCTTAATTCAATGTCATTTGCCTTATCCAGATTAATTTGAGATATTGTCGCTTGCCAGAAAGTGTCTTGTTCTATAAACTGAGCAAAATCAACCAATTCCTTACGTTGTTCGACAGTGGTAATACTTTTCTGAGCCGTTAAAATAGGTAAATCTGCCACAAATTTTCGAGACAAAGGAATCATATAACCGTTGGCATCAAGATAATAACCGTTAGCCGAACTATCCATTCGTTGCACGCGCAACTTGGGTACTACCTGTTTCAACTTCACTTTTATATGCTGATTGGATGTAATAAAAACATCCGCATCCTCTACCCAAGGATTAGATTGAATACGATCTTCTAATTGTGCTACATTAATTTTATCAATTGAACTTCCATTCATGATTATGCTTTCTGCACGCACCGCAGATTCAACATCAGATTGTGTCACAAAACCTAGAGCTGGATTTGAAATTTGAACTTCCACAGCAAGAACTTGTGCCAATCGATCTTCCGCGACTGCAAAAACAAAAGCACCTATCAAAACAGGAATCGATAGCAAAAAGCCAATATTGCGTAATATGTTTTTTGTTTTTATACTCATGATAATACTTCTTTAATCGGTTCAATTATTTGATCTATATCGCCTGCACCTGCTGTTATTAATACCTTTGGTTTTTTATTTTTTGCCCACTCTACCACACCTTCTTTTGACAAAATATGCTTATTGTCAATACCCATTTCATTCAAAATCATTTCACTATTCACCCCCTCTATCGGTAACTCTCGGGCAGGATATATATCTAATAGAATTACCTCGTCAGCCAAATCCAGCGCACGTGCAAAACCAGTTGCATGATCTTTGGTTCGGGAATATAAATGGGGCTGAAAAACAACCGCAATTTTTTCATTTCTAAATAGTGAAGATGTACTCTTTATCAATTGGGTGAGCTCCTCAGGGTGATGCGCATAATCGTCGATATAGACTTGATTTTCATTTTTGATTACATATTCAAAACGACGTCTTACGCCTTTAAAATTCTCGATAGCTAATTTCAACTTATCAATATCCAAACCAATAAAATGAGCAACGGCAAAAGCCACTACACAATTTTCAACATTATGCATTCCGCCCATATTGAGCTTCACATTTGTTAGCACTTCGCCTGCCATGCAAATATCAAATTGATAACTCCCTTTAATCGTTGTTACATTTTGAGCGTAATACGTTGCCGCATCGTTTTGTGCGCTGTAGGTTATTTCTTCTTTTACATTAAAATTTGTTGCTTGCTTTAAACCATGTTTATAAAACACAACTTCGGTACTGGCATTTACAAATTGATAATATGCTTTTTCCATCTCCTCGGCTGTACCATAAATATCCAAATGATCGGCATCCATTGAAGTAACCACTGAAATATCTGGAAACAACTTCAAGAAACTTCTATCATATTCATCAGCTTCTACCACCACACAATCATTTTCACTTTGGATATAATTCGTATCATAATTTGCGGCAATTCCACCTAAGAAAGCATTAGCACCAAAACCTTCTTGTTTTAGCAAATGAGCTATCATTGAACTTACTGTGGTTTTACCATGTGTGCCGGCTACACAAACTGCTCGTTGATTTTCTGTTATCGCCTGCAGCACATCACTTCGTTTGAATAAGTCAAAATTATTCTCTTGATACCAAATCAACTCTTTGTGGGCTTTAGGAATGGCGGGCGTATAAATAACTAATCCAGCTTCTTTGTCTAACGCATCTAGATTTTCTTCAAAGTGTATTTCAAGCCCTTCACTTTCCAATTCCTTGGTTAATCTTGAAGGCGTTTTATCGTAACCACTAACAGCACAACCATTGGCTTTAAAGTATCTAGCCAAAGCGCTCATGCCTATGCCACCAATTCCTATGAGATACACTCGCGATATGTCGTTTAAATTTATCACGCCGCTAGTTCTAAAATTTGTTTTGCTATTACCTCGTCCGCATTCTTTTTGGCAAAGGGTTTAATATTTTCCGCTAATGTATTTTGAAGACTTTCATTTTGAAACACCTCCATTATTTCTGAACGCAATTTTTCGTCGACTTCACTATCTTTTATAATACACGCCGCCTTTTTATTTACTAAAGCCATCGCATTATGTGTTTGATGATCTTCAGCTGCATGGGGATATGGTACGAAAATCACAGGCTTACCAACAATGCTTAATTCAGCTATAGATAAAGCTCCAGCTCTGGCAACAATCACATCAGCAACCGTATATGCCATTTCCATTTCTCGCAAAAAATCAAACACTTTTACATTGGACAAAGTGGTTGTTTCTTTTTTTGCCTCTTCGTAAAATGTTTTACCGGTTTGCCAAATAATTTGAATATCACTTTCTGCGATATTTTCAATACTGGAGAGCAGGGCATCATTAATACTTTGTGCTCCTAGACTTCCACCAAAGACAAAAAGCGTTTTCTTATCAGAGTTTAATCCGAAAAACTTATAGGCCTCCTCTTTTTTCACATTCATATCTTGAATAACCGAACGAACAGGATTCCCAGTATAAAATATCTTATCGGCCGGAAAGAATTTTTCCATGCCTTCATAACCTGTAAAGATTGCGTTAGCTTTTTTTCCAAGTATTTTATTGCTCTTACCGGCAAAAGAATTTTGCTCTTGCAATACTGTCGGAATATTTAGTTTTTGAGCAGCGCGCAAAATGGGGAAACTTGCATAGCCACCGACGCCCACACACACATCAGGTTTAAAATCTTTTATCACCTTTTTTGCTTGCATCATACTTCTGACAAGCTTTACGGGTAAAGAAATATTCTTGAGCATATTACTTCGATTCATTCCAGCAATATCTAACCCTATAATTTTATAACCTTCTTTAGGAACTTTTTCCATTTCCATTTTACCATTCGCACCGACAAAAAGAATCTCCATATCGCTACTTAATTCCTTAAGCGCGTTCGCAATAGCCACTGCCGGGAAAATATGCCCGCCAGTACCACCACCTGCTATGATTATTCTTTTACTCATTTCTCTTTTTTGTCATCCTGAATTTATTTCAGAGTTTTTCCTTTATAATTTTCTTCCACAAACTTGCTTACGCTTAAAATAATCCCAATGGTCAAACAAGTAAACCATACAGAGGAACCTCCTTTACTTACCAACGGCAATGTCAAACCTGTAACGGGGAACAGATTCACATTCACCGCCATATTCACAAATGCCTGAAATACGAGACTAAAACTCAATCCTACCGCCAAGAATGAACCAAAAGCATAAGGACATTTTCGAAATATGATAATACTCCTCCAAAGGAATAACAAATACAGAAATATCATTCCCATTCCACCGATGATTAAACCATACTCTTCTATTATGATACTGTAGATATAGTCCGAATATGAATGGGGCAAGAAATTACGCTGTGTACTATTACCTGGGCCTTTACCCAACAAACCTCCATTAGCAATTGCAATTTTACCTTGCGTTACTTGGTAATTCTCCGATGCGCCATAAGCCATTTCTGTTTTAGCACCACCCGCAAAATTGAGCAATCTATTTTTCCAAGTTACTGCTCGTGGTGAGAACATAACCGCTAAGGAAATAACAACAACCAATACACCAACAAGTCCTAAAATATATTTCCATTGGATTCTTCCAATAAAAAACATAATCCCACAACTAACTCCAATCAACAAAGCGGTTGACATATTATCACGTGCTATAAGTAAGCAAACCAAACCAACCGGCAAGAAAACACGAAAGACAATTCGTTTAAAATCACCTTGTACGTTTTGCATTTTAGAAAGTTGCCCAGCCAGATAAACAAACAAGGCAAGCTTGGCAAAGTCCGATGCTTGGAAAGTAACATTTACAAAAGGCACGGCTATCCAGCGAGAGGCATTATTTAAATTAACCCCGCCACTTATTATAGTATATAGCAACAATAGCATTCCCACGACGAGCGCAACAAATGCATATTTCTTATATTGAGTATAGTTGATATTATGCGCTACATACATAATGAGCAGACCGACAGCTACAATAAAAAATCTTTTTACTAAATAGACCTCAGCATGACCATCTTTAAAACGATAGGCTAATGAACCTGTACTACTATAAATAGCAATCAAACTAATCAATGCCAAGACTATGACAATAGCCCAGATAATTGCATCTCCTTTGAGACGATTTGTAAAAACAGGTTTGATATTTATTTTTTGTAGCAAGCTCATTTCTTATAAGTTTTTCACTGCGATTTTAAATTGCTCGCCACGATCTTCATAGTTTTTAAATAAATCAAAACTGGCACAAGCTGGTGATAATAAAACACACTCTCCTTTGGTAGCCAACTCATAAGAAGAAGCTACTGCATCTTCCATATTATCTACTTCAAGTACAGGTACCATAGACCGAAAATGTTCTTGAATTGCTTGGGTATCTGTGCCTAAAGCAACAATTGCTTTTACTTTTTCACGAACCAATTCAGCAATTTCACCGTAATCATTCCCTTTGTCTACACCGCCTAAAATCAGAACGGTTTTTTTCTTCATGCTTTCTAATGCATACCACACACTATTCAGATTGGTGGCTTTACTGTCATTGATAAATTCTACACCTCGAATACTCACAACTGTTTCCATCCTATGTTCTAATGACTGAAAAGATTGTAAACTTTCTCTGATTTTTTCGGCTCGTACTTCTGCTACTCTAGCTGAAATACAAGCGGCCATCGTGTTGTATTGATTGTGTTTCCCATTGAGAGAAATTTTGTCTTTTGAAATTGTTACGCGCTCGCTGTCTTGCGATAGCACCATTTCGTTTTCGCTAATAAATGCTCCTGATTTGCTCTTTTGTTCTTCCATTGAAATGTATTGAATTTTTGGGTTGGTTTTTATATAGTTTAAATTGTTCTTTATGTTTTGGTCATCCATATTGAGTACCAAAACATCCTCTTTAGTTTGTGCTTCTGTTATCTTAAATTTTGCTTGTATATAATTATCCAATTGATAGTCATACCGATCTAAATGATCTGCTGTAATATTCAAAATCACAGCAACATCTGGTCTGAATATTTTTATATCGTCTAGCTGAAAACTACTAATCTCCATGACGTACCATTGGGTTGGCTTTGTTGCGATCTGCCTGGCAAAGCTGAAACCAACATTCCCAACAAGAGAAACATCATAATCAGCCTTTTTGAATAAGTGATAAGTAAGCGTGGCCGTCGTGGTTTTACCATTTGTGCCCGTAATGGCCACAATCTTACTATCAGCTTTATAGCGATAAGCAAATTCAATCTCGCTCATCACCGGAATATTTTTGTTTTTTACTTCTTGCATTACCGGAACAGAATCTGGTATGCCCGGGCTTTTAATAACCTCTTTAGCATCAAGAATAATATCTAATGAATGATTAGTCTCTTCAAAAGGTATAGAGGCTTTTTGCAATTCATCTTTATAGCGCGTAGGAATTTTACCCCCATCACTCACAAAAGTTTTTAAACCTTGCTGATGCGCCAAGAGTGCAGCGCCGGTGCCACTTTCTCCACTTCCTAATATGACGATATCGTATTTCAACTTTCTACTATCTTAATTTTAATGTTACAATGCTCAACACGGCTAATAGAATTCCGACAATCCAAAATCGCGTTGATATTTTGCTCTCGTGATAACCTAATTTTTGATAATGGTGATGTAAGGGTGTCATTAAAAACACACGTCGCCCTTCACCATATTTCTTCCTAGTGTATTTAAAGACTCCAACCTGAATCATAACACTCAAATTCTCTATCAAGAAAATCCCACAAATGATTGGAACTAATAATTCTTTACGCACAATAATGGCCAGTGTCGCAATTATGCCTCCTAAAGCCAAACTGCCCGTATCGCCCATAAATACTTGAGCAGGAAAACTATTGTACCACAAAAACCCAATGCACGCTCCGACAAATGCCGCTATAAAAATGGACACCTCACCCAAGTGCGGGATATACATAATATTTAAATATTCCGAGAAATAGTAATTACCGGACACATAAGCAAACACACCGAGACAAATTCCCATGATCGCACTTGTGCCTGTGGCTAGGCCATCGATTCCATCAGTGAGATTAGCCCCATTCGAAACAGCTATTATTATAAATGTGACAAGTAAAATGTAAAATAGAGGAGTTAAATATTTTACGGCACCTTCTCCAAAAAAGGAAGCAATTTTAGCATAACTTAATTCATGATTTTTGGCAAATGGAATTGTAGTAACTGCAGAACGAACTTTAACAAATGAAGCAATTTCACCGTTTTCTTTTCGCTGAAACTCTTCTCCTATCACTTTATCTTCACTGCTATAAACAGCCGATACTCCGCCCGTAGTTTCTCTAACTATGTTTACATTATTATTAAAGTACATCGTAGCACCAATAATAATCCCAAGTCCTAATTGACCAGCCACTTTATATTTTCCAGAAAGTCCATCTTTATTTTTTCTAAACTTCTTTAAGTAATCATCTAAAAAACCAATTGCTCCTAACCAAACCGTGCACAACAACATTAAAACGATATAAACATTATCTACTTTGGTGAGCAACAATGTTGGAATTACAATGGCCAAAATAATTATAATACCACCCATAGTTGGCGTACCAGCTTTTACTTTTTCGCCCGCCAATCCTAAATCTCGAATTTGTTCGCCCATTTGCTTGCGTTGCAACAAACGAATAATGCGTTTTCCATAAATTAATGAAATCAATAATGAAAAAATTAATGCCATGGCTACCCGAAATGAGATAAACTGAAACACACCAGCGCCTGGAAGGTCTAAGTCTTGGAAATATTGGAATAGGTAATACAGCATTTTATTTTTCTAATAGGTTTAAACAGTCTTTTAATATTTTTTTATCGTCAAAGTCGAAACGCTCTCCGTTTATTTCTTGATAGGTTTCATGCCCTTTTCCTGCTACTAAGATTATATCACCCTCCTGTGCAAAACCACAAGCTGTTTTAATCGCTTCTTTTCTATTGGTAATCGTTATATACTTTTTCTTAAGATTTACAGGAACGCCCGCTTCCATATCAGCCAATATTTCTTCTGGCTTTTCAGTTCGGGGATTATCTGATGTAAAAATCACCTTGTCAGAATGCTCACAAGCTACATGAGCCATTAGCGGACGTTTTGTTTTATCTCTATCTCCACCACAACCCACTACAGAATGCAATGTTTCGCCACCTGTGCGCAATTTATTAATAGTAGCCAATACATTGATAAGGGCATCCGGTGTATGCGCATAATCTACAATACCCATAATGTTATCGTTGGCCGACATTATCGTTTCAAAACGCCCTTGTGCTCCGGTAAGATTACTTAAATATTGAAGTACCTCTATTTTGTCAAAATCTAAACTTCGTGCAATGGCATAAACTGAAAGAATATTGTAAGCATTAAACTCTCCAATTAATTTGCAATGCACCTCTTCGTTATCTATCGAAAGCACGAGTCCGCTCAAATTATTTTCTAGAATTTTTGCTTTATAATCCGCTAAGGTTTTAAGACTAAAAGTTTGCTTTAATGCTTTTGTATTTTGCAACATAACGCCACCACGCTTATCGTCAATATTACTTAAGGCAAATGCACCTTTTGGCATATCGTCAAAGAATTTTTTCTTTACGGCTATATACTCATCAAAGGTGTCATGATAATCCAAATGATCGTGTGATATATTCGTAAATAACCCGCCAGCAAATTCAGCTCCTGCAATTCGATCTTGATGAATCGCATGCGAACTAACTTCCATAAACACATATTCACAAGAGGCTTCAACCATTTGAGCTAATAATTTTTGTAACTCAATAGCATTCGGCGTAGTGTGGGTACTTTTAATCACAATACCTGCTATGCAGTTTTCTATAGTAGAAATTTGTCCAACCTTCATGCCCATATCGGTAAACAAACGATATAATAAATGCACACAGGTAGATTTACCATTTGTGCCCGTTATACCGATTAATTTTAATTGACCAGAAGGATTATCATAAAAATTTGAAGCGATTACGCCACAGGCTTTGGCCGAATTTTTAACTTGAACATAGCTCACATTTTCATGGATTGCTAGAGGTAACACTTCACAAACCACAATTTTAGCGCCTAAGTCTATTGCTTTATCAATGTAAATATGTCCATCAACTTCAAAACCTTTTAAAGCAAAAAACAAATCACCGTGCTCACACTGACGTGAGTCTAATTTCAAAGCAGGCACATCATAATCCTTTTCTCCAAGAAGAGAAACGACGGTTACGTTTTGCAATATGTCTTTTAGTTTTTTCACTAGCTCAAGTGTATTGTTATAGTTTGTCCTTTAATGATTACGTCTCCTGGCTCCATAGATTGCTTTGCTACTTTACCTTTGCCCACTGGTATAACACGAAGTCCTCTACTCTCTAAAATATTCATAGCATTTCGCAAGCCCATTCCTTTTACATTCGGAACATCCGACTTACCATAATGAACAACCGTGGCGTCCCACTTTTTATCACTCGCCTCTTTTGCCGATTGAATCCAACCACTCACCACATTCGTTCGCATTTTCATTCCTAACGCTTTTGCTACGGTAGCATATTGCGTAGCATGAATTTGTTTTATCTCTGGCGTTTTATGCAACGAATCCGTATTTACATATGTTTTAGGTGTAACTACGTGCGTAGCGTATAATCGATTTGCCACTTCCTGAAAAACAGGCAATGCCAACAGTCCACCATAATAATTTCTAGAATTCTTACTCGTTCGCACCACTACGGCAATAGTATACTGCGGATCCTCTTTTGGAAAAAAGCCAATAAAGGAAGCATGATATACTCGGTCTGAATATTTAATTCCTTTATCTACCACACGAGCAGTACCAGTCTTACCACAAATATTATAATATGGATTTCGTAATTTTTTACCAGTCCCTCGTTGAACAACAGCATGCATTGCATTTTTAATATCTTCTACGGCATTTTGATTAACCGCATTTCCGTTTAAAACGGTTGGCTCATACTGTTCGATGGTTTCTCCATATTCTTTAACCGAATTTACAAGATACGGCTTCATTAATTTTCCATTATTTGCAATGGCATTATACACCATACACAAATGCATTGGCGTTAGTTTTATTCCATACCCATAACCCATTGAACCAATTAAATATTCTTCATCATGAACTCTTGTCTCGTTTAAATTGGTTTTACTTTCTCCATTAATTTCAATACCAGTTGGCTGATGTAAGTTTAATTTTTTCAGATTATTGATATAAGCATCTTTATCATTTTTATAATTATGATATATCATTTTGAAAAAACCAACATTTGATGACTGCGCCAACGCATTTTCGACACTTACTACGCCCACCGGATGACTATCCGTTACTCTTCTTTTGCCAATTCTATATGACCCCGGACCACAATTTATTGTTTTATCAATTTTCGTTTTATTGTCATTTAGAAGAGATATTAATGAAATAACCTTACAAGTCGAACCGGGCTCTATACCGAGCAAGGCATAATTTTTATCTTCATAATACGAGCCATTTTTTTGGCGCCCTAAATTGGCCATGGCCTTTATCTTTCCAGTTTTCGTTTCCATTACAACACAGGTACCGAAAGCGGCATTATCAATTTTGAGTTGCTTCATTAGCGCATTTTCCGCTACGTCTTGAATATTCATATCCAAGGTTGTGACCACGTCTTTTCCATTGATCGGCTCTACTTCACTTCCATCAACAGGCATATATGCACCTCCCGCAATTTTTCTCACAATCCGTTTGCCTTCTTTGCCTTTTAGATGTTTATTAAACGCATCTTCCAATCCTACGTTCTGCGCATTTTTACGCCAGATACCCACCGTTCGATTTGCTAAAATCCCAAATGGATTAATTCGCTTAATGTGTGACTCGGTCATGAAACCACCTTTGTTTGCCCCTTTTGCAAATGGTTGCAGTTTTTTGATTTTCAAATATTGTGAATAGCTAACCTTTCGAGCTAATAAGTAATATTGATTTCCTTTTTTCTGTTGCTTCTTGAGCGTCATCTTATAATCTACAGCTGACTTCCCCCTTTCATGTAAAATTTCTGCAAGGCCATGTGCGAGCGAATTAATGTATTTGTTGAATGTATCTTTCGGCACAGTAACCAAATCCAAGCGAATATCAAATTCAGGAATAGACGAAGAAAGCAAACTTCCATCCTCCGTATAAATATTACCGCGCTCAGGCTGCAAGACTTGTACATCCGTATACAAACTATCGGCATACGCTTTTAACTGTGGTCCTTCTTTAAAAATAACCATGCTTCCTTTGGCTAAAATTGCCAAAGCAAACAAACACATTCCCATAAAACATAAATAAACCCGAAGCCTGATTACCTTATCTGCACTCATTAATTATTTAAGTTTTGAGGGTTTACTTCAATTTTACTTGGTGGTGATGTTAGCACATCTAATCCTTGATTCACAGCGCGCTTTGCCAATTCACTCTCTTTGGTCATGTACATTAATTTTGATTTCTCATCTATATAATGCCAACGAAGCTGTTTCAGCTGTGCACTTTTTTTATTTAAATCACGAATCGTATTCTCTGTATAATGAACAATAAAAATGTTGAGAATAAAAAAGCCCATCACCACAAGAATCAGAGGGATATTATTCACCAAGCCTTGCATTCCCAACTCTTCCAGCTTTTTTTGCCAACCTGATATTTTAGAACGATGATTCATTATAGGGTATAGTATTCTTTTATTATTTGTTAGTTTATTCTTTCTGCGTATCTAATTTTTGCACTTCGAGAACGATTATTTTCTTTGAGTTCTATGGACGTTGGTTTTATTGGCTTGAATATTTTTAGCTTAAAAGCATTTTTATCTTTTTTCAATTTTCTTCCTAACAGTTTTTCTTCGGGTGTCATTTCTTCTTCAGCAAAATCTCTGAAAACTTCTTTTACCACCTGATCTTCTAAGGAGTGAAACGTTATAATACACACTCGCCCTCCAACAGCTAATTGAGGAATGACACCACGCAATAATTCTCGTATTACACCAAGCTCATCATTCACTTCGATGCGTATCGCTTGAAAAACTTTTGCCAAATAGGTATTCTGTTTTCCTCGAATAATTGGTGTAATTAAATTCACCAAATCTTGCGTTGTTCGAAGCTGCGCAACACTGCGTTGTTCTGTTATTCGCCTTGCCAATGTTTTGGCATTCGTAACCTGACCATATAGTTCAAAGAGCTTATGAAGCCTTCCTTCGTCATAATTGTTTATTACATGAGCCGCTGTGAACGACTGCCGAGTATCCATGCGCATATCAAGGTCTCCGTCAAAACGGATTGAAAAACCTCGATCGGCTGTATCAAACTGATGTGAACTAACCCCCAAATCTGCCAGTACTCCATTCAACGGGAGACACTGGTGTAAGCGCGCGAAACGTGCGGCGTACTTAAAATTTTCGCCTACGAAAATTAAGTTTTCATGTTGGGGTATATTCTGCACCGCATCTTTATCCTGATCAAAAGCAATTAGTTTTCCA
>CAYMFF010000009.1:0-54497 GCA_964389575.1 uncultured Chitinophagaceae bacterium
CGGCTGATGCTGCAGGTGCTGATAAAGCAATGGCCTTTGTAAAAGGAATTGTAGCGCAACCAGAAGTTGGTGAAGAGTATGAAGCGACGGTGAAATCTATCATGCCTTATGGTGCCTTTGTAGAGTTTATGCCTGGTAAGCAAGGTTTATTGCATATCTCAGAAATTTCGCACTCTCGTCTAGAAAATATGGACGGTGTGTTTAGCGAAGGCGATACGGTTAAAGTGAAGCTCGTTGGCTTGGATAAAAAGACTGGTAAATTTAAACTTTCTCGTAAGGTGCTTTTGCCTAAGGAGGAGAAAGCTTAGTTAAGTGATAGTTGATAAGTGACAATTGATAATGAACCGCTCCTTTGGAGCGGTTTTTTTGTGAAAATAATCAAAACAAATTCCTTAGTTTCTTCCATAATGAGGCAATTGAATTTTGAGATACTGTATCTTGGACAGCAGCAATAATCCGAGAGTTTTCTCCTCCACCTGTTTTACCACTGTAGATTCCATCCCATACTTTCTTTCCTCTATTAATAAAATCTTCTTTTGATACGATTATATTATCCATTGTTCGGATTTCTAAATCATCAAACCAGATTCTCAAATCAACCGTCTTTGATTGTTCTCCAAAATGTTCAGAAAACATATCAATAGTATTTGAAAAACCTCCCGATTCTTGTAAAGTAATGTCTAAGCTTGTATTCACTTTCCAGGTATCAAACTCTTTCTCGCCCCATTCGGTATTCATAAACTCCCAACCATACATTGACTCTCCCTTGAAATTTGAAATTTCAGTTGACAACTCTTTATGAGACAATTTCAATATTTCTGCATCATCATTAGCGGCATCTAATTTCAATAGAGCAGCAAAACGACCTACATTTTCAAATTTCAAATAGAACTTATTTTTATCTAAATCCTCTTCTCCATTTAAATGCACTGCTTCGATAAGAATAGTAATTTCAGCAGTTTTTTTATCAAATTGAAATTCCAGAATTACTGATTCATTAAGCGCTACACCAAATCCATTTATTATTTCCTTATTGAATTTCACGTTTTTCAAAGATAAGAATACAGTACCTATACTAATTGCCAGCTGTTCGGGATGTTTTTCAGCCGCTGTTGGTGTTTAGTGTAGCGCCACCAACAGCCACCTATTCGTAGGCTCTGCCTACGAATGATAGAATAGGAAAGAGCCTCTGGCTCGGTATCGTTAAACTTGCAGCAGGAGCTGCTATTCTATTCCCAAATGCGTCACGAGACGTGACGCATAGTTTTTGCTTTGTTTTTTATTACAAAAAACTAATTTCTAGCTTCCCTGTTTGTTCTCCTTTGTAATAGTCCATTGCACTACTGTAATAATACTCTTCAGCTTTTTCTACGATTTTTCTTTTTACTGGATTTTGGTGGATATAGTTAATTCTGCTTTGCAAAATTTCTGATGTACTACATTCAATAGGATGATTAGTCTGTTGCCAAAATTGAAAGTTTTCATTTCGTTTATTGTCCGCTGCTGCTGCTTTGAAAAGCCAAAGCAACCAGCCTTTTCTACTTTCTTTGGAATTGGATTCAATAGCATCTATAACTTGTCTTGAGGTGTATTGTTTCAAATCTCGTAAGGTATCAGAGAGTCGCTGCGGAGATTTACTAGAACAGATGATATGGACATGATTGGACATAATACACCAAGCATGAACTTTTAAAAATTTCTTTTCTTGGCAGTATTTTAGGCTTTCTAAAATTATTTCTGAGTATAAATCTCTGGAGAATACATCGGCCCACTGAACTACGGTAAATGTGAGAAAATAAACAGCGTGCTGATCTTTAATATTGTAACCTCCTCGATACATTTTATAAATTTATAACAATATGGTTGAAGTCGCAGCAGGAGCTGCTAGACTATTCCCAAATCCGTCACGAAACGTGACGGATAGATTCGAAGGCAAAAATTTGTGCGAATTGTAATAATAAACGTTTCAATTATTAGCACCACATTAACCCAGTGATACTTGCAACTGCAGGTTCTATTCTGTTACCTTTGCGACTTATTACAACAATTATGAAAAAAGTATTAAACGTATTAATGGTATTGACAATTTGTGCAGTAGCATTTCAATCCTGTAAGTCAGGGAACGACGAGAAAGAAGTACAAGGTATTGCTAATGATTTTATCACAGCTATCGCCAATGAAGAGTATGACAAAGCAAAAGAATTAGCAACTGATGAAACGGACAAAATGCTAGAGCAGTTAAAAATGTTCTCATCTATGGTTCCAGATTCATTACAAGCAGAAATGGACTCTGCAAGAGCTGTTGCTCGTAATGCAACCTACACTTTTGGTACTACTACCTTCAATGAAGAAGGAACTGAAGCGACTATCAAATTCACAAGTAGTGAAGCTCCTGAAAATGAAGAGACGATCGTACTTAAAAAGGTAGATAAAAAATGGTTAGCTGATTTAGAAGCTGGTATGCCATCGAACTAATTATTCCAATTAAGAATAAACAAAAAACACCACGCAATGCCTGGTGTTTTTTTTATGTATTTTTTTATGTATTTTTTTAAATTAAAAAGGACTGACACCACTTACTCCTGAATAAAACTCAGTAGTGATATTATCTACCACCGGCGACCCATCGGCGCTATAATCCATATTTGTTTTCCAAACTAGACTTCCCGTGCGCACATTAATACAATACATGAACTTATCATATGATGTAAAGAATGCCTGATCGCCAACCACGGTTGGAGACGAAGTAATTAAACTACCAGTTGGGTATTTCCATTTCAAGGTTCCAGTCACGTGATCAATGGCATATAAATTGTAATCATGACAACCTACTAAAACGGTATTCGTCGGAATATGAATGGCTGGTGAAGAACGAACACGTTCTTGCGTGGGAACACTCCAACGCAACAAACCTTGCTGTCCCGTTCCGGCTAGCATATCAACACAATAAATATTATTATCATCACTACCCGAAATACTCATGCCACCATAAACTAATGGTGAAGATTTTACTTGAGCAGCAGTTGTATATGACCATATTAAAGCTCCGTTGGAAGCCTCAATACTGTACATTTTGTTGTCATCATCGCCAAAATAAAGTGCACTTCCTTCAGGTTTAACGGTAGTTGTTATATCCCCAAAACCACTAGCTACCCAGTCTGCATTTCCACTAGTGTCTACACAGTGAACTTGATTTCCAAAAGCCAAATACATTTTAGCACCTCTTAAACTCACACCACTAGTAGCGGGTCCATTGTTCCCATCATAATCCCACTTCAAACCTCCATCCGGAAAGTAACAGTAAAGTTTTGTTCCACCGGCTACATAAATTAATGTATCCGAGGCGGCAATGGAAAGCCCATTAGTATTAGGAATCGTTTTTTTCACCAATTCATCTTGGTTTCTCAAATCCCAAGAATAAAAAGTTCCATCTTCAGTTATCACATATAAAGAATCGCCTAAAATAACAGGCGAGCCTGACATCTTAGAGTTCAATGATTTTTCCCAGGTTTTATTACCTGTTTCGGCATTGTAACCATACAATCGATTACTATTAGTTGTAGTAAATACGGTAAAATCACGTTCATCTGGCAATGGGTCGTCTGGACTCATCTTTTTATCGCAACTGGCAAAGGCCATTGCGAACATCACTAATAGGAAAATTGAAGCTATATTTTTCTGAAACATATAACAATTAGTTGTTTAACAAATATAATGAAGCTAAACGTATAAAAGCTGATTCCTAAGGTGAAAAAAAGAACAGTCATTTTGCTGTGAAAGCTGTGTTAAACTAATTATAGTCTAATCTTTTAACAGCGTTTAAAAACTCCAAACCTTATTTTTGTAGGTTAATGATTGACCTCATTCAACAAGAAAAACTGCCACGGCATATCGCCATCATCATGGATGGTAATGGTCGTTGGGCAAAAGAGCGAAATCAAAATCGCCTATTTGGCCATCAGCAAGGTGTAATGAGTGTGCGCGAAGTGGTGGAGGGATGCGCAGAAGTAGGTGTTGAATATCTCACACTTTACGCATTTAGCACCGAAAATTGGAAACGTCCGCAAGCCGAGGTGAATGGTTTAATGGAATTATTAGTTTCAACACTTCAATCGGAAATCGAAAAACTGCATGAGAACAACATTCGTTTGGATGTAATCGGTGATATTGATAGTTTACCCGCGGTTTGTATTGAACAATTGCATAATGCCAAAGAGCTTACCAAAAACAACACGGGGCTTACGTTAGTTTTGGCTTTGAGTTATAGTGCTAAATGGGAAATTATTAATGCCATGAAGAAAATTGCAACGAGCACAAAGAATGGTAAAATTGATCCTGCCGATATAACCGATGAACTTATAAAAGAAAACTTGAGTACTAAAGATATTCCGGACCCGGAGTTCATGATTCGAACCAGTGGCGAACACAGAATCAGTAATTTCTTATTATATCAATTGGCATATGCCGAATTGTACTTTACCAATACTCATTGGCCCGATTTCAAAAAAGAAAATCTTTTTGAGGCCATTTTAAATTATCAAAACCGCGAAAGACGCTTTGGAAAAATAAGCGAGCAGCTAAAAACAGTATAACATTCTAATGAATTCAAATTTTAAAATAACGACTTACTTGCTTGCTTTGCTATTTTTTGCATCCAGCAGTGCGTCAGCGCAAATCCAATTGGGAGGTAATAAAGGGAATCGAAATAGTTCCTTCAATGTTTCCTCTAATCAATATACCGTTGGTGGTATAACAGTAAGTGGTTCTAAATTTATTGACGAAGAATTATTAATCTCAATCTCTGGATTAACAGTGGGTAGCAAAATAACAGTGCCCAACGATGCTAAATTAAGTAAGGCGATTCGAAACCTTTGGAAGCAAAAACTTTTTTCTGATATAGAAATTAACGCAACACGATTCTTAAATGATAAAGTGTTTTTGGATATAAAAATTACGGAAAGACCGCGTCTTTCTAAATTTAATTTTATTGGTATTAAAGCCAATGATGCCAAGGAGTTGAAAGGTAAACTCGACTTGGTAAAATCACGTGTTATTACAGAAAGCACCAAGAAAAAAGCGGTTCAACGAATTAAGAAATTTTATGCCGACAAAGGGCATATTAATACTGCTGTACGTGTCATTGAAAGACCGGATACTGCGTTTACTAATATGAGCATTTTGACTTTTGTAATTAACATCGGTCCAAAAATCAAGATTAATCAAATTAATGTTTTTGGAAACAAATTTGCCAATACCATGCGTTTGAAACGAACCATGAAAGAAAGCAAAGAGATGGCTCGATTATCGTTGCACCCTGTGGCGAATGAAAGTGTTTATGGTAAAAACGACATTAGTGCTAAATCGTATATTAAGAATAAAGGTTTTTTGAGCTTGTCAAAAACAGCTCAACTTTTGGATCCTTATTTTAGATATAAAGTTTTCTCGGCATCGAAATTCGATCAAAACAAATTTGAGAATGATAAACGATCCATGGTGGATTATTATAATTCTATCGGCTATCGCGATGCGAGTATCGCAAAAGACACAACTTACTTTGCCGAGAATGGTCATCTGAACATTGACGTTATGGTGGATGAAGGAAGTAAATATTACTTCGGAGATTTCAATTGGAAAGGAAATACAAAATTCACGGCTGACGTTTTAAATAAAATGTTGGGTATCAAAAAAGGTGACATTTATAATCAGGAATTATTAGATAAGCGATTAGGAAAAATACCAACCCAAGAAGGCGATGATATTAGTTCGCGTTATTTGGACGATGGTTATTTAAGTTTTAATACCAATGTTACAGAACGTTCTATCAATGGTGATACTATTAATTTTAATATACAGCTAGTAGAAGGTGATCAATACACGATCCGAAATGTAAATATTTCTGGTAATGATCGCACGCATGAACATGTGATACGCAGGGAACTGCGCATTTTGCCAGGTAATAAATTTAGCCGAGCAGATTTAATTCGTTCTCAACGAGAAATTGCAAACTTAGGTTTCTTTGACGCAGAAAAAATTGGTATCACACCTAAGCCCAATAATGATGGAACGGTAGATATAGACATTAGCGTTGTAGAAAAATCTTCAGACCAACTAGAGCTTCAAGCAGGATTTGGTGGCGGTTTGGGAATCACAGGAACTGTTGGTGTTTCCTTCAATAATTTCTCATTAAAAAACATGACCAAGAAAGGCGCATGGGATCCTTTACCAATGGGCGATGGTCAAAAACTATCGCTTCGTGGTCAGGCCAATGGTAAATGGTACAATTCTATTACAGCTAGTTTTACTGAGCCTTGGCTTGGTGGTAAAAAACCAACTGCTCTTTCGTTGAGTGCGTATCGTACCTATTTTGCCGGAACATTTGGATCTAACACACCGGGTAATATGACTACTTTAGGTTTAGGAGCAACAATCAGTAAAAGACTTCGTTGGCCCGATGACAACTTCATTGTTTCTTATGGTTTAAACTATCAGCGTTATAACATTAATAATTATACCTTCTTTGAAGGATTTAATAATGGTCAAGCAAATAATCTGAGTTTCAAATTCACATTGGCAAGAACATCTATAGATCAGCCTTTGTATCCACGTAGTGGAAGCAACATTCGATTTACCGCGCAGATTACACCACCCTATTCTTCGTTTAATAATCTAGATTACGAAACCGCAACACAAGAAGATAAATATAAGTGGATTGAATATCACAAGTATCGTTTCAGAGCGGAATGGTACCAACGTATCAAGGGTAACTTGGTATTAAAACTCGCTACGAAGCATGGCTACCTAGGCTATTATAATAATGCGGCCCAATCGCCCTTTGAGCGTTTCCAAGTGGGTGGTGATGGGATCCAAGGATTTACCATTTTTGGTAGAGATATCATTGCACACCGTGGATATGAAATTTATACAGATCAAGGTGGAGCCACCATTTTTAATAAATACACAGCGGAGTTACGCTACCCGCTTTCATTAAATCCTAGCTCTACTATTTATGGTTTGGCTTGGTATGAAGCTGCCAATGCATGGAATAGTTTCAGACAATTTAATCCGTTCGAATTAAATCGAGCCACTGGATTAGGTGTTCGAATTTTCTTACCGATGTTTGGATTATTAGGTCTTGACTATGGTGTACGATTTGATAGCCCTAATGGACAACAAGCAATTGGAAGTGGCGTAAAATTAGGTGGTGCGGCTAAATTTACCTTTATGTTGGGTCAAGAGCCTGATTAATCATACTTTTTTTATAAATAATAATATTCTCAAACAATTGATATCACTGCGTCCTGAGCAATAATGGGTATAAAATAAAGTTAAAGCCTTTCTAGTCTCTTAACTTTTTAGTCTATTTGTAGTCAGACAACAGTACAAAAACTATGAACATGAGTAAAAAAATAATCTTGCTACTAATAGTAGCCATTGGACTTTCTACTGCACCTGTTGCAGCACAACGTTATTGCGTAATTGATTCTGAATATATTTTAGATAATCTAAACGAATACAAACGTGCACAAACTAAATTAGACGATATTTCTAAAACCTGGCAGAAAGAAATTGACACTAAAATTCAGGAAGTGGAACGTTTATACAAGTCATATCAAGCCGAATCAGTAATGCTGAGCGATGAGATGAAAAAAAGACGTGAAGACAATATAATTAATAAAGAAAAAGAAGCAAAAACCTTACAAAAGCAACGTTTTGGGTTCGAAGGTGATTTATTCAAAAAACGTCAAGAATTAGTAAAACCAGTACAAGACAAGGTATATAATTCAGTACAAAAAATTGCAAAGCGTAAAGGCTATGATATCATTTTTGATAAGTCTAGCGATTTAAGCATTTTTTATAGCATTCCAAAAATTGACATGAGTGATGCTATTTTACTTGACTTAGGGGTAACAAATCCTAAACGTAAATAAGAAGCTTTGCACTTATATTTGCAATTCTTAATAATCGATATTTAATAATAACATGAAGAAAATAATAACCATACTAGCTGTTTGCATAATAACTACTTTTAGCGTTCAAGCTCAGCAAAAAATAGGACATATCAATTCTCAGCTTTTACTTTCCATAATGCCCGAAATGAAAAAGGCTCAGGAGGACGTAAAGAAATTTGCACAAACGTTTCAAACGAAACTAACCACTATGCAAAAAGAGTACGAAGCCAAAGGAAAGAAGTTGCAAGCTGAAGCCAAGACGATGAGTGAGGCGATTCGTGAAGTACAGATTAAAGAAATCCAAGATTTGGAAGCTCGTATTGTACAACTCAGTAAAACAGGCGAAAAGAAAGTGTCTGAAAAAGAGCAAGAGTTGGCTGCACCACTTATTAAAAAAGCAGATGAAGCAATTAAAGCAGTTGCCAAAGAAAAAGGCTATTCTTATGTGATAGATTCTAGTACTGGTGCCCTTTTACACGCCCTAGATGCTGATAATCTACTGGGAGCTGTGAAAGCTAAGCTTGGAATTCAATAAAGTTTGGAAAAATTATAAATTCAAAGAGAGTAAGTTAATTTTGCTCTCTTTTTTATTGCGAGCTATTTAGAAGCATTCCAAACGTTCAAACTGCCATAAAATAAAGCCTTTGCTTAGTTATTAGCACATTAATTGAGACCCCAAAAAAAGCCAGAAAAAGTATCATTTATCCCCTTTCTCACTATCTTTGCCGACCCTTTAGAATAATTGCGCACGTGATGTGCATTTAAAAGTCTAATTGGGAAATTAAAAATGGAAGAAAATTTAGATCAGCCAAGCGCTGAAAACGAACCAAAGACCGAAACAACTTCGACTCCTGAAGAACAAACGGCAGAAACTCCCGAAACAACAGAAACACCCGAAGCAACGGAACCAGCGGCCGCAACAGCAACTGTTGAAGCTCCTAGTATTCAAGCGAGCGGTGCACATGATGATTTCGATTGGAGTGTAGACAAGAAAAATGTTACTGGATACACAGAAGCAGAAACGAAAGAGTACGATGCTTTTTATGAGCAATCTTTCTCTACAATTAATGATGGCGAAATTAAAGCCGCTACTATTCAAGCCTTAACTGAAACTGACGCAGTCGTTGATATTGGGTACAAAAGTGATGGTTTAATTTCCTTAAATGAATTTAGAGATTTAGATGAGGTAAACGTAGGTGACGAAGTGGAAGTTTTCGTAGTAGAAAAAGAAAACCGCGATGGTCATTTAGTATTAAGTCGCAAGCAAGCAAGAGCATATCGCGCTTGGGAGAAAATCGTTAATTTCTACAAGTCAGGAGAAGTTACTTCTGGTATTATCACACACAAAACAAAAGGTGGTTTAATCGTAGATATCTTTGGTATGGAGACCTTCTTACCAGGATCTCAAATTGATGTAAAACCCGTAACGGATTACGATCAGTTTGTTGGTAAAACCATGGAGTTTAAAGTGGTTAAAATCAATGAAGAAATCCGCAACGCAGTTGTATCACACAAAGCACTTATCGAAAGTGATATCGAAGCACAACGTGCTGAGATTATGGGTAAACTAGAGAAAGGACAAGTATTAGAAGGTACTGTGAAAAATGTTACTGACTTTGGTGCCTTTATTGATTTAGGTGGTATCGATGGTCTTTTATATATTACCGATATCTCTTGGGGTCGTATTAAGCACCCAAGCGAAGTATTGGAAAATGGTCAGAGCCTGAATGTTGTAATTCTTGACTTTGATGATGATAAGAAACGTATCTCTCTTGGTTTGAAGCAATTAACAGACCAGCCATGGGAAAAGCTTCCTGAAGAAATTAAGGAAGGTAATGTAGTGAAAGGTAAAGTAGTGAACATTGAAGACTACGGTGCATTTATTGAGATTGAGCCGGGTATTGAAGGTTTAGTTCACGTAAGTGAAATTACTTGGAGCAACCAACCAATTAACGCTAAGGAGTACTTTACAGAAGGTTCTGACTACGAAGCTAAGATTGTGAGCATTGATAAAGAGGAGAAGAAAATGAGTCTTTCTATCAAAGCTATGACTGAAGATCCGTGGGATAAAATTGAAGTTGAATTTGCTGAAGGTACACGTCATAAAGGTGAAGTGAAAAACTTGACGCCCTATGGTGTATTTGTAGAATTCAACGAAGGAATTGGTGGTATGATTCACATATCTGACTTAAGTTGGGTGAAGCGTTATAATCATCCTAGTGACTTCACAAAAGTGGGTGATGAACTAGAGGTTCTTGTATTGAATGTTGATAGTGAAACACGTAAACTTTCTCTTGGACATAAACAATTAGAGGATGACCCATGGGATACTTTCGAAAGTACTTTCCCAATGGGATCTACTCACGAAGGTTTGTTGATTCGTAAAGAAGACAAAGGTGGTATTGTTCAATTGCAATATGGTTTAGAAGCTTTTGCTCCTACACGTCACTTACGTAAAGAAGATGAAAAATCGGTTGCTGCTGATGAGACAGCTCAATTTATGATTATTGAATTTGATCGTAATGAGAAACGAATCTTAGTATCGCATTCTAAAACTTGGGAAGCTGAGAAAGAGATGGAGCGAGAAGCGGGCCGTCAGGAAGCAAGAGCAAGCCATGATCGTACTAAAAAATCAATGAAGTCTATGCAATCTAAGATTGAGAAAGCTACGTTGGGCGATTTAGATGTGCTAGCCAATCTTAAGAAGAAAATGGAAGGTGAAGAAAAAGAAGGCGAAAGCTAATTTTACTTCTTTCTAAATAATAAATCCCGTGACGCCTTTGGCGCTGCGGGATTTTTTTTATCTTGATTTATTTATCTTCTTAAAGAAATGTTTTATTGCAAGCAACTATTACTGCAATGTGAGTTGAGTAATTTCATTGCTTTTAACTCGAAACATAATTTCCTTTGTTCCAGCAGCTGGCATCCGTATATCTTTATAAAATACCACTTTATAGGGTCCTCGACGAGATGGTTGTAACATAATTTTCTGGTCAATTATATTACCCGTTATTTTCATTGTATGAAAACGAACGTATTTGTCATTTAAATTATGGTAGAACTCTATTCTTCCCATATTGCTTGTATTATTAATCTGTAAAAAACCAGGCTCTGGGATTTTTATCACTTTCTGGACACCAAAATCAAGCTCTACCATGGCAAATCGTGTGGTGGGCATAGTATTAATCTCGACATAGTAAGTAGCTGGTGCATAAAATAATTTATCCCTACATTCCTGCACTACCGTTTTATTTCTGTTCTCAAAGCGAGGGTTTACCACCGCCTGAAATTCATCAACCGGTCTTTTAGGATTATTATCATATCTAAATTCAATGGTACCGTCGCTGGCCTCAATGTAAACTTTGTTGATACTGTTTGCATCTATTCTTATATCAGGAGTTAATAAATTATTCTCACCACGAACCGTAAAATTATATGTTCCCGCTTCAATTTGCTTTAACTCTGGCACGCCACGATTTACCGTTCTTATAAATCGTTTAGCCTCTTTTTTAGTTTGTGCATCCGTCATAATTACGGTTGGTGTAGCATTTCTATATTCTCTTCTTTTTTGAAACTTATTAATAAAGAAAACTTGCACCAAAGTCTGATCACTTGGAATAACCTCTCTGCTCACCTTAACATTCGGACCATTTGCACTACTTGGTATGGGATCTACTTTATCCGCTTTTGGCTTTGTTGTATTGACAATTCTCTTTACAACAGTATCTCTTTTAATGGGAGTATAATCTAAGCGATATTCCAATTTGTCATACAACGGAGGCGCATAAACTGGCCGGGGAACTCTAAAAGCATAAACCAATCTATGTCTTGGTTCAAATGGTCTCAAAAAAGGGAGGTCTTCTAGCACTTTCTTTTTGATAACTGGTTTAGGAGTCTCAAAATTAAAAGTGTATTCTAATGAAGTAAATAATGGATTTGGATAAATTGGTGCCGTTGGGAAATTTATTTGTGTTGGTAACTGAATCGATTTAGGCTTTATAAAAGTAATATTCCTAACAATTCTTTTGACGGGTGGCTCTAAATCCATGTCTATCTTGTATTCTAAACGCTGATACAAAGGACTTATTTTAAGCGGTGAATAGTTAGGAATGAATCCTTCGGTTAAAGAAACTGACCTTGCATTAAGTTGAGGCATTGGCTCCCAAACTCTTTTAACCACAACTTTCGGTTTTGGCTTGACTGGCTTGACAATTGGCTTCGGTTTGATTGGGTCGGATTTCTTAATCGGTGTATTAGAAAATACCGTCTTTAAATTCAAGTTCTTTTTCTTGTTCAGAATCGGTCTATTTTCATCTACGATAAGCTTTACCGCTTTGGGAATATCATCAACCTCCAACACTGAAACAAACTTACCTAAACAATCATAGTAACTTTTAAGGTTGGCATTGTTGTCCAATCCAATAATGTAAGGCGTAATGCTAATTTTATTTTTTAATAGCGTTAAATAGGTTTCGCATATATCACCACCGCAAGACTCGCCTCCATCGGTAATAAATATAATCGAGTAATCATATTGAGAAGTATTGTTTATTTCAGTCCGAGCAGATTCTTTTAGACTATAAGCAATAGGAGACCAACCAATCGGTGTGGCATAAAGTAATGATTGCTTAATTTGATTAACATTTTGTAGATTAAATGGAACCAATAATCTAGAATCCGTACAGTTCTTTTCTTGCGCTGGAAATTCTGTCCCGTATAATCGAACGCCGAATTCTACTTCATTATTTACTGCATAGATGCTGTCTACGATTTGCAATAAAATATTCCGAGCAATAGCAAAGCGATTATAATTTTTGTTCCAATCATACGTCATGCTAGAAGAAGCATCTAATATGAATAAAATACGCGTTTTCTTAGTTTGAGATTGAGCATTTAAGCTCATTAAGCAAAAACCAAATAAAAGATAATATATAATCCGCTTAGCGATATTGTAAATTTACTAATTCTCTAGAACGTTTAGCTTAAAGGAATGCAAAGGTTGTTTACAACCAGAAGTTGAAACTATTCGGGTTTATATAAAATCGAATGTTTAGTAATCTCCTAATGTTTCGGCCTGCTGACTCAATGCTGATGCTAATTGTTCATCGTTTGGAGCTATCCCGTGCCATTTGTGCGTCCCTTCCATAAAATCAATTCCTGCACCCATCTCAGTGTGCATCAATATTCCTATTGGTTTACCATTACCTGTAGCCTGTTTTGCTTCGTTTAATACCTTGAGCACATCCTCAAGATCATTCCCTTTCATCTCTAACATTTTCCAACCAAAGCTCTCCCACTTAGCCTTAATATCACCCATATTCATCACATCATCTGTGCTACCATCAATTTGCTGACCATTAAAGTCGATCGTCGCAATTAAGTTATCCAATTTGTGATGAGCAGCAAACATTAAAGCTTCCCAATTTTGTCCTTCTTGCAATTCACCATCACCATGCAATGAATAAACTATACTAGCATCATTGTTCATTTTTTTGGCAGTTGCAGCTCCACATGCTACACTTAAACCTTGACCTAAACTTCCTGATGCAATTCGTACACCAGGCAAACCTTCATGCGTAGTTGGATGCCCCTGTAAACGTGTGTCCAATTTACGAAAGGTTGCTAATTCACTTACTGGGAAATAGCCCGAACGAGCAAGTACACTATAAAATACTGGTGAAATATGCCCGTTTGATAAAAAGAAAACATCTTCTCCTTCACCATTCATAGTAAAGTTTTTGGGATTATGATTCATTACTTCAAAATAGAGCGCTACTAAAAAATCTGTACACCCCAACGAACCACCTGGATGGCCACTTTGAACATTATGTACCATGCGTACGATATCTCTTCTTACCTGCGATGCTGTTTCTTTTAATTTATCCATTGTAGTAATCTGATTGAACAACTCAAAGGTAATAGGCAAAAGAAAATCCCAATACCATTTGGTATTGGGATTCCCACCAATTTATAAACAATGTTTTACCTATTTGGTAATGGTCAATTTTTGTATATTCATTTTTCCAGCCTGATAAACTCTTACGTAATACAAACCTGATGCCAAATTACTAGTAGATACTTCTACTTGTTTTTGACCGTTAAACTTATTAATATCCAATACCGAACCAATACTACTCAAAATTTCAACACTAGCCTCCTTAGAAGAAGGAAGTAACACATTTACTGACTTACTAGCAGGATTCGGGAAAATTTGGAAACGTAGCTTATCTATATCTGTTGTTGAAGTAGGAGTTTCTCCAAGGTCTAGAATAACAAAAGCATCCATTGCTGCTTCTACTAAAGAACCTCCATTTCCGGCTTGCGGATCGTCTTCTGCAATAAAACGAACTTGAATTTGAGAACCATTACTTTTAAACAATGGAACTACCTGCCATCTCCAACTTACGTCGGGTTCAAATGTTCTATCAATAAAGTTCCAACTACTACCACCGTTGTATGTAATTTCAACGCGCCACTCATCTTCACGAGGATTGGTTCCTTGGCTGTTACTAAACCATCTAGAATAGCTTAGAAATGGAGTATTGTAGCTAGAAATATCAATTACTGGCGAAATCACAGTTGTTTTTCCCGCATCTACATCAGCCGTTCCTATTGAGGCATTGGGATTGCTTGCATTAGCTGTTACTAAACATCTGCCACCCATATTTGCATCACGATAGGTTTGTACAATTGTTGCTGAATCATTCGGATCTTGAAAAGAAGGAACTGGCGCACCATGCTCCCAAACTCCTCTAATCGCTGCATCACCTGGTGCATTTCCTATAGTCCAGCCAGTAGGTTGAGCAATGTCATCAAATAGTTCTTTATAAACTGGTGTATAACCAATCATTAAATAATATGGAAGATTTCGCTGGAAAAACTGAATGCCAAAATCTGCATTTTTCGGAGAAGGTACCGTGTAAGAATTTGTGTTGTCAGACAATTCAAAAATGTACTCATAAACATCTCCTGCAGTTTGAGAAGGAAATATTACATCGTATAATAAATTATTTTTATTCATTAATACATTAGTCGTAGCACCTCCGGTACGTGGACGATAAACCATATTTAAATCACCTACAAATGGAGAAAAGTCACTAAGCACCTCCGCTTGCATATTAATTGAAGATCCAGAATTAGTGTATCCTACAGCTGAGTGAAGTATTTCAGTATTATTTAAAAGATAAATACCGTGAGCAGCAAAACCTTTTACGATTGAATTAAAATGTGGTGTACCGTTACCAATATTGTTATCCGTGTCGTCATACTGAAGTGCGTCGATTAAGATATCAAAATAAACTTCACCTTCTGTGCCATTGGGACCATTTGCTAATCCATAATGCGATTGACCAAACAAGGCAGAAACACTATCTAAACTTCCCCAATCTTGATAGGTATCCCACCAGGCACCGGCAATAATTTCACCATCGGCATGTACTTGACCTACCAAATCCTGCGGATAAACTTTTGGATTAATATCATAACGACGAATGTTCGTATTTGAACTTGAAAAACCCTGACCAATTATGGGACCATTATTTATAAAGAAAGCCCATATATCAGAATAACCTTCACCCATTCCACCATTACTAAAATTAGAACCTTGCGAATTATAAAACTGTCGTGAAATTCCATGACCATACTCATGATAAATAACTGTATTTACCAAAGACAAGGCATTACAACCATTTACTGTTTCGTAAAAATTAATACTGGTACCATTATAAAAGGCATTACAGCTACCATCCGTTCTATCAATACGAGTTGTGAGTGGATTGTCCATTGCTGTAAACAACGGTATTTTTTCCTTCATGAAATCATGAACAACATTCACATGGTGATAAGCTGTAAAATGCTGAATTAATGGCTGAGGCGAATTAGTCGGAAAAGTATACGAACCATTATTAACGATACCTGAGGGTGAAATAGAAGGCGAAACCGTTCCATTCTGTGTGGTAACAATATCGCAATATCGACCGTCCAAATGCATTGTACCCCCAAAGGTTGTACCCGGAATTGTGGCCATTCCATTTACGTCCGTGTAATATGTATTGTTATTGCTTTCAATTCTTAAATATTGTAATTCAAGAATCTGACTCGGATTATACAGGTTTGTTGGATAAAGGTCAGCATTTACATTGAAACCAATTTGCTTAACTTCATTATCACGATACCATACTTTTCCAGTCTCGGCATCAACATAACTTAGATAGATACCCGGCATTTCTTTTGTGTCCTGCGTATTAGTTGTAACCTCATACACAACGTGATATTCATAATTACCCTCTACAGGAACTGGAATAATCTTTTTCTCAGCACTGACAGTAGAATTGATAATGGGTGTAACTAAATGATCTTCGGCTTTTTGTTTTGCCTGATTTGCACTTAAAACTACTGGTAAATTTTGAGGAACATTTCTATGTGCGTCAAAGCCAAACAAAACAATTTCTTCATTTTGCGAATAACGAACAATTACGTTACTCCATAAAATTTCCATCCCTTGATGAATTTGCTTAAAATCAACATTAATGTATTTACCGTCATTAAAATTTCGCGTAGAAATTAAATTGTCTGTCGGAATACCATATTCACCGAATTCATCATTAATAAAATTTAATGACTTCGCCACTAAATCTTGCCCAGCACTTCCGTAAGCAAATGGTGTTCCAAATGCTCTGTGCGGCAATTTTGTATAACGATTAAAACGAGCACCCCAATCACTGTGTTGCGCAATAAAGTTTTGCCAGACAGCTTCTTTTTTTAAATATTGAATTTTAAAACTTCGAGTAGCCTCTATGGCATCATTATAAGGAGTGATATTCTCATTTTTATCACTATGTTCATGAGCTAATAATTGCAAGCTAAGGGTAGAAAAAAGTAGTAAGAGTAACGTTTTTAATATTCGCATTTCATTCATTTTTAAAAGCACTTAAAGTTACATCCTAAGACGTAAAAAGCCTTGAAACCTTTCTACTAAAACGAAAGAAGCCGTTTTACTTTTCAGTAAAACGGCTTTACGTTTAAAAATTTTTACATTCTTATGACAATCCTAGTAAACCCAAAGATCGTGCTCCTTGTTGAAGATTTGCTCCTTGATTTTTTCTGATTCGTATAATCTGTAAATTCCTTTTTTGTACGAACGAATATCATTTTGATTTGGATTGTTGAAGGTGGATTTCACGACAAACGAACTAAACATTCTTTTCTCAAAAAAGTCATCCCACGTCATACGGAATACATCATTTTCTGGATTGTAAACCTCATATTTATTATGAGACTCTCTGATGTCTGGGTAATAAATCCAAAACATTGGAAACGATCCTTGATAGACTCCACTTTCATCAGAATATTTATCTAGATAAGGAGATACTCCCAAAATACGGCAAACCATACGCCCTACTCTTCTATCAAAAATCCAATCTTCTTTCAATCTAAACTTTGTTACATTATCCGGATCAAACTCTTTTTGACTAATCTGCATCGTCAACGCTCCAGTTACTGGATCTTCAATATAAATAGTGTCAGGTTTTCCAACTAATGTTTTCTTCAAATCTTCGTAGCTAACTGGCGATGTAAAACGCTCATCTCTGAATGCAGTTACTTTACCCGTCTTGATAGAATTTAATAAAATCTCGATATACATACCACCACCACTGTACTCATCGCCAGGATAACGGAATGGATAGTTTTGTTTTTGACGAGTGTCAATCTCACGCCAAACTCTTTTTTTCCAAAGAACGTCCGTTTCACGGATCGGTTGCCAAGGTGTTAGGTAATGATTGTGCGGCACACGATCAATTACTCCATCTTTACGAAGAGAAGGTTGCCAACTGTCATTCACAGCCTTATAGGAATTTGTATTTTTAATAGGGTCAGCGGTTTGCCCGAATGCGACTCCACTAGTTGTAATTGCTACAAGTAAAATGATTAAACTGCGTAATTTCATAATTTAAATTTTCTTATTTCTTAAGTATCAATTGTTTTATTATTAGTTCGGCATGTAGAAGCTCAGTCCATTAATTTTTACCGTTCTGCCGTCCGGTCCTTTTGCTCGTACTTCCTCAAAGAAAATACGATCTCCCACTTTCAAGCTTTTCATTACATCTCTTACAGCACTTGGTGCTCTTGAATCATTCAAGAAGTTACCTGTAACTTCTACTGGGGCTGGCATCTCACCTCGTTTTGGTACATGTACAATTCTAAACGAAACTACTTTAAACGGAAGTTCATAAGGGAATCCTTTAAGTTTCGCAAAAATACCTCGTTGTGCTCTCATGGTATTCACGGGGATACTTCCGCCTTTCTTACCAGCAATTTCTGCGGCTGGTGGTGGTACACGGTCTAGACGATAGTCATATTTACCATAATTCTCATAACCGCCATCACTCCTTTTACCACGAATTTTTACCCATGCCTTACCGCTGGCATTATCCGTAAGTACATGATATTTACCTAAACCTTTCTTTACTAATTTAATATTAGAACTGTGCGTTACCTCTAAATCACTCATGCGAACACCCGATGCGGCAATCGTCATTGGATTTTCAAGACCACGATAAAATACATTCATCTTATCTAACGAAATAGAAGCTTGTGGTTGTCCTACAAAATAGTTCAAAGTATATTCAGGAACAGAAGTCCATACACCTGATCCAACATCTTTATCATTTTTACCTCGTTTCTTATATTGTGCTCTAATCTTTATTGAATGTTTACCTGGTTTTGAACTTGCCTTAATTTTTCTTTCTGCAATTCCTTCTCTAGGATTTACTTGGCTACCATTTACCCAAATACGTATTGACTGAGCATCCGCATTATACGCCCCAAGCATCGAGGTAAGATTTAGCGTTTGACCAGGTAAGGCATAACTATTATCTAAACTTGCAATAATTCCAAACTTGTTAAAATCTTTAATTTCAACTGTCGGTCTAGGCGTTGCCTCACCCATTGCGTTTGCCCACAATTCATCAAGAACAACGGACTCTGAGTTTTTTACATCATTCTTATACTTGTCAATGATTGTGGTTGCAGCTACAGCTGGTACCATAGTGAACATACTTTCCGCCCATTGTCCGCCACCATCAACTTCAAGATTCAATGGTAATTTTTTATCAAAAGGTTCATCATCTTTGGACAATCGCATATTCTCCGGTAAATTATCAACGTAATCAGCCATTGTTGATTTAAATTTGGCCAATTCATTCTTCATTTGTTCACCCTTTCCTTCAGTTATCATATATGATGTTGCCGCTTCTAAATCATCCTCTCTTTTAATACGCATCTCACCTTCATCATTCTCAGCCATCCCGCCAGCACGTTCAACAATCATTGATCTATAAGTTTCCAACTTATCAATCATATTTTGTGAAGTTTTTCTAGCCTGATCCGCTAAATCCATTGCAAGCTTAATCTTTTCCTTTTTCTCTGCTTCATTCTTAGGGTTTTTCGATGCTTTTTCTAGATTGACAATTGTTGAGTTGTTTTTAGCATCAATATTCTTATTTGAATTATTAATACTCTTATCAACAATGGTAAATGCATTGATAACCTCTTTTGATACGTTCATCGCAAGTAGCGCCGTGAGTACTAGGTACATCAAGTTGATCATCAGCTGCCTGGGTTCCTTAGGTAAAGACATATTCTATTCTTAACTATTTTGTTTTTGGTTTAATTTTCTCTTGCGTATAGTCCTTGTTTAATCCTATGAACGTCCCTGCATAGCAGAAAGCATATTACCGTATACTTGATTCAATGAATTCAAGTTTCCAGCTAACACACCCATTTGCTCTTTCGCACGGTTTGCATCATCCACACTTGATTGCATAGCATCTGAAGCATTTACTAAATTGCTATAGAATTTATTCATTGCCTTCAAGTGGTTATTTGCGTCTTGTAATTCTACTTCGTAAATCTGATTTAACGAACCAAGATTTTTTGTCAATACTGTTACTTGATCATGAAACTTAGCTGTTTCATTAGCAGCATTATTAAATGAAGCCAATGTATTTGAAGCACCCATGAATGTATCTTTCATCTCAACTAAAGCAGAGGCTGCTTCTTTTGCTTTTGAACTGTACTCATTCGTAGCATCGGCTACATTACTGATATCTTTCACCTGATCAACCGTTGCACTAAACTTATTAAAATTATCATTCAAACGATTTAGATTAGCTGGATTAATATTTGCTTCTTCTAGCATTTTATCAAGAGAAGCTGTTGCAGAAGCACCGCTTCCACCACCACCTATACCAGGCATATCAGGCGTTTGAAACTTTGTTCCTTTTTTATAAGCCTCCACGTGTGGATTCTTATCAATGTCTGGGTAGTAACGTTCCCAATAGTAATCTTTGTGAGGAGGTAAAATACCAAGTAAAGCAAAAATGAATGCCTCAGTACACATACCTACAATTAATGCATAACTCGCCCACCACCAGTGCTCAAGTTTAGCTAAGGCACCAATAAGTACAATAGCCGCACCGATACCAATGATTAAATTTTTAATATACTTTCCTCTCTTCGTCTCAAAGAATAATGCAATCGATCTCATGTTTTAAATGTCTTTTATTTTTTATTTAATTTATTTCTTATTTTTTCCTGGTCTCTTATTCGTTAGAGACGGAGCCACATTTTGCGTAATCGTTCTAAATCCGATATATGCTTTTGCTGTATCAGCAAACTCATAATCACGAGAGCTCACTTGCAAATAGTATGCAACATCTCTCCAACTTCCACCGCGAACGGCTTTTCGCTTGTACCACATTGGATCAGAATCTTTTGTTTTTAATTTTACACCAGGATTCATATCAGCTACAAAACCGTATGCATTAGATACGTATGGAGATAGTGTCCACTCAGCTGCATTACCACTCATATTATATAAGCCGTAATCATTTGGCCAATAAGCATCGGCTCGCACGGTGTACAAACCACCATCTGCACCATAGTTACCACGGTTAGGCTTAAAGTTTGCTAAGTAACATCCTTTCTTGTTTACGATATAAGGACCACCCCATGGGTATGGAGATTGAGATCTACCTCCACGCGCTGCCCACTCCCACTGCTCTTCAGTTGGTAGCTTAAATTCTCCTTCTAAGTACAGTTTTTTAGAACTTCTATAACCTCTCCAGAAATGTGTTCTCCAGTGACAAAAAGCATTCGCTTGATACCAATTCACACCAACAACAGGATAGTTATCAAATGCTTTGTACCAAAAATACTGATGAGTAATTGGCTCATTATAAGAATAAGAGAACATTTTCATCCAAACTGTAGTGTCTGGATATGCTTTCACATTATACTCTCTCAAGAATGAAGATCTTGCTTGATTAGGATTTTTAACCATTTCCTCATAATCAAAGGTTTTATAGTTATAAATCAATTTATTATTATCAAATTCTTTCTTGCCCCAGATGCTCTCGCTGGCCGGAACATAATAAGCCAACATTGCATCTTGAAGTTCTTCATCAGACCAACGAAGCTTTTGACGCCAATCGATGCGTTGGGAACCATCATCTAAGTCTTTATAATTGCCCAATAATGAGTGCGCTGTTGAATCACGAAGCCAATCAATATATTGACGATATTCTGAATTAGTAATTTCCGTTGCGTCCATCCAGAAACCGGTCATTTGAACTACACGGTTTTTTACGTCACCAGCATTACGAATATCTTGATCACTAGCGCCCATGTGCATAACTCCAGATGGCACCCAAACCATTCCTTTTGGAATAGGGTCTGTGTGATTTATTCTGTTGGGGCTACCAACTAATTCGCCACGAGGTCCGCCGTTACAGCCCCATGCTGCCACAATGACTCCTAAGATTACTGCCTTCAATGAAAAGTTCTTCATCATACGTTCGTTTGTGTTTTTTGAGTAAGATAACAAATGTATTTCTTTTTTAGTTATTAACAAATACTTGCACAAGATATGCAAGAATTTTGTTTCCTACTCAATAATCCTGTTTAATTTTTATACTTAATTGAAGCGGAAAAACGTTGAAAATTTAGTTTCCCCAAACCTTGTAATTTTCACCTCTTCAAAACCGTGAGCCAAATAACGCCACAATTCGCAGTTAGCAAAATTTTAGCAAGAAAAAATTCAGTCATAATCCTAAATATTTTCTGGCATCTCTAGCCAACAATTTTGGTTTTCTGAGACAAATGAACGAGCATTTGTTCCGTCTGATTTCCGCTTAGTATCTGAAAGACTCTTCAACTCCTTTTGGATACCTTTATTAAAACGCAGAACCACTATAATTTATTGTGCTCATTGCTAAAAAATCCTAGCGTTTACCGAATCCGTACAACAAGTAAAAATTGTAATCTATGTTAGGTTGTTTTTTAGCAACGCCGTAGCCCGCCAAATAAGTAGGCGTTAATTCCTGAATCTTCCGTGGGTTAAGAAATGTTTTGCCACGCACATTCCAACCGATAAAAATATTTTTCATAAGCTCCATTCGAAAGCCGGCCGTTAGCTCCAGCCAATGCACTAAACTGCGGTCCGAAGGAATGTTTTTAATTGTATTACCAAAAAACGGATCCCATAGCGTCGCTTCCGCATCGCTTCGATTATATAATGCAGAGCCTAAACGCAAACCAACAAATGCATTATCTAAATCTTCTTTGTACAACTTCCCAAAAAAGTATTTGTCAAAACCCGCACGTATAAATATAGAAGAAGATGTAAATCGCATATTCTCGCCAGTATTATTTGCGGTGGCAAATCCAGTTTCTCCCACAAAATGCATTTTGGGTTTCCAGATTGATTCTATCAAAAATTCTGAGGTGGTGTATTGATCGGTTAATGCAGAACGAACCCACTTGGACAAATCGACACCTATTCTAAAATATTCAAAATGTTTTTCTTTCGGCTTTTCTTTTTCACTTGATGCCGTTGAATCAGTTAAAACTGTGGTAGCCGCACTATCTACTTCCTGAGCAGACAGAGTCAAACTCGAAATCAACAAAAAAAATATACTACTTATAAATAACTTCAAGGTGTGGGTTTTGTGCTGTGTTATTAACGCTTGCCTCAATAATATTTACTGAGTCAATTCCATTGGTGCTATGCAACACCTTGGTGATATCAAAATAAGTCTGATAACCACAACCATTTGAAATAAAGGATTCAACAGTAGAATAAAAAATTTGAACAGTATCAATATCTAACAACTGTTCGATAACGTAAGTCTGATTATTTACCCTCCGATCAGGAGCAACAGTAACCGAGGTAAATGACACTGTATCCACTGCAAAATAAAGAGCCGTATCGGTATTATAAACATTAGTTTCTTCTAACACCTTATTGACCAAACGGCCCGTACTATCATACGTCTTAAAATTCATTGTCAGTGCTACGGCATTGGGCTCGATACAAAAATCATCCTTTACACAACTTGCTGAAGCAATTAAAAGAATAAAGAAGATTACATATCGCATGCTATTTATTTAACTTCCCAAGTCTCACTTCCAGCAATTAATTCTTGCAAATTGCCTTGACCTTTCTGTTCCTTCGCCATTTCTATTTGATCATTTAACTGCGCCTCGTAGGTTGGTTTTTCTAAGGCATAGAAAACACCAAAAGGACGTGGCAATGCTCCATCTTCTCTTGGGTCATCGAAGAAACGAGCTAACAGCTGCGCTTTTGCCAAATTCGTTTCATCATGAATCCAAAGCTCTTCATCTTGGTAATCTGCTCGATTTACGATTTCAGGCTCTAAGCCATTGAGGCGAATTGCTTTTTCTTGTTCAGCACCAAAAATTAATGGTTGACCCTGTTCCAGCATGAGCGTAACTCCAGACTTCGTTTTCTTATCCGTCATCATACCAAAAGCACCATCGTTGAAAATGTTGCAGTTTTGATAAACCTCTAACAAAGCACTTCCTTTATGCGCCTCACTTCTGCGCAGCATGGCTTGCAAATGTTTAGGATCGCGATCCATACTTCTCGCAAAAAAGGTAGTATCTGCTCCCAGTGCCAACGCTCCTGGATTAAACGGATTATCTATACTTCCAAAAGGAGTAGACTTGGTTACTTTTTTAGTTTCTGAAGTTGGTGAATATTGCCCTTTGGTTAGACCATAAATCTGATTATTAAAAAGTAATACTTGTACATCCACATTCCTTCTTAGTAAATGAATAATATGATTACCCCCTATGCTTAGCGCATCTCCATCTCCAGTCACAATCCAAACACTCAATTCAGGACGTGTCATTTTAAGGCCAGATGCCACAGCGGGTGCTCTTCCATGAATAGAATGCATCCCATATGTATTCATATAATACGGAAAACGAGATGAACAACCGATACCTGAAATTATAACGATATCCTCCTTGGGGATACCCAAGCTTGGCAAAACGGTTTGAACTTGTTTTAAGATAGAATAATCTCCACAACCAGGACACCAACGAACCTCTTGGTCGGTAGCAAAATCCTTGGCAGTTAATGGAGCCGTTGTAGTGTCTGACATAATGAATAACAAAAGTACGCCATTAAGTATTTAGTAGCGAGTAGTGAGTAGTTAGATTTTTTGTAAAAAGGCAAATTCGTACTTAAGATTATTTGCTCTCAAAATCATCTCTTTTCGTTATTCAAAAATTTCTATCCCCTTTTTAGTTATTAATCCCCATCTCAAATACTTTTTATCTCGTACTTTCGTTACTAGTAATAATGCGTCAGTCACTTATTTTACTGCTACTGATAGTTTTACCGAGTGTAATTTTTGCCCAAGTGGGAAAAGGCACTATTCAGGGTAAAGTTTTGAATCAGGATAACATCCCAGCTAGTGGTATTAGTGTGGGTGTAAAAGGATATCCTATCGGTACCAAAACAGATAAAAATGGCGCTTTCTCCATAGTTGTCCCTTCAGACAAAAATCTAGTACTCGTTTTTTCTTCTGTAAATTTTAAAAAGAAAGAAATTGCTAAAAGAGTAAAAACCAATCAAATTTTACGAATTGCTATTTCCTTGAGTAGAAAAGTTACTCAAACCAAACAATTGACCATCAAGGGTGATAAAAGAAACGAAGCAGGAATGGTAAAATTAGACCCTAAAAATGCTGAGTTGCTTCCAACACCAATTGGCGGCATCGAAGGACTGTTAAAAATATTTGTTGGTTCTAGAAATGAAATGACATCGCAGTACAACGTGCGGGGTGGTAACTATGACGAAAACTTAGTGTACATCAATGATTTTGAGGTGTATCGTCCTTTTTTAGTCCGAAGTGGTCAGCAAGAAGGATTAAGTATTATTAATGCAGACCTAACTAGTGGTGTAGCTTTTTCTACCGGTGGATTTCAAAGTAAGTATGGTGACAAAATGAGCAGTGTGTTAGATATCACTTACAAAAAGCCAAAAGAATTTGCAGGTAGTGCGCAGCTAAGTTTATTAGGCGTAAATGCTCATCTGGAAGGCGTCGGGCTAAAAGATAAAATGACATACCTAGTAGGTGTAAGACAAAAGTCAAATCAATATCTATTGCAGGCTCAACAAACACAGGGTGTTTATAATCCAACTTTTACTGATGTGCAAACATTTGTAAATTATAAGTTTAATGAAAAATGGCAGTCGGATATATTCTTAAATTATGCTCGTAACCGTTTTGACTTCCGTCCGGAAAGTAGCACACAAAGTTTTGGTTTGATAAATCAAGCATTTCAATTGCGAATGTTTTATAACGGAAGCGAAACTGACAAGTTTGACTCTCGTTATGGTGGCATTTCATTTACGAATACTCCGAACGATAAATTGTCTCTTAAATTTTTGGCAAGCGGTTTTCAAACCCGTGAGCAAGAAACATTTGACATCAAAGGAGAATATCTATTAGGAGAAATAGAAACTGATCTTGGGAAAGATAACTTCGGACAATTAAAATTTGCCATTGGCACGGGAATTATTCATGAGTTTGCTAGAAATTATCTAAATATCAATGTGGGCAATGTAGGTCATAAAGGAGCTTATGATGCTGGTAAGCATTTTATTCAATGGGGTGCTAATGCAGAAGTTGTAAGCATTGAAGATGAGCTACACGAATGGGAGCGTCGTGATAGTGCTGGCTTTACTCAACCGTTTAGCGACAGCGTGCTAGAACTCACTACCTTTTACCAATCCGCTCAAAATTTTAATTATAGCAGACTGACGGCTTATGTGCAGGACAATATAAAATTTGACACCTCGGGTGTAGTAATGACATTGGGTCTTCGTGCAAATTATAATCAATTAAACAATGAACTTTTAGTTTCCCCGCGTTTGCAACTTTCCTGGAAACCAAAACGATGGAAAAATGATTTTGTTTTTCGAGGGGCCACTGGTTTATATCACCAACCGCCTTTCTACCGAGAAATGCGTGACCTGAACGGAACGGTAAACAAAAATATTAAAGCACAAAAAAGTTTTCATGCCTTGGCTGGTTTTGACTACAACTTTAAAGGAATCGGTGGTAGACCTTTTAAACTAACTTCAGAGTTTTATTATAAAAACATGTGGGACTTGGTGCCGTATGAATTTGATAATGTTCGGATTCGATATTTCGGTGACAACTTGGCCAAAGGATATTCCTATGGTGCTGAGTTTAGATTATATGGTGACTTAGTAAAAGATGCGGAGAGTTGGGTGAGTATTGGTTTTATGAAAACAGAAGAAGACATCATAAATGATGAGATTATAATTGCCGACCAATCCGGTGCAGACAGCGCTTCCTTTTTCCCAGGTTATATTCCTCGTCCTACAGATGCTAGAATCAATTTTGGTTTATTCTTTTCGGATTATTTGCCACGAAATAGAAATTTTAAATTACACCTGAGCGGATTATACTCTACCGGATTACCTTTTGGACCACCGGATCAAGAACGTTTTGCAGATACCTTGCGCGCACCAAGTTATCGTCGTGTTGATGTTGGCTTTTCCGCCCTACTGTTAGATGGTACAAAAAAACAACGACCGCATTATAGCTTTTTCAAAAACTTTGATAAAATATGGTTGAGTTTAGAGGTATTTAATCTGCTTGCTATTCGAAACACACTGAGCTATCAATGGATACAAGACCAAAGTAGCGGACGAACCTATGCTGTGCCTAATCGTTTAACAGCTCGATTGTTGAATGCTAAGCTTGTGGTGAAGTTTTGATGAAAGCAGCATCAATGATAAATAAGTGAAGAATTTCATATTCAAAAAAGTTTTAAACTTGAACTAAGTTATGCTTTTTTAAATAAAAAGGCCTCGCTCAGCAGAGCGAGGCCCAATAAATACATTCTTAAACATGATTACTGGCTCAAAGAACTCAAGACTTTTTTGTTTATGTTGAGCGGGTATTTTGCTCTCAATTCTTGCTTCCAAGCTTTCTCTAATTCGTCTTGATAATCACTAACCACATATCCTTTCGCTTCCTTTAATGTTTTTTGTGTTTTATCATTAAAAACCTTGTCTACCATTAATAATGAATAGCTACCATCCTTATTTTTAAAGTACGGCATATACTTACCGGCTGTTAGCGGTCGTTTAAACTTAAATCTTTTTTGTTCAAATTTTCCTTCCTCTACACTGAGTTTATCCTGTGGTCCATCACCATTTACATTTTTAGTAATTTCGCTTATCGTTTGTTTGTTGGGTTTATTTAATTCCTTAACCAATTTCATGATATCCTCTTTTTTCTTGGCAGTGTATAACTGTCCTTCAACAGCTGGATCCCACATATAATCATTTTTATTCGCCTGATAAAAAGCTTTTAAACCAGCAGTATCTCTTGGAGCTTTGTCCCAAACTTTTTGTTTGGTCAACTCAAAAATCAAAATCCCTTCTCGATACTCTTGTAGTATGTTTTTATACTCTGGATTTGTTTTTTCTAATTGAGATTCTTCATAATCCGTCAAAACTTTTTTGGTGTAGTTATCTAACAAGCTCGTCAAGGCCGTTTCTTTTTGACCATAAATTCTTCCTCTGGTGTATACTTTGATATAGTTAGCAAAATCAGCCTGCGTAAATTTAGTTCCATCCATAGTAAAAATGGTTTCGGTCATTTTTCGATAATTCAATGGATCAAATTTTCCATTACGCAAATTACTATCCGGAATAGCTTGTATCAATTTATTTAAAGCAACATCGTTTTGCTTATAATTCATTTTTTTCTTTAATTGACCAACGAAAGCATCTTGTGCCACCTTAATTCTACCATCGCGTTGAATCAGTCTTTCTATGGGTGCTTTGGACTCTTCAAAACTTTTCATTTCAATCTTTTTCATCAAGCTAATAATGTGATATCCATTAGCTGTTTTAACTACTTTAGAAAAATCGCCTCTGTTGTTTAGTGCGAAAGCAGCGTTTTCATAATTTGGGACCATTTTCCCAACTCCAAAAACAGGCATTACACCGCCCGAATTTTTGGTATAACGATCTTCGTTATATTGCTTTTCTACTTCTTCCCATGACTTTCCAGCTTTCAATTTCCCATAAGCTTCATCAATTTTTTTCTTTGCTTTTATTCTCCCTTCTTCCCCACTACTTTTACTTACCTCAGTCATAATTTGAGCAACTTGAATTTTACCTCTAGCTGGTCTCTCATTTAATTTTTTCAATAAATGGTAGCCATAAACAGTTCGGAAAGGTTTAGTGATTTGACCTTTTTTAGTATTGTATGCCAAATTTTCAAAAGGATATACAACCTGTAGTGCGGTTATATAGCCAATGCTACCACCATTAATAGCACTTTGTTTATCATCACTAAACATTTGTGCTGCTTTCTCAAAAGTTATTTTACCTTTTGTAATCTGCTTGTACAAACTGTCAATTGTCTTTCGAGCGCGAATGGTATCTTTTGAATTCGGCTTTAATGATAACAAAATATGCGCTACTTTGACATCCTTTTTACTTCTTTCATAAGCTTCTTTCACCAGCATCTCTTTGGCCTTACGATTCGTGAGATAGCTTTTAGCCAATTGTTTTCTATAATTGTCAATTTCTCTGCGGACTGAAGGAATCGTATCCAAATTCATTTCATAGGCCTGTGAGACTTTCATTTTGAACAAAGAGTACAAATCCAAATATTCATTCAAGGCTGATGTTGAATAATCCACCTTTTTGTTCATTTGGTTTTTAGTGTACATGTGCAAAAATTCACTGCTACTTACACTTCGATTTCCCACCGAAAATAATTCGGCACTTTTTTTCTGTGCGCTTGCACTAAAACTAATTGCTAGTACCAGGATTAAAATTAGAGGCTTCTTCATTTCAATTAATTATTTTGTTTTTTCTTCGTTTCGTTTCTTCTCGTGATATTTAATCACATCCAATATGTTGGAATGATTAATTCGCCGACCGATGATTTTCTTATTCTCGTCGAGCAAATATATAGTCGGCGTGACATATACGTCATAAAAACTTCGAAACTTCGTGGATCGATCTGGGTCATAGGTATGAATCCAACCGGACCTCAATTTCTTTTCTTTCACAACCTTTTTCCATTTTTCCACTTCATTGCTAGACTCGACTGCAAAAATCTGCAATCCATACTTATATAACTCTCCTTTGTACAAGGAATCAATCTTAGGCAACTCTTTTTTACAATGTCCGCAATCAGCTTCCCAGAATATCAGTAAGGTATAGTTCGCCTTAACGGAATATAAGGGTACGAATTGATTATTCATATTACGTACTTTTAAATCCATAGCGGGTTTTCCGATCATGTTGGGTGCTATGTCACCAGCTCGCTTTTCATATTTTTTCAGTTGCTCAGGTTTTAACCATGTAGCCTTTCCTTTCATATAATACTCCTCCACTAGGTAAACAAAGACTTCTTCCATGCCCATTATTTTACTAGTTTCTGCCCAACGGGTCAGATACCACAGCGTGTATTTATAAGTCTCTTCAGTGCCTTCTGCTTTTTTAATTAGAATATCACATTCTTTCTTTACGGTATCGGGTATCGGGATTACCCATTTGTCCATATAATTTTTAAGTTTGGGCTCGTACATCGGCGTGATTATCAAACGATCATCTTGAAAATCATAACCATCCCAATAGTGCTTTTTATAATAGCGACTTGGAAAAGTAGAATCTTTTTTGCCATCCTCTTTCAACGGCCAATCTTTATACTTTGGCACATCAGGCTCTTGCAACGCTCGGAACAAAGTAGCTAAAAAAGTCTTAGGCTTGGTTCGAATGATTCCTTTACGGTAATTAATTAATTCCTTGCCCTTATTTTTCATTTGATCTCCAATAGCCGTTGAGTCATCTTTCGTCTTTGCTTGTGAATAGGCTGTTTTTAGTTTCGTAAAACCTTTACCATAATCTACCAAAAATCGTTGGTATCCATAAAAAAGGTCATTCTCTGTTTTTCCTTTAAACTTTACATTCGGTACTATATCTTTTTTCTTTGTTGTAATGGAAAAATCATCTCCATTGCGAAGAATCAATTCCATATTGGCAGATTGGTCCTTAAAAAGTAAAATATAGATTCCACCTTTCACTTTTTCCGAAGATTGCATCACACCTTTACCTGCTTTCAAGGTAGTGGAGTCATCTTTAAAAACCGTACCTCCTTTACCATAATAATGACAAAGAAATATTTTAGCATCTTCTGTAACATCCGTGAAATGCACCTGAATTTTGTAGCCATCTTTGGCCAACAGTGCATTAGAAGAAAAAATGACGAGTATAAAACTCAGAACGAAGGATAATCTTAAATTGTTCATAAGCGATTGTGAATTTACATAGGTTAGACGGAATCTGCTGTTATAGGGTTGTGTTTTTTGGCTAATTTAACGGAGCCTTTGCAACATTAAATATCGTAGTTAATGTAATACTTTCGCAAGGAAACATGAGTAGAAGACGAAAAAAATTTCAGCTAGAAAATATTGAGATAGAGAAATACGCTGCAGAAGGAAAATCTATTGCCTATTGGGAAGATAAGGTACTATTTGTGCAGGGTGCGATACCAGGCGATGTGGTAAATTGTTATGTCTTCAAGAATAAAAAAGACTGGGCCGAAGCCAAAATAAACGAGGTCGTTATACCTTCTGAACTTCGTCAAGAAGCATTTTGTGAACATTTTGAACTTTGCGGAGGTTGCAAATGGCAAATGCTACCTTATGAGCAACAGGTGCTTTACAAAGACCAACAAGTACGAGATCAATTAGAAAGACTCGGGAACATCGAAATCAAAAAATACTTACCCATTATACCCTGTAAAGAAGACCGCCTATACCGAAACAAAATGGAATTCACCTTTAGCAACAAACGCTATCTTGGAAAAGAAGACATGGAAGCCAAACTTCCTTTTGAAAAAGACGTTCTGGGTTTTCACGCTCCCAAAGTTTTTGATAAGATTATTGATATCGAAACCTGTTTCTTACAAGCAGAACCCACAAATGCTATAAAGAATTTTGTAAGAAATTACGCCAAAGAAAATAATATCAGTTTTCAAGATATTAGAAACCATGAAGGATTATTGCGCAATTTGATTATTCGCATGAATACGAAAGGTGATGTTTTACTAAACCTTGTAGTTCGGGAAAATGAAACTGAAACTATTAACGGTTTATGCCATGCATTGCAAAATGAGTTTCCGGCTATCACCTCCTTACATTATACCATCAACGGAAAAATGAACGACAGTATTTATGATTTGGAGGTTACTCATTTTTCGGGCGAAAAATTCATTACTGAAACGCTTGGCCAAACTACTTTTAAAATAAGTCCAAAATCATTTTTTCAAACGAACTCCAAGCAGGCAACTGTGCTTTATGATGTAGTTAAAAACTTCGTAGGTCAAAATGAAATCCTATATGATTTATACTGCGGCACGGGTAGCATCGGATTATATCTTGCCGACACATGTAAAAAATTAATTGGTGTAGAAACGGTAGAAGACGCAATTGTGGACGCCAGAGAAAATGCCACCAATAATAATATTCATCATGCTGATTTTTTTGCTGGCGATGTGATTAAAATTTGCACGAGTGATTTTTTTGCTAAACATGGCAAAGCTGATTGCGTTGTTGTAGACCCACCCCGCGCTGGAATGCACGCTAAACTGGTAGAAAAATTATTAGAAATAGAATCACCTAAAATTGTCTATGTAAGTTGTAATCCAGCTACGCAGGCAAGAGATCTCAGTCTATTGGCTCAGAAGTATTCCATTATCAAATCGCAGGCAGTAGATATGTTTCCGCAAACACATCATATTGAAAACGTTGTTTTATTAGAGATCAAATGATAGATCAGATTCAACAACAAATCCTAACGCATTTACCTGCATGGGAGGCGCATCAAAGAATGGCTCCTCCTATTCGAAAGCCAATGCCTAAAATTCCTAAAAGGGTTCGATATAGTGCGGTTTGTGTTTTACTATTTTATAAGAAAAACAAGCTACATACCTTGCTCATCAAACGAGCTGAGGATGGCAAATCTCATAGCGGTCAGATAGCATTTCCAGGTGGCAAATTAGACCCGAATGATTTCAGTATGACATATTGTGCCCTGCGCGAATGTGAAGAAGAAATCGGACTTTCTCAAGAAAAAATCAACGTACTAGGAGGTTTGAGTTCTCTTTATATCCCACCCAGTAATTTTATTGTGACACCGATAGTTTGCAAGGTTAGTGAAATTGAAAATCTGGTACCATCACCAGATGAAGTTGCAGAAATTATGGAAGTTCCTCTTGATATATTATTTGACCCTTCGAGCAAAGACATACAAGAAGTTTGGCGAAGTGACGATGCATCACGTTCAATGAAAACACCAGTTTATACTTTCGGCAATCATACTATTTGGGGTGCCACCGCCATGATGCTTTCTGAATTAGAAGAAATTTATAAACGGGTTTTGTAAGCCTTAGTTTTTCGAAGGCAACTTATCCGTATTACATTTACAACTATGAATGCAATTATTACAGGAGCTACCAAGGGAATCGGCCGTGCCATTGCACTAAAATTTGCCACTGAAAATATTAACTTGGCCGTCTGTGCTCGCTCTCAAGATGGTCTTGATGCATTAGTGGAAGAAATAAAAAACGTAAACCCCCGAGTTTCTGTTCAGGCAAAAACTTGCGATGTAAGCCAAAAAAATGAAGTGCTAGATTTTGCAAGCTTTTGTTTAAAAGCATTTGATGCAATTGATATTCTTGTAAACAATGCCGGTTATTTTTTACCCGGCGATATTCATAAAGAAGAAGATGGACTGTTAGAAAAAATGTTAGACACTAATTTAATGAGCGCCTATCATTTAACCCGAGCAGTAGTTCCACAACTTCAAAAACAGCAAAGCGGATTAATTGTTACTATCTCATCGGTAGCTGGCATACAAGCTTATCCGCAAGGCGGCTCATATAGCATTTCGAAATTTGCACTGACTGGTTTTTCTAAAAACCTCAGAAACGAACTAAAGGAAGATGGTATCAAAGTAAGCACCGTGTATCCCGGAGCGACTTATAGTGATTCTTGGAAAGGTAGTGGTGTGGAAGAAGACCGGATCATGGAAGCCAATGATATAGCTGAAAGTGTTTTTGCCCTGACGAAACTTTCAAAAAGAGCTGTTATAGAAGATATTGTTCTCCGACCGCAATTGGGTGATTTATAATTCTTGAATTGAAGAATTAATTAGTTACCACTTCAACAATTTTTTTACTTGAGTCCCGCCATTATGTTTTAGGTATAACATATAAACGCCACTGGCAGAATTTATATCAATAATCGTTTCTTTAAGTTGATCAAAATGTTGTTGCCAGATTAATTGACCATTGACATTTCGAATATCTATTTGCACATCTTTTTGCATTTTACTTAGTTCTAAATGATACGTTCCTTTTGAAGGATTCGGATAAATTTTAGAATGAATTTTATAACGAGGCAAACCATCTGGCTCGAAAGAAATATTCCAACAACCCGATGTATCGGTGCATCCATTTTGAGTAATAATACAAGCGTAGCTGCCAAACTGTGTTGCGGTATACGTTGAGCTCGTAGCGCCTGGAATGATTTGCATTGTACTACAATCTAACCATTGATAGGTGGCGTTTACTGCATTCGCTAGTAAATTACTCGAAGGCAGAAAATACAATGATGTATCAACTAAGAGTCTCGTAAAGTTTATCAGGTAGTTACTATCACAACCCGCCGCGGTTGTAAAATTTTGATAGTAAGTTCCGGTCTGTGTGTAGGTTACTCCATTGACTACCGTACTATCACAATCGGCTATATTCAGATTAATAAGTGTGTCATCATAAATCGTTAGATCTAATGTACTAGCACTATCGCATCCATTCACTGATCCATAAAAATCAGTATAAAATCCGGAATTAGTATAAGTGTTTCCATGCCAAGTATAAAACTTACAAGTATCCACCGTTAACGTATCATAATGTTTCGTCACATCTATCAAAACAGTATGCGTACTATCACAACCCAAATAAGTAGAATAATACGTTCTCAAAACAGTGTCGCTTAGGTAAACGTTTCCATTAAAAAGAACACTATCACAATGTTGCTCTAGCTGATTGGTTGCTTTGTTACAATTGTTGAGTTTTAAGACAAAAGCATCATAGCTTAATCCTGTGCTAGTCATCAAAGCCCCTTGGGGACCCGGATCAAAATCGGCGGTCGAAAAAAAGTGACCCGCGAGATAAACGCCTTTACCTGTGTCTGTACAAATGTTATACGACCAATCCGATGCCGCACCACCAAACGCCCCACCCCAAATAAATAGACCATTAGAATCCAAGTTTTGTATGGCTACATCATCAGAACCTGCGCTGCTAACCAGCACTGAACTCATACCTGGATCCAAATCCCAACCCCCACTTTGCCCTAATTTGCTGGTTAGGTATAAATCACCTGCGCTATTCGTGGCAATTCCTTCTCCCGACCAAGAAGTGGTTGAATCATCAGACATATTTTTTTTTGCCCAGAGATAATCACCATTTCGATCTAGTTTTAAAATAACGTTTCCACGTTTGCTAGCCGGCCAATAAAATAAAGTTTGTGCAAGCCCAGGATCTACATCTAAACGACTTGAATAAGTTCGTAAGGTATAAAAAATATTATTGTTTAAATCAGTGGCCAAAGAGTTGCAAAAGTCTCGTGAGGTATCACCAATTTGTTTATGCCAAACCAAAGAACCAGCAGGAGAAATTTTTAGCAAAGCAATATCCTCTTGTCCTCGTGAGGTAATTGCATTTACCAGAATTTCTGGATTGACATCTAAGGTATTGACAAAAGAAATAGGCAAGAAAATATTATTGTTCAAATCCACATCTAACTCATTGGCTCCATACCAGGCATCATTAAAAACCCAATCTTCTGTATCCTCCCAATTTCGAACCCACATAAAATTTCCATTGCTGTCTAGTTTTAGCAAAAACTTATCTCCTACCGGAAAAAAACTAGTATTACTTGGACCCGTGATATTAAATTGTCCATTTCCAGGGTCAAAATCAACTGTATTATTAAAGCGTCCAGTCATTACAATATTATTAGACTGATCGACTTTTATTGAATGTCCTGCCAAACCATATCCATTAATAGTAATCGTACTATGCCAACTTTTACTCCAGATATAATTACTGCTTGGGTCATACTTAGCAATAAAAATATTGTCATAATCACTATTATTCGGGGTTGGGTCTCTTAGCCAATTGGATCCAGTAAAATTCATATTGATAGAATCACGATACATACCCATGACCAAAATGTTATCATTCGCATCTACATCAATTGAAAGTAATCGAACATTGTCCTGAGGGTTATTACTTCCTGTGTTATAGTAATGTCCCCAGATAAAATTACCCGCTCCATCTAATTTGGATAAATAAGCAGAGGTAACAATTTGATTGGGAGGCGTTGGATCATAATTTCCAAGACCCGGATCTAAATCAATATTATCCTGAAACCAACCAGATGAAATCACATTTTGCTGGTGGTCCACAATTATATCAGTCGCAATAGAAGCCGTGCATTGAAACTGTTTTGCCCATTGAAAAGACTGAGATTGCAAATTAAAAGATATGCAGAGCAATACGACTAACAACAAATGAGCCTTTCCTGATATTCGTTCTTTTGCCCTTACCATTTGATTAGTTTTTGTTGCAGTAGATTACTATCTTGTTTTATGGATAAGATATAAACACCCGAACTTGCATTGAAATGAATGTTTGTATTACTAATATTATCAAAATATTTTTCCCATATCAACTGACCTTCAATAGATCTTACTTCTAATTCTACATTTTTATAATTCCTGCTTAATACTAAATGAAAAATATCTTTTGAAGGATTAGGGTATAGTCGAGACAAAATTTTATGACCACTTGTCAAATTGGGTTCCTCCGATAAATTATAACATCCCGTTGTATCCACACATGAACCTTGAGAAAGTATACAAGCATAACTACCAGCTTGCATTGTATTTAACGTAGCCGAAGTAGCTCCTGGAACAGGAAGCATTGTACTACAGTCTATCCACTGATATGTCACCCCAATTGCATTTGAGATAAGTGTTGTATTATTTGCAAAGACAACAGATGTATCAATTATAATTTGGGTAAAATTGATTAAGAAATTACTATCACAACCTTGAGAACTAGTGTACTGTTGTTGATACTGGCCGGTTGAACTGTAAAATACTCCTCCAAAGCTAGCGCTATCGCAATCGCTCAAATTCACAGTTTGTGTTGTTCCAGCCTGAATCGTTAAATCTAAAACATGATTACTATCGCAGCCATATACACTATTATTCAAACTTGAATATATTCCAGAGTTAATGTAAGTTGTACCATTCCAAACATAAAACTTACAAGTATCAATCACCAAGGTATCGTAAAACGAAGGATGGACATCAATCCTCACAGAAAAAACACTATCGCAATTTGTACTCGATGTAAACTTGCTTTCTATAATCGTATCAGCAAGATAATATTGACCATCATAAAACACACTATCACAGCTTTGAAAAACAACTTGATTAAACTTGTTGCAACTTTTTAATTTCAAAATATAGGGATCTGTGCTGTATCCTGTTGAAAAGAAGAAAGCTGAATCTGCGAATGGATTTAAGTCTGCTTTTTGAAGTGAATAACCCGTAAAATAGACGCCTTCGGCGTGATCAACATCTAAGCTGAAACAATAATCTTGACTATTTCCACCTATTACTCCTCCCCAGATAAAGTTTCCATTTCCATCCAAATTCTGGATTGCAATATCAGTGATCCCTGCACTACTGACCGTGAAAATACCCGGCCCCGGATCTAAATCCCAAAGGTTATTCTGAAAGCTCGGTGATATTTTTGAATAGACATATACATCGCCAAAAATATCTGCTGCAATTCCTTCATCCCACCAACCATTACTCCAACCCGGTAAATTTTCTTTTCCCCATTGCAGACTTCCGTTATTATTAAATTTTAGAATTGCTTTTGCCCAGCCTGATGATTGGTTTAGTAATACTTGTCCGGAGCCAGGATCGACATCAATAGAACTAGTGCTCGTATTGAATAAGTAAAAAATATTACCCGACGGATCTACTGAAAGAGCATTGCAGTAATCACTGCCAGTACCCGCTACTTCGCGGTGCCAAACCAACGAACCACTAGGTGAGATTTTTAATAAGCTTACATCCACCAACCCTTGGTTCGCCACGAAGTTGATGCCCAATTCTGGGTCCACATCTACAGAATCTGTAAAGCCTAAAGGAAAGAAAATATTACCACTCTGATCTATATCCAACATGTTCGAGCTACTCCACCAAGTGGTGTTCCAAAAGCCTTTAGCCCCCCATTGTCGTGCCCAAAGAAAATTTCCCGAAGAACTCATTTTCAATAAATATTGGTCTTCATCGCCAAACAAGTTTGTATTGTTCATTACATAAATGCCTTGACTAGGATCAAAATCAGCGGCACTAGTAAAGTCTCCAAATAGCACAACATTATTGGCCGGGTCCACCTTTATAGCTTTTACGTGTAGTTTATTAGTCAAGGAAATGCCAAATGTGTTTAAAACATTACCCCATATGAAATTGCCTGACGGATCATACTTTGCAACAAAAATACTGTGTTCCACCGAGTAAAAACTACCTTGAAACATTTGAACGCCTGGTCCAAAATCTAAATCTACTGAATCTATAAACTGACCGGCTACAAGAATATTATTTTGCTGATCTACGTCAATATCGATAATCCTCACTTCACCAGGTGTTTGAAAAACCTTTCCCCAAACATAATTTCCACTAGAATCTAACTTGGAAAGAAAGCTAGTGTAAAGTGAAGTTGAATTAGTAGCATAGCTAAATCCAACCCCTGGATCCATATCAATAGAATCATAATAATAACCTGCTGAAATCACATTCTTATCTAAATCGGCGGACACTACCGTGGCACTACCGGATGGGGTATTTAGCTGTTTCGCCCAATCAAAGCTTTGAGCTTGCAACGCGACAGAACACGCTCCAAAACATAAGGCTAGAAGAAGAAATTTATTTTTCATAGGGGGATTCAATCTTCAAGATAGTAAAGATTCTTCAAAAAGTCAAGCAAGAAGCACTCGAATCCCTTCTACTATAGCTTGCTCGAAGCTAATTTATCCAATTCTTTTTTTCTTGTTCTATGTGATGAACAATGGTTTTTACACCATACTTTTCATTAAGAAATTTAGCGGTCTGATCTGCACTATACACTGATCGGTGTTGCCCTCCTGTGCAACCAAAACTCACGATGAGGTTTTCAAAACCTCTTTCCATATAATCTTCTACTGTAATACTAATCGTAGCATGAATCAAATCCAAAAATTCATGAATCCGCGTTTTTTCTTGCAGGTAATTAATTACTCCCTCATCTCTTCCAGTTTGTTTTTTATATTCTTCTATTCGACCTGGGTTTAAAATCCCACGACAATCAAAAACAAAGCCACCACCATTTCCACTATCATCTGCTGGGATACCGCCTTTTTTATAGCTAAAACTATTTACACGTATTACTAATTTTTTTTCTTCCATTATATAAATTTTTTAATAAACTCTTCTGTTGAAATATGTTTCATTACCGAGCTTAGCTCTGGGTATTGATTCAATTCATTACTCGCCAACCACTCTGAAATGTTCTGCAAACCAAGTGGAATACTGCTAATAAAGTGTTCTTTGCCTTCTATCAAACCACGCAATCCATAAGCCCCTAACACTTGCAGCAAACGAGTAAGCGTTAGCATATTATAATCCTGCAACCATCGTTCTTTATCAATTTCAACATTCATTGAAGTGGCCCGCTTTTCAAATTTTTCCAGATAAGTCGGAACTAATTTTTCTTTCCAATGAGTTGGAATTTGCGCTTTCGCCTGCCACAACAGGCTCGCCACATCATACAACGGATGACCTTTAAGTCCTCCTTGAAAATCTATGAAAACAAGTTCTGTATCATCTACCATGATGTTTCTACCTTGACAATCACGATACATAAAAAAGCTTTTTTCTTTATCCAACGACTGCGCTAGCAAATCAAACTCGGCTTCAATTTTATCGTCATCAAAATCAACACCCGTTTTCAAGGCAAAGTTATTTTTAAAATAACGTAGGTCAAATAAAATTTGATCGTAGCCAAAACTAGCTGATGCTTCAAATAAAGAAGTGAACTCTTCTTCTTTAGCACACAATTGAAATTTGATTAACTCATCCAATGCTTTTTCGTATAGTAAAAAAACATCCTCAGTGTGTCCTTTATCTTTTACAATATCCAACAAACAATAACCACCCGCATCAGATTGTAAATACAAATTTCTATCAGGGTGAATGGCAAGAATCGTTGGCACAGAAATCCCTTTATCTTCAAAGTAATTTGCCAATAAAATAAAGCGTTCATTTTCTGCAATATTATCGCTCTGTGTAGCGATAATACTTCTATTCACACCATTGCGCACGCGATAATATAAACGATCCGACCCCGCTAATGCCAGTTGTTCTATGTCCACCACGGCTGCTTCCGGATAGGCCTCTTGTGCAAAGTGTAAGACTTCGTTTGATGTCAACATATATTCTTATAAACCGTGTTGACTAACTAAATATACCATCATGGCCATCGCAATTGTGCCCATGCACAATTCTCGACGATGCACATTTTCAAAAACATCATTATCACTATGATGCATATCAAAATACCGATGTCCATCGGGCAATAAGCCCATGGTAGGTGTATCAAATTCTTTGTGCAAAGGATTAATATCTACACCTCCGCCATTGCGCGAAAAATTATAAATATTATAAGGATAAAATAATTTCCTCCAAGACTGCACTTTGTCTTTTTTGAGAGCGGACATCGTCATTCCAAACCCATAAGGAGTGGCACCACCGGCATCACTTTCAATAGCGAGAATATGATTTTCATTTTTCAATTTTGCCTGTTCCATATAAACTCTTGCTCCTCGCGCACCGTTTTCTTCATTCATCCACAAGACACAGCGAATGGTTCTCTTCGGTCGAATTCCAATCTTCTTAAACGTACGAATCGCGTCAATAGATTGTACTACACCCGCACCATCATCATGTGCACCTTCTCCTACATCCCAACTATCTAAATGACCGCCAAAACAAATAATTTCTTTGGGCATTTCGCTTCCATAAATTTCACCGACTACATTATACGATTTTACATCAGGCAACATTTTACAAGTTGTGCGCATATAAATTTTTGGCTTCTTGTTGCCCTCTACTAACGCCACTAACTTATCAGCGGTTGTATTGCCCACAGCAATTGCTGGAATCTGCGGATAGCGCTTATCATAAGATAATACGCCGGTATGAGGCTCGTCATCATAGGCAGAAGAAACTGAACGAATTACCACGGCGGCCGCTCCTTTTGCAGAAGCTCGACTCGGCGCAGCCCAACGATAAAAAACACATGGTCCGTAACTATGAAATGTATTAATATTTGTTTGGTCAAAATGATAATTGAAAAATATTATTTTACCACGAACTTGGCTTTCAGGTAAACGATTAAATTCATCAATATCATTCACCATCACAATCGGCGTTTTAATTCCTGCCTCTCCAGTGCCAACGGCATTTCCCAGGCTAGTAATTTTCATTCCGTACTTTCTTCCATTCACTTCATAATATGCTTCTTCTTCACCTCTCACCCAATGAGGCACCATGACTTCTTGTAGAAACACATTATCACAGCCTGCATCTTCTAAGGTTTTCTTACCCCACTCAACAGCTTTGGCAGCTTGCGGTGAACCGGTTAATCTATGACCAATTTGCTTACATAAATAGCGCAAATCTTCATAACCATGCGCATTGGATAAAACATAATTGGACATTCGCTTAATATTCACACTATCCTGTAAATAATTTTGGGCAGAAACCGAAACTGAAACAATTAGTATCAATGAAAGGAAACAATATTTTTTCATGAATTGTAAATGTACAAAGCAGATATCCCAAAAGTTAAATGTCACGCAATCAAATTAGATTAACCACCCATTTCTAAAAAAACATCTACCGCTTTATCCCAAATGATTTTATCATTGGTTAGATAAATTTGATGTGCAGAGTTTGGCAAAATACGTAGCATTTTTTCTCCTGCTACATTTTTAAAAATAGCATCTATTTCCGTTCGAGAAACACGTGAATCTTTAGCACCATTCATTAGTAAAGTAGGTATATTAATTTTCTGAGCATACGCTATTGGGTTATGAGCAAAGGCATCAAAGCCTGTTTGCCAACCTCCAAAAAGAATTAACCATTGTGCAAAAGGAGTCGTGGGCAATCCCATCACTTCAAACCTCCCTTTTGCAGTTTCGAGCATTGAGCCAAAGGGACATTCTAAAATAATTTTATCTGGTTTTATTTCATATTGCTCAATCGATTTCATAATTGCTACGGCACCCATTGAAGAACCATGCAATATAATTTCTTGTTCAGGGTAATTTTCTTTCACAAAATCAAATGCCTTTTTTACGTCTAATCCTTCTTTAAAACCAATGGTTGTTTCTAATCCTTCGGAGTCGCCATGACCCATAAAATCCACTTGCAATGTTGCATACCCTCTTTGTTGAAAAGCACTAGCGTAAGGCATTGTATTAGCCTTGCAACTCATATATCCATGAAATAGAACAACTACTCCTTTGGCGTTTTCTATAGGTACCTCCCAGGTTTCTAGTTTTTCATGGCTTTGTAGATGAATGACATTAAAGGGACGTTGAGGAGTCAAATGATTTTTGGGTTTTGGTACACTGACTCCTTTAAAAAGTGCCACAAGTTTTTCTTGTAAACTTAATTCCTCCGGCTTCTTGGGTCGTATAGTTTCTGTCTCAGAAAAATGCGTAAAACGATAGGCATGATTGTAAACAACCACATTGCTTATTACAAAAAGTAGCAAGCTGACCCATAAGATTCCTTTTAAAAATTTCCGTTGCATTTTTTTGCAAAGAAAAATCTTCTATTGTTAGCTTGGTCACAAAAAAGGTCGAGAAAATTCTTGACCTTTTTTATATAACTTTCGTAGTGCTTAAAATCTAAAACCGGCCGTCATAGAAATTTGCGTATTATTCGCACGAATATTAGCCGTTGGAATACTTACATTACGAGCCAATGTATGCGTAGCATCTACATCTTGAGACAATAGATAACGACCAGCGATATCAAGATAAAAATTCTTACTACGATAACCCAAACCTAAGCTCCCGCTGTGTGCTGCTCCCTCGTTATAGTTTTCATAAGGATTACCATACATCGCATAACCTGCGCGAATAGCCATTTGATCAATACGAATCTCACCACCCACACGAATGTTCAATGCATCTTTAAATGTTGTTTCTATCGCGTTATTAACCGCCAATTCTGCAGCCTCAAAACCATTGTCGTATCGATATTGCATCCCATCATAATTAACCCATTCCACGTCTGCGCTAATAAAACCTTTTTTCTTAAACAAAGCCGTACCACTGGCAATCGCTTTCATAGGCGTATTAAATCGATATTCGAAAAGGTTGGATTGATCTGGATCATATCGTCTTACACCTTGAAAATTTTCCGTATTGGCTTCAATAGCAATCGTACTCACATCGGTCATACTATACCACGTCGGTGTATGCAATGCCAATCCAAATCGCAATGAATTATTCGGCTTAAATATGGCTCCTAGCTTTAAGTTTACACCATTCCCTTGAATATTTACATTCTCAACTAGATCTACATAATCAAAATCATTGTCAGTATCTCCAGAGGCATCATCCTCCGTCAAGATTTCAGTTTGATTATAATTTGCAATGGGCAAACCGATAGAAAAACCTATCAATACTTTTTCGTTATAATTAGCACCGTAACTAAAGTTCAATTCATTAATCGCTCCATTTCTGCGTATTGTTTTTGATCGATCTAGTCCACCAGCAAAAGGCACATAACTAGCGGCTCGAGAGCTATCATTTATGTCACCATCAATTAAAAATGTATTATACGCCCCATAAGCTGCTTCGCTTATCACTTCCAATGCATCATTGGTTAGTCCACCAGCATTATTTATTTCTTCCGAAAAATTTTCTACAAAGGAACTTGTATTATCCCTACCGCTGTACGTATAATCAGCGTGCATGTTGGCTAAGCGATTAAAACCAAGAGAAAAATTTGATGTTTTCCATTTGCTCCTTTTGTAAGTACGTCCTTTTTTGGCCTTTGAAAAAACCACACCCGCTTGATTAAAATTGAACTTGGCCTCATTTTGTGTTGTATTTCTTCCTAGATATTCTCCGTCTGTTTTAATAGCTAATACATTCGGAGTAAAAGAAAACTCAGACTTTCTGTATAGTCCTAGACCAGCAGGATTATTATTAATCGCACCAAAATCAGCTCCCAAACTACCAGTTGCTCCACTGAGCGATAAGTTTCGAGCAGTTCCATATTGATACGTTCTGCCTAATAAAAGGGCATCATTTTCGTCTTGAGCTTGGGCAAATAAACCAAAGCATAATGCGCCCAATACAAGTGTGATTTTTTTGTACATAGTTTAATTATTTTGAATTTCAATTGATTAAAAAGAAAGGCATCTTGTTTTAGATGCCTTCTTAAATTGGTATTGTTATTATCGGCGACGACCACTGCTTCTTCCTCCGCCACCAAAAGATCTGCTACTTCCTCTACTAGGAGAAGAATAAGAGCGACTGCGCGAGCTTCTGCTTGGTGAAGAGTACGAACGGCTGTTGCTTCTGCTCGGCGAAGAATATGACCTGCTTGGTCTTGAACTTCTTGAAGAGCGCGTACTTTGACTTCGTGTTGAACGCGTGCTTCTACTTGGAGAAGATTGTGTTCTGCTTCTGCTCGGCGAGTAAGAACGGTTTCTACTCGGTGAAGATTGCGTTCGATTCGGACGAGTACTTCTATTAGGAGAAGACTGTGTTCTATTCGGTCTAGTGCTTCTGCTCGGCGAGTAAGATCGATTTCTACTCGGTGAAGATTGCATTCGATTCGGCCGAGTACTTCTATTAGGAGAAGACTGTATTCTATTCGGACGTGTTGTTCTATTATTACTCGGCTGGGTGGAATTTCTTCGGTTATAACGAGAATTTTGATTTCTGTCTATCGAGTTATAACGAGTCGTTTTAGAAGGTCTGCCCGTTCTAGAAGGAGAAGAAGAAATTCCTCTATTATTACGAATCGTTCCTGAATTTCTCTGATTGGAACGTATTGTACCGTTATTCAGTCTATTATTAGTAGCTCTTCGTGAAGTACTATTAATACCGGTACGACCAATGCCAGTTTGAATCCCTGTAGTTCGAGCTCCGCGTGCATTCATGCTACGGTTCACACCATAGGTACGAGATAATCTAGAATTCGTATTCAAACGACGATTGCTGTTTGATCGTGCATTCCATGATCTGCGTGGACCATAATTAAAGTTTCGATTATTACGTCCTGCCCAATATCCTTGATTGAAACCATTATTGAACCCGTTTCGGAAACCACCTCTATTCCAACGGTTGCCTCTCCAGCCAAAGTTATTCCAGCCACCAACAGCTCCACCAAAGTATGGATTACCCCAGCCCCAACCAGAGTTGAAACCACAGAAACCATTACCCCAGCCTCCGCCGAAGCCACCAAAGTAGTTCCAGCCAGGTGCACCCCAACCGTAACCACCGCCATTCCAGCACCAGTTATTCCAGCCCCAGCCCATTCCCATGTTGCCAAAGCCACGATTCATGCCCCAGCCACCGCCAAAGCCATAAGGATTACCCCAACCAATGAAAGCTGCTGGTCGTCCCCAACCACCGCCCCACCAGAACGGATCCCAATAAAAACTATTGAAATATCCAAAATTCCAACCTGGGCGATTAAAACGACGTATGCGCGACGCATAAGAATATTCGTCATCATCATAATCTATTGTTCCATCATCATAGCCATCATTGTCACGATACTCACGTTGCTGATTGTTATCAAAGTTTCGGCTATCATTTCCTCTTAATCGTTGCTCGTAGGTTTGTTCATCACCCGTTGGTGTGTCATATACGTCATCAAAGCCTTGAGCTTGCAAAGCAACCGGAGCCATAAATAAAATGGCTATCAAAAGTGTAATTATTCGTTTCATGTCTAAAAAATTTGTTCTGGCCCGAAAATCAGTGACAATTTCGGAGTTCGTTTGGGTTTTAACTAAAGTAGTACATTTCGAAAAATCCGAGCTGAAACAATTGTTAAAACCAGCGTTTGCGCCATTTTTATCTATTTTTTCTTGTCTCATTTCGTTCTGTATTACTGTTTTTACGTACTAGAGACTCTTTTGTGAGGTAAAAGTTTAATTAATAAGTTAAAAAAGTTTTATTTTGATTTCTTAATCATTTTCTGATAAAATATGTCGAAAGGAATTACCGCAAGAGCTGATAACTACAGCGATTGGTACAATGATATCATCATTAAAGCTGGATTAGCAGACCATAGTGCTGTGAGAGGTTGCATGATCATAAAACCCTATGGATACGCAATTTGGGAAAATATGCGCGATGCGCTGGACCAAATGTTTAAAGACACGGGCCATGTTAATGCTTATTTCCCCATTTTTGTTCCGAAAAGTCTTTTTGAGGCGGAAGAAAAGAATGCAGAGGGGTTTGCTAAAGAATGTGCGGTGGTAACTCATTATCGTCTAAAAAACGATCCAGCCAATGAAGGAAAACTTATGGTGGACCCTGAGGCAAAATTGGAAGAAGAACTAGTAGTTCGACCTACTTCTGAGGCCATTATTTGGAATACCTATAAAAAATGGATTCAAAGCTATCGCGATTTACCCATTTTGGTAAATCAATGGGCGAATGTGGTTCGCTGGGAAATGCGCACTCGTTTATTTCTGCGAACAGCAGAATTTCTTTGGCAAGAAGGTCACACGGCCCATGCTACCAGAGAAGAAGCGATTGAAGAAACCGAAAAAATGAATGGTATCTACGCAACTTTTGCCGAAGAGTGGATGGCATTGCCAGTTATTCAAGGATTAAAGTCTGAAAGTGAGCGTTTTGCTGGAGCAGAAGAAACGTATTGCATTGAAGCTCTTATGCAAGATGGCAAAGCACTTCAAGCTGGTACTTCGCACTTTCTTGGTCAAAATTTTGCAAAAGCGTTTGATGTGACCTACATGAATAGCAATAATGAAGCAGAACATGTATGGGCCACTTCGTGGGGTGTGAGTACTCGTTTAATTGGCGCATTAATCATGGCGCATAGCGATGATAAAGGATTAGTGCTCCCTCCAAAATTAGCACCTTATCCAGTAGTGATTGTACCCATCACTAAAACAGACGAAGGCAAAGAAAAAGTATTGGCGCTGGCCAAAAACATACAACAAGAATTAAAAGCCAAAGGAATCAAAGTAAAAATTGACGACGCGGATAATGTCCGACCTGGTTTTAAATTCGCGGAATATGAATTAAAAGGTGTTCCCGTTCGTGTTACAATTGGAGAGCGCGACTTGGCAAATAATCTTATTGAAATTGCCCGTCGCGATACGGACGAAAAAGAAAGTAAAGAAGTAGACGGTGCTGTTGATTATATTTTCAATTTGCTCACTGACATTCAAAATAATATTCATGCGAAAGCAAAATCATTTCGAGATAACAATATTCGTGAGGCCAATAGTTGGGAAGAATTTCAAAATTTAATAGAAAAAGAAGGTGGATTTGTAAGTGCACATTGGGACGGAACAGCTGAAACTGAAGACGAAATAAAAGCAAAAACAAAAGCTACGATTCGTTGCATTCCACTGGATAATAAAAAGGAGGAAGGCAAATGCATCCTTACGGGCAAGGCCAGTAAAGAACGCGTATTATTCGCGAAAGCCTATTAAAATATGGCACTATTGGCAAACCTAGAAGACTTTTTAATCGAATGTCCGATTAAAAAGAATTTTGCCATTGACTGCTTGGGCTGTGGCTTCCAACGAAGTGTTGTTTTTTTGCTAGATGGTAAATTAACCGAGAGTTTGGCTGTTTATCCTGCCACTATTCCAATGATAGCACTTTGGGTTTTTACCGCACTTCACTTGTATTTTAAATTTCAGATAGGCAGTCAAATTATAAAATGGTTGTTTATAATTTGTGTCGCTATTATCATTGTTCATTATACCTACAAAATTGCCACAGGTCAGCTAATTTAAACCGTTCGCCATAAGCAGTTCGCATTATTTTGGTAATTGACTATTCTCGTATTATTTTGGACAAAAATTAAAACTATGGACCACCTTAACACTGAAAAACAATCCGCATTATCAAATGCAACAACTGTTCTCGTATTGGGAATATTATCCATCCTTGGCTGTTGCTTTTATGGTATTCCAGGATTAATCATGGGTATTATCGCTCTTGTACTAGCGAGTAAAGACTTTAAATTATATAATGCGAATCCACAGTCTTATACACCGGGCAGTTTTAGTAATTTAAAAGCTGGAAGAGTTTGTGCTATAATAGGCGTAATTCTATCCGCTATTTATCTAGTTTTCTTTTTAGTGCTAGTTGCTATGATTGGATTTGATGTAATCCTAAGTGGAGATCCAGATGCTATCCGAGAAGCTATTGAACAATTCCAATAATCAAAAAACCTTTTTAAAATAAAAACTTATGACAGTTACAAAAACACCAACACAATACAAAGACGAAGCTTTAGCTATCTTAAAAAACAATAACTGGGGCGAAGCTATAGTCGTTTTCTTCATATATATCGCAATTGTTGCTGGATGCAGTTTTGTACCGTTTATCGGTCAAATAGCTTCCTTCGTAATTGGCGGACCTTTGGCCTATGGATTAGCCTCATATTTCTTAAACCTTTCTCGCGAAGAACCGAAAGAATTTAAAAACCTTTTTGAAGGATTCGATCGATTTGTGGACACTTTTGTTGCCAATCTTTTAATTGGACTAATAGTAGGCATAGGTGTCGTATTGCTTATCGTACCAGGTATCATTGCGGCTATTGCCTTAAGTCAGACTTTTAGAATCATGCGCGATGACCCGAACATTAAAGGCGTTGATGCCATGCAAAAAAGTCATGAAATGATGAAGGGACACCGAATGGATTACTTCATACTCGGCTTAAGTTTTATAGGCTGGGCATTATTGTGCATATTAACGGCGGGGCTTGGATTTTTTGTTTTGGCTCCTTACATGAATACAGCCATGACATTGTTTTATAATGATCTTGCTGGAAAAGAATCATCAGAATTGGGTGAACTCGCTAGCCATTTAGAAACGGAATAATCATTTTACAACAAGAAAAAGAGCGCTCGGTTTTTTGCCGAGCGTTTTTTGTTTTAACACAAACTTAGGTCACTTTTAACGGTGCTGTTTTTTATGAATCTAATAAGGCGTAATAGATTTGTTTTCTAAATTAAAAATTTAAAGAACAATGAAACAATTGGCCCTTGCCTTAGTCAGCGTAATTTGTATCTGTTACACAACACAATCATTTGCTCAAACCAATAATGAAGAAATTATTCGTCGTGATAAAAGCATCATCCTAGATGACAAAAACAATGAAGGTGAAACGACAATAGAAATCAAGAATGGGAAACTATTTGTGGATGGGAAAAAGGTTTCTGATTTGAATAAAAATACTGAAATCAAAATCGTGAAAAAAAACACGACCAGCGAAAAACACGAACTACCATTTGACCTAGGCAATATGGATATCCCTTTTAATATGAAGCGTAAATCATTTGAGAGTATGAGCAGAAAAGCTATGCTGGGTGTTCGTACACAAGATGCACAACCTGGCGCTGCCGTAAAGGAAGTAGTAAAAGGTTCTGCTGCGGAAAAAGCTGGTTTACAAGAAGGTGATATTATTATAGCTATCGATGGCACCAATATAGAAACAAGTCAAGATTTAGTAGATCAAATAAAGGAGCATGACAAAGGCGATGAGATTAAAATACAAATTGAACGAAATGGGAAAGCCGATAAACTAATCGCACAATTAGAAGCTCCTAAAATGAATAAAACTCCTTTTTCTCAGATACCAGGTACGGGAAGTTTTTCCTTGCCTTTTCAAGACTTAGAGAAAATGTTTGATATGCCCGGTGGAAGTTTCAACGTTTTTTCAAGCAATGAAACCACGCCTAAATTAGGCATTGAAATAGAAGAAAATGAATACGGTCTTGAAGTAATGAGCGTGAAGCCCAATAGTGCTGCAGATAAAGCAGGCATACAAGAAGGCGATCAAATCATGACGGTTGAAGGCGAAGAAGTGAATTCAATAAATGAATTATCTAGTGAAATAAGTAAGAGTAAGGATAATAAAAAAATGTATATCGGCGTTAAAAGAGCAGGCGCTATAAAGAGTTTGCCCGTGGTCTTACCACGAGCAAAGAAGAGAGCTCAGTTTTAATATGACGAGTGGAAACACCAGTCTTTTAAAAAGAGTTCTTTAAACTAATCTGTTCATAGTTGCAGAAATGCCGTCTCTTTGGAGGTGGCATTTTTGTTTATCGTTCAATAAATTGCTAATTACAACTGAAGCAAATGAATAATTTAAAAACCTAGAATTGAAGGCTTAACTAATGCTCATCCCACAAGAATTTATCTACTCGGCCGTCAGTCAATTTAATAGGTTGGGCATCAGGATTTTCTTCTTTTATTTTTGAATTTGGTTGTAGTATGCCAGCAAATTCAATAGTACCCTGAAAAGTAAATTTCTTCAATCGAGTTATAAGAATGCTTGACTTACCAAACTTATCTTCATATCCTTTATAATTATTCGGTAATTGTGTTGGCAGAAAACCGTCCGGCATAAAAATAACTTTGCAATACGGCGTATCCGTAATTTCCAAGGTTGAGTCAGAGACAATCCGCAATGGAAGATTTTCAACTTTGCTTAAATTACCAATTTGGAGCCAAAAAACACCACCGCTTTTAGTTTTATAAAACATATCCAGCACATCGCCGAGTTTAGTTCGTATGGGTTTACTAATTTGCTTTGCTTTAAAAAGCATGCCGTTAATTTTAACCTGCATCATTCCAGGCGGTATTTGATTGGCATACGTTTTTACTAATTCGCCACCATAACTTGGCTGGGTTGCAATTCCTTTCAAAACAACTTTTTGCTCAGGCTTAAAATTCTTACTAATGATTCCTACACTGACTCGCTGTGGTGCTACTGTTTTAGAAACCGAAGTCGCCGTTGTGGCCGACATTAAATTCATCACTTTAAACTCAGCACCGCTGGTTAGGTAATACTTTTTTCCGTTTTCAATTTTACCCTTCAATAAATTTCCGCTTACGGAATAATTATCTGTGTTACCAATTTGAGTGCTGTACTCTACTTCCAACTCAAAGGCATATTGCGCATTGAGCGCAATCGATAAAAAACACAGCACGGTGGCTACTAAAAATCGCATGAAGCTAAAATAAGCAATATGTTGGTTAACGAATTCCTACAGTTGTTTCAAAAACCAGTAGTCCATTTGAGGCGTCTCTCCCAACGGAAAAGGATTTTGAATGTTGGTGTCCTTAAAACCATGTTTTTCATAAAACGATTTTGCTCTGTGATTATGTTCCCACACACTGAGATAGACTTGTTCGTATTCCTTCTCTCGAAGAAAATCAAAACAATAATTTAATAGTTGAACAGCCAGGCCTTTACCATGAAATTCTTCTAAGAAATAAATGCGCATAAGCTCAGCAGATTTTTTGTCAGTAAAATGCTTTTCAGCATTACGTCCAAGATGAATGCGAGAATAGCCAGTGGCTACCTTGTTTTGATAAAGTACAAAAAAGTAATCATCAGCATCATTCAACTCCTTGGTTACTTGTTCTTCGTTGTAATACTCTTGTAATACGCCTTCTAGATCTTCATCTGTACAGGTTCCTCTAAACGCTTGATCAAAGGTTTGGGCACCTAATTGAGAGATGAGTTCTACATCCTTATTTGAAGCTCTTGTAATTTCAATTGACATGTTTTCATTTATTTAAAATTCCTAAACAAGAATAAATTTTCGCGGAAAGTGATCCCGCCAAAGGCGGGACAACATGACAAGAGTCCTAATTTGTAAGTCCAAAAATTCTGTCTTGCAACACTTTAGACGCACACATTTTTCATCACTTTTCACTTTTCACTTTTCACTTTTCACTTAAGTTAAATCTGCACGCAAACATTCTTAGGTTCGGTAAAAAAGTTCAAAGCATTCCAACCGCCTTCGCGACCTACTCCACTATTTTTCATACCACCAAAAGGCGTTCGCAAATCACGAAGCAACCAACAATTTACCCAAATAATGCCACTTTTAATTTGTTGCGCCATGCGATTAGCTCGGCTGATATCTTGTGTCCAAACAGAACAAGCTAAACCATAGTCACTCGCATTCGCTAATTGCAAGGCCTCTTCTTCATTCTCAAAAGATTGTAGTGTGACCACCGGGCCGAATATCTCTTCTTGATTTGTTCTACAATCCGGTCCTAAACCTTCTATTATAGTTGGCTGAATAAATAATCCATTTTCGTTTTCTCCATCTAACTTCACGGCCTGGCCACCTAATAAAATATCACCGCCTTCTTCTTTGGCTAATTGAATACAACTTAATATTTTATCAAAATGTAACTTGCTAACTACAGCACCTTGCTGCGTAGTATCCTCCAACGGATTGCCCACTTTTAATTTTGAAGCTCGTTCAATAAATTCAGTTTTGAACTTTTCATAAACAGATTTCTCTACCAAAATCCGACTGCCGCATAGACATATTTGACCTTGATTTGCAAAAGATGAATGAATAATTGTTTTCATCATTTTGTCCCAATCACAATCAGCAAAAACTAAGGCTGGATTTTTACCACCCAGCTCCAACGATAATTTTTTAAACATAGGGGATGCAACACTGGCAATCTGAGAACCTGCTCTCGTGCTACCCGTAAAAGAAATAGCTTTAATATCTGGATGCTTCACGATTTCACTTCCGCACTGAACACCATCACCGTGCAAGATATTGAGAACCCCCTTTGGCAGTCCAGCTTCGGCACAAATCTGACTAAATAAAAAAGCCGTTACCGGAGTCACTTCACTTGGCTTAGCAATAACACAATTCCCAGCGGCCAAGGCCGGTGCAATTTTCCAAGTGAATAAATACAAAGGTAAATTCCAAGGTGAGATACAACCCACAACACCAATCGGTTCGCGCAAGGTATAATTAATTGCTCGGTCACCCATACTATGACTTTCAGATGCGTAGTGCATAATACCCGTTGCAAAAAATCGCATATTATCAGCAGCTCTGGGTATATCTACTCGCTTTGCTAATTTTAATGGTTTACCATTATCAGTTGTTTCGGCTAAAGCAAGCTCATCCAATTTTGATTCTATCGCATCAGCAATTTTATTCATGATACGAAAACGTTCTTCTGTTGTGGTTTTACTCCAGCTGACAAATGCCTTTTGAGCAGCCTCAACGGCATAGCTCACATCCGATGCTGTGCTCATGGGTATCGTCCCGATAGATTTACCAGTAGCAGGATTTATGTTCTCAACGGATTGACCTTTTGTTGGGTTTAAAAACTCGCCATTGATATAATTTTTTATCTCGTACATAGTAGTTTTTACTATTTAATAATACATTCTAAATTGAACCTGTTCGCCCTCCATCTACACAAATGCTTTGTCCTGTGACATAAGATGCCGAGGGTGATGAAAGAAATGCTATCATGTTCGCGATTTCTTCTGGTTGCCCAAAACGATTCATTGGTATCACAGACAACATACCTTTTTCTACCTCACTGTACTCTTTACTAAGTTTATTAGATTTGTTTTCAATAATACTTTTTAAACGGCCGGTTTCTGTAGCTCCTGGCAAAACATTATTCACGGTAATTCCAAATGCGGCCAGTTCGTTTGCCATCGTTTTAGACCAACTTGCAACAGCGCCCCGAGTTGTATTGCTAACCCCTAAACCATTTAATGGAATTTTTACTGATGTAGAAATCACATTTACAATACGTCCATAATGATCCTTTTTCATTCCTTCCATTACTGCAGTGGCTATAATGTGATTACAAATTAAATGCTGATTATAGGCAAGCAAAAAAGCATCAGTTTGTGCTTCTGATATTTTTCCCGCCGGAGGACCTCCAGTATTATTTACTAGAATATGAATGTTTTCTTTAGCTACTAAATCATCCATTACTTTTCTTACTTCCTCAGGCTTCGAAAAATCAGCAGCGATAAAATCATGTTGTTCGCCTAGTTCCTTTGCTCTCGCTTCAAGTTTATCTGCACTGCGTGAAAACAAAATGCACCGAGCACCCATGGCCGCAAGCGCTTGCGCACTGGCCCAACCAATTCCTTGTGTACTTCCACAAACTAATGCTGTTTTCCCTTTTAGATTTAAATCCATATTTGACAAATATATGAAAATGAATAGCAATTATTCAAGTACCTTCGAGCTAGAAACTATTATTCATGCACAAGCTTTTTTATTGCTTCCTATTCATACTTTTTGGCGCGAGTATTCCGTCTTTTGCACAACAACATTTGGTAGAATTTCACACTAATTTTATCGGCTCAGTACATAATAGTCAAACGACTTCTGCTAAACCGATTAGTGAATTTGGAATAAATGTACAGCGCCAAATGTTTCCCAGAACCTATGCTGTAATTGGCTTGCAAGGCAACACTAGAAATTATCAAGAAAAATCTACTGATACCTTGAACGAATTCACGGGTAACTTAAAGTATAATCAATGGATGGCATTGGTCGGTGTTCGTCATTTCTTCCGACAAGAAATTTTGTACACTTTTAATTATTTTACTGAATTTGATTTTACGTATACCCGATTGAATACCAAAGGTGTGTATGAGGGTGGTAATTTTGGATCGGCCTATTACAACTATAAAAGATTTAAAGGAATGGGTATCGCCCTCAAGCTAGGCGGTCTTTATCATTTTTATTCGCCATGGTATGTAGCCGCCAACGTTGCACTTTATGTAAATGGCGGTATAGAAGGCGAAAAATCAGATTATACCATACTTCCAGAAACCGAACCGATTATTGAAAAAGAAGATTTGATAAATAATCAAACTATACCACGTGCGGCCTTTGAAATTCGCGTAGGTTATCGTTTTAATTATTACTAACCAGT